>CAZDAM010000046.1:0-26588 GCA_964503595.1 uncultured bacterium
CTGTTTGGATTTGTTTGCTTTTGTCCTCTGGCGTACCGGGAGGCTATGTGCGGAAAGAGCGATGATAAGGTAACTGGCCTAAATCCAGATATGTCCCATCTCCCAAAAGGAGTTTGAAGATCGGAAAGCGACAGAGAGGAGTCAGATCGAATCAAACCGATGCCGCTAGAAAAAAGAGCCCAAATTGACCTGAACCTTCACCATCTGCTATGGTAATTTGACTCAATCAAAACGTCCTCAGGAAAAAACGGGGCGTTTGATTACTGCAAAAATGACGTGTCCATGTATCGAGTCCGATCATATTCATTCCTGTCAGAACCTAACCTGGTGCTTTATCGGTATAACGACTTTCTGACTGTTGGCATAGCCTTTCCCCGTGATCGAAGATGGACTCACTCATATCTTGATTTTGAGCCAGGTGATCTCAGGCCCCTCTTTCAGAATCTGGTGTTGTCAGAGGAACAGACCGGGAAACCCAAATTCATTCGCTGTCCCAGATTTCCATTCTTTTTTCGCTGGGTTCATTACGGCTGGCGTCTGATTCCTGAGGGCTCCCCTGTCGCTTCAGGAGAAATCCTGCTTACTGTTACAACGGGTAAGAAAGTCCACAGCCTGATAGTGCCTGACAGGCAGAATAATTTTTTCGAAAAATATGAATTCGCCCGATCAGAGAACCTTCCGTACTTCCCCTGTGTGCAGGACAGCATCCCGGAAGATTCCAATCTGGCCTATGATGAATGGCTTTTAGAAGGAAAAGCCTTTGAAGACGACCATCAGGACCATCTTTTGACCAGAAAATTTGCCGATTTGTGGATTGAAATGCATATGAAAGGACATTCAAACCTTCCTGGAGCGGATCGCGGACGAGTCAGGCAGAGCATAAACAGGTAAATCCAAATTCCAGGATGGGCATCTCAAAGGGGACACTGAAGCTGCGAGAAGATCCAAAAACTACAGGGTAGAGCTGGTTTTATGGACTCTTGTTTTGTTTGGCTAAACTAACCTTTTGTAGAGAATCTGAGCTTGAACCTGTGCTGGAGTTTTGCGATTTGTTTCCTTCATGAAACTGAATCCACTGCATCGCTTCAATCCGTTCCACCGAATCTGAGATATAGTAATTTACTAAACCGCTATTGCCTTCTTTTTGCTCATAGTGACCCTTGCCAGTCAAAGTTCGAAGACTCATTTGATCGCGACTTAAGCTGCGTGCCTGAAGAACAAGATTAGCCATTTCCAGAGGACTTAGATCGGTTTCCACCTCTTTGAAAACTGAAATGAAAAATGAAGGAATTCTACTCAGAGTTTTCACATTTTTAAGATTAAATGAGTTCAGTTCATGAATTCTTTGCTGCAAGGCACTTAGAAATTTTTGCTGGCGAACAACCCTACCTAAATCTCCCTTACCATCTGCTCGAAATCTCACATAGGCTTCAGCATTTTCTCCATTGAGAATCTGCTCACCCCGCTTTAAATCAATCTTGAAATTTGCACCCTTATCTTCATAGAACATGTCCATTTCCACGTCAAGCTTGACGCCACCTACCATATCCACAAATTTTCGAAACAAGCTCAAATCCACCACCACATGACTGCTTAAATTCAATTCTGGAAACAGAGAGGAGATTGCCTCTTTAAGTAATGGCACTCCGCCCCAGCGATGGGTATGATTCAGTTTGGCATTTTGTTCAACCTGATCTTTGACAATTCTAACCTTAGTATCCCGAGGAATCGACATTAAGCGAGCTTGTTTGTCTTTTAAAGAAAAGATCAAAATAGTATCTGCTCTGCCTTCCTTCTCAATTCCAGCCACTAAAATCATTTTTACTTCAGCTTTGCTGGCAAGCACTTTTTCTGCGGAATCGACTGATAGTTGTTCATGAGTTGAACTAAGTTTCTTTTGACTAGGCTGGATACGGTTGATTATAACACTGCGCTTTTGAGAAGTCTTGGCAATCTCAGTTCTGTCATCAGTACTTTGCTCATCCAGAGAGATTGAAGCTTCATTTGAAAGGACGCTGGAAGCAGTCTCGATCGGCTCATTCAATTGGAGTTTTTTTGGAGGCTCTTGAATGATTGGACTTTTTGAAGAAAGCTGTTTTGCAGTTTCTAAAATTGGTGGTGCAATGTATTCCGGTTTTTGTACTGAAGAATCGTGTAAATTGCCACCTTTGAAAATTTTAAATATATCAGTGGTATTGAGTGTCTTGCCGCCCAGTACTCCAATCAAAGACACAACAAAAACAGAAGCCAGTCCAAAGACAGAAGAAAAACGCTTCAATTTTACCTTGGCAGCTTCAGTGGAAGAAAAGCTCTGAACTTCATCAATGGATGTATAGAATTCTTCTTGTCTCAAACAGTCGGCTCTGCCCATCAATATAAGCATTTTTCGAAAGACACGTGGATCGCTTTGAATCAATAGAAATTCAGGGTTTGACTCTAAAAAGATCTTGATTCCTGAACTGTTTTTTTGCTCAATTTCTTCCAAAAATATCAATTTTTTTGAATTCTCCAGGCCTTGAAAATTCTCTGAAAAAAAATGAGCTAAGTTATCTACATTTTTTTCCGAATCAAATTGTTTTTTTAGACAAGACTGAATCTCTTTGCAAAACTTCACCCAAACTTTGGACTGATTAGCCTCAATTTCACTTTTAAGAAACCGCGCTAATTCTAAAACCCTGGTCTCACGCTTAATGTATTTCTTTAAGAGTTTTGCCCGTATCAGAAGGTCTTTTTCTGTTTTGATTTGATCTAGCATCAAGGTATTCACTCGGTGAATCTGTTGCCAGGTTAACAGCTGTTTTCTTTAGTTTTCTAGAAGAATTGAAAATATAAATACAGTTTTAACTCTGATTTATTATCTTTTGTTGATTCATATCTTTCCAGTGAGATGTATGAGTGCTTCAGATAGACATCCAGATCAAGCTGCATTTCCTCAACCTGGTATTCCGCACACAGCATTTAAAAAGCACCGGATTTGGCACTTTTCTACTATATCAGGAGGCTTTGTCCGAAAAATATACACAAAAGTCATAAAAGTTCTCGTTTGTTTTCGCCTGCTTTTGTACCGGGATGCCATGTGCGGAAAGAGAGCTAAACTGATTCATACCTCTTGATTCTTCCCCGAATTCGGAAATGCTCATCCAGAAGCGTTCGATGAAGCCTCTCCACGAAACCATTGCTCTGAGGGCTTCTTACTCCCGTTGTGCGATGTTCTATGCCCTCCAACTGGAGAAAGATCTCATATGGATGATGTTCTTTTCTGACACAGAACTACCGGCCATTGTGTAAAATCGTCCCCAGGCATGCCTGCTGAGGCAGTCCACAACCGTTTGAATTCCCACCATGAGGGTATCCACGGCTACCAGCTCTCCGGTTCGGTGAACCCCGATGTGGCGCTCCCGAAACTCAGGACTGAATCTCTCCAAAAGCCGGACCTGTTCTTCACTCAATTCAATTGAGGTTTCCCTCACGCTCTGTTCAAGCCTAAGAAGCCTTTCGTGCCGGGTGAGAAGCTTATGCCTGCTCCATAACCCGGCGAACTCCTCCGGAACTCATCTGAACTCCTTGCAGGCACGACTTAGATTTTGAAGATCCTGGGCCAGTTCTAGCAGGCTGAGTTTACGCCGTGCTATCTTTTCTTCGGTGGTTATAGCGACTTTCTTTGTGATTTGGAATGAGTGTCAGAACCTCAATTCTAAAAACCACCGAGGGTGCTTTGGCCACTTTTTTTCTGACACCAACTGTCAGGTGAATACGACCACACTACATTTATTTCTATTCAGAACCCAGCAAGAAGTGGGCGAGAAGAAAAAATCATTGCAAACCCAAAAGTATTTTTCGGACCGATTCAAATCTGATGCCAGCCCGAATTCATTTCGTTTGATTCTCGCGACTTGCCCCCTGAGATTCCCGCCCCCTATACTGCTTTTGGTACTGTCATTTGGCCGGGAGATTTCTTATGGAAGCAAGACTGCGTCTTCGTATGAGTCAGCATGATGCCCACTATGCAGGCAATCTGGTAGATGGAGCCCGCATGCTTGGGCTTTTTGGCGATGTCGCCACGGAACTTCTGATTCGCCATGATGGTGATGAGGGGCTTTTTCGGGCTTATCAGAGTGTTGATTTCCTGGCTCCCGTCTATGCCGGGGACTATATTGAGATTGTGGGCAGAATCACCAGTGTGGGCAATACCTCGCGCACCATGGAGTTTGAAGCCTGGAAAGTCATTTCTCCCTGTCCGGACATGGGCGAGACCGCCGCTGAAGTCCTGGATGAGGAAATTCTGGTCTGCAAGGCTTCCGGAACCTGTGTCGTCCCAAGAGATCGCCAGCGCATTGCACGCTAAGGATATTGCATGAATCAGCCATTGATCATTAGCTGCCCTATTGTCGGGGCCGAGCTCACCCGTGAAGTCTATCCCCATCTTCCACTAAGCCCTGAGGAACTGGCTGAAGCTGCTCACGGAGCTGTTCAGGCCGGAGCCAGCATCATTCATCTGCATGTCAGGGATGAAGATGGCCGGCCTTCCCAAAGCGTGGAGATCTTTGAAAAAACCACCCGTCTGATTCGGGAACGCTGCGACTGCATTCTGCAGTATTCAACTGGTGGAGCTGTCGGCACGCCCCTTGAGGAACGTACCGCACCATTGAGACTCAGGCCAGAGATGGCTACTCTGAGTATGGGAAGCATGAATTTCGGACCTGATATCTTTGAGAATACCGAAGCCATCATCCGTGGAATTTCTCAAGAAATACAGGCCCATGGCATTCTGGCAGAGCTTGAGATTTTTGATGCCGGGATGCTGGATACTCTGTCTCGCTACCAGAAGAAAGGCTGGCTTCCGGAAAGCTTCCACGTCGATTTCGTCCTTGGAGTTCCAGGCGGCATGAGCGGGGAACTGGCCAATCTGAGTTTTCTGCTGTCCCGTCTGAACTCCAGGCAAAGCTGGTCAGTTGCCGGAGTGGGCCGCTATCAGCTTCCCCTGGCCATTCATGCCATTGCTCTTGGTGGACATATCCGCGTTGGAATCGAAGACAATATCTTCTTCCGCAAGGGAGAAATCGCCACTTCCAATGCCCAACTCGTCAAAAGAGTTGCCCGAATCGGAGAGCTTGCGGATCGTCCCCCTGCAACCATTACCCAGACCAGGGAGATACTCGGCCTCTGACATGAACCGCATTCCCCTCTGGCCCAAGGAAATTGAGAATGATATCGTTACCCTGACGGATTCCCGCCTCGATCACGTCAAAACGGTTATAAAAGCCAAATCTCAGGACAGGCTCCGGGCACTGATTCTGAATGAGGGTCTGACCGATTTAAGCATTCTGTCTATCGATGACACAGCCTGCAAAGTCCGTCTTCTTCCTTGCGATCAGGAAGGCGACAGACCCTGGCTTCATCTCATCATCGGAGTCTGCCGCCCGCCCAGCATGCGAAAAATTCTCGAACATGCCACTGCTACAGGAGCAGGCAGTCTGAGTTTTGTGCGTACCCATCTGAGTGAAAAAAGCTTTGAAGGTTCGCGTTTTTTCCGAGAGGAAGAATACCTCCCCCTAATGCTTGCCGGACTGGCCCAGTCCAATCAGTACTACCGCCTTCCCACCCTCACGCTTTATAAGAGTCTCCAGGATTCCTTGCAGGATCTGAATTCTGAGAGCCTGCGCCTGGTTCTGGACCGCAGTGCAGAACAGTGGATTCCAGTCTGCGCCAGCAAACAGATCATCCTTGCTCTTGGTCCGGAGAGAGGCTGGACAGAGAAAGAACTCCAGATACTTAAGTCTCAGGGCTTCCTCTGCTCTCGTATATCGGAAAGCACTCTGAGGGTCGAAATAGCCGTCTTTCAGGCTATTGGGCAGCTAGAGTGGATTCGATCTGCTGTTTGATAGCATTCATAAGACCTTCTTTTTATGATTTAGATCCAGAACAAAGGAGAATGACATGGATTTCAAGCAGTTACAGCATTTTATCTGGGCTGTAGAGTCAGGTTCATTTCGCAAGGCATCCCGTAAAGCTCGACTGGGACAATCCGGTTTTTCCAGCAGTATCTCTTCCATGGAAAAAGAGCTGGGTTTTGATCTTTTCATCCGGGAATCTAATCGCACCCTTCTGACGGAAAAAGGGCGGAAGTTTCTGGAATTCTCACATGAATTTCTGGATAAATACAAAAAGCTCCGGGACGAGCTGCGCAACCGGGAAAACTGTCAGAGTGCCTTAAGAATCGGCATTTCCAAGAATCATGGCAGTGCCATCAATCTGATTCTGGATCAGATCCTTCAGGGGCCGTTTGAACTCGATATCCTTTACTGTGAAGGAGCCGAGCTCCGAAGGCTTTTCCATAAAGGTGCATTGGATGTAATGATTGGTCTGGGACTCGATGAAAATGAGGAAGTTCTGGATATTCCTTCCGAACATTCCATTCGTCTTCTCAAGGATAGACTCATCCTGATTGCAGACAAAAATCACCCTTTCTGTGCCTCAAAAACATTTGTCCCATTGAAAGAACTGGCCCAGGAAGAGTTTCTTCTGACCCCCGCCATTGCTGAAGAACTCGAGCCCTATTTTGAAGATCAGGGCCAGATTCTGAAAATTCGGGCCCGGTTCAATGATGCCACACGCATCGCCCGTTTTTTACAAAAAACCCGCTCTTTGGCTCTTTTGGGAGAACAGACCATACCGCCCTCTCTTATGCAGAACCTCAGCCGTATTCCCTGTGAGAATTTTGAGATACCCTATACAATCCGCATGTATTTCCACCCCAATGATTCCCTGGGGAATCCGGAAGGACGAAAATGGCTGAGGACTACAATGGAAAAGCTGCTTCAGTAGGAAGCCTCACGGTAGAAAAAGGGACGCTCCCTCACCTCTTCAACGCGCATACCCGGTCGCGGGGCTGGAGCATAGCGGCGACGGATCGGCTGGGACCAATGCCAGTTTTCCTGAGGAATTTCAGGCAAAGCCTGATAACCACAACGATAAAACATGCCCTGTCTGACTCTTGGACGGACCTGATCCACGCAGGCCGGATTCACCCCTAGCATAGGGCGTGAGTAAAGCGGATTAGAAAAATGGGACTGCCAGGCCGGAGGAAGAACCTGCTTTTCCTGCCAGGCCGGAAGCAGATTTTCCCTGCCATGATAATAGGTACCATGTTTCCAGAATAAATGAGGCTCTGTTTCCTGTTTTTTCCAGGCACTTTCTTTAGGGGAGTTCCACCAGTTGCCCGGATTGGGAACATCCGCAAAAGTCGATAAAGTCAACGCTGACATTAAAATCAAGCAAAATAGACCGATTCGCATGCGAACACTATCGACAGTTTGACATTGTCACAAAAGTTATATGCTATGCTTTTCCTATGCAATCCAAACCCGCCATTGTTTTTTTGAACGAACCGGACAATAGTGAAACAAACTGGGACCTTAAAGTCCGGGAGTCTCTCAGTGGCAACTATGATGTCATGATTGCTTCCAGCTTAAACGAACTTAAGGTTCACCATCAGGAACGCAAGGCTCTCGCCATTCTGGTATCCATTCTGCCTCCTCACGGCAAAGGTTACGAGTGGATCGAAGCCCTGCGGGAAGACAAGTCGTGGGATGATCTGCCAATTCTGGCCGTAGTTTCCAGCCCAAGCTCAGCTACTCGCTGCGTTCTCTATCGCTACGGGGCCGATGCCATTATTGGCAGGGATGAAGATCTTGAAATTCTCTGCCAGATGACTTCAAAACTGATCCGGGATTCCCGGTTTGTCACCCAGCTCAAGGAAACCCTGGAAAAACGATCCTGCGATATCTACGTGGAAAGTACCGAAATCATGGTCTGATTCACTTCTGATCAGACCAATCCGGATGGGGTAAAGATATCGGAAGTCCACGATTTTTTGTCAGGCTCCTTTTTTCACAGCCGGCATTTTTCAGCCGGATCTGAACCTTGATGAAAGAACTTTTTTCAGTTGCTGCCAGAAAGGCTTCGGAATCTTCAAAACACCACCAGAGCCCATCGGCCTGTATTTCGGCGTGGACTTCCTGTGGCAGGGATTTCTGATAATCCAAAAGCCATTCCATGGCACTCCCCTTAAAAATCCTGGAATTGCCAAAAGGGAACTCAACGACCAGCTGGATCAGACTCTGATCCTTGGCATGGTAAATCCAGAACCGCTGTTCTTCTTCCATCACCACCCGACTAAAGCAGGTTCGAACCGTTTGATCCTGCAAAGGAACCTGAAAACAGGTTTTACGAATCTTTTTGGATTCTGTCAAAAGGATGTCCGCACAATAATCCTGATGACATCCCAGCTTCTGCACATTACCAAGCCTCTCCCAAAGAAAGGGTTTGGCAAACGGGGCAATTGCTTCTTCAAGAGGACTCGCCCCCAGAAACGAAATGCAAAGCAGGCTAGCAAAGAGTTGTCGCCAGACCACCAAGAGAAGTCTCCTTGTATTTTTCCGACATATCACTGCCGGTTTCGCGCATGGTGTCCACACATGCGTCAAAACTGATCAGATGAACCCCATCGCTTAAAAGAGCCAGGTTGGCCGAGTTGATCGCTGTGCCCGCTGCAATTGCGTTTCTTTCGATGCAAGGCACCTGAACCAGGCCCATGACCGGGTCACAGGTTAAACCAAGATGATGTTCCAAAGCAGCTTCAGCAGCAGATTCAATCTGGGAACTGGTCCCATCATTCAGAAATGCTGCTGCTGCTGCTGCCATGGCACAGGCTGTTCCCACTTCGCCCTGGCAACCAACTTCCGCTCCACTGATACTGGCCCGATCGACCACAATCGAACCGAAGAGTCCGGCAACCATCAAGGCATCGGCGAGCTGGGAAGAGTTCAGTTCCAAAGAGTCTCTGAGCATGCCCAGAACTCCAGGAACCACTCCACAGGCTCCGCAGGTCGGTGCCGTGATGATCCGTCCTCCGGCAGCATTCTCCTCGGAGACTGCCAGAGCATAGATATTGGCCTTAGCCAGAGCCGGAACAGCGTTCTTGAGTTTGCTTGACTGCTCTTCGTAGCGCTTCAGGGTCTGCTGAGCTCTACGACGTGCCCTCAAACGTCCAGGCAGCATCCCCTCGGTTGCAAGACCACGCTGAATCGCTTCATCCATGACTTCCCAAAGCTCAATCAGTTTCTGGTGGATTTCCTCCCGCGAAAGGCCCCCTAGCAGGGTCTCCTGGGCATAGGCCCAGTCAAGAAGACTGATGCCCGCTTCTTCACACTCCCGTATGATTCTGAGCATGGACAGTTTTTCCTGGGAAGCTCCCTTCTGGGCCGCACAAACCGCCCTCTCTTCCTCCTCAATTGCCCCCCCGCCAATCGAACACCAGGTCTGGGAGAAAACCGCCTGGCCACCCTCATAAGCCTCAAAACGGGCTGTATTGGGATGTTTCAGACCTTTCAGGGTTTTCTCGAAATGAACAAAGCCTTCTTCCGTCCTTTCCACCAGATGATCGGAAAACCAGATTCCCCTGTTTCGAAGCACCTCAGCCGTCGCATTCTGAATTGCATCAATCTGGGAATGAACAGGGTGAAGACCGCTTAATCCGGCAAGAATCGCATTGGGGGTAAGATGCCCTTCTCCCGTAAGTGCCAGGCTCCCCAGAAGGGTAACTTTGATACTTTCCGGACACAGAGACTTCTCAAGCAGTTTCTTTCTGAATTCAAGAGCCATCAGCATCGGACCCAGCGTGTGGGATGAAGAAGGACCGATACCAACTTTCAAAAGGTCAAAGACGGAGCGTTTGATCATGAGTTCCATGCCTTCAGGATATCACCTGGGGTAGAATCCAGGACATGCATTCTCAATCCTTTGATCCCGTAAAACTTTCCCTGCTGACTCCGGCTTCATCGTTTCAGGAACTCTGGCAGGCTTTGCAGGCCGATCTGAAGGCTCACTCCAACCAGGACTGGAAAGAGTTAAAAACTCAGGCCGTTGCCTTTCTTCAGAAAACCGAATGGCTGCAACCGCTTGCGGAAATCCTGACAACCTGGCAGCCACGCATTGCCATCTACCCCGGCTCCTTCAATCCCTTCCACCTGGGACATTTGAATATCCTGCACAAAGCCGATGAGATGTTTGATCGGGTGATTGTGGCAGTTGGTCTGAACCCCCAGAAAAATCAGGCTGGAGAAATGCCCCAGGTGGAAGAGCTTCGTACCCTCCTGCCAACCTATCAGGTCGTGGCATATCGCGGTTTCCTGACTGATTTTCTGGCCAGCTTTCCATATGAGCTGACCATCATCCGGGGACTCCGAAACGGCTACGATCTGGAATATGAACTCAATCAGCTCCGTTTTATTGAGGACATGTCCGAATCAGAAGTCCGCATGTGTTTCATTCCCTGTGATCGGGAATACAGCTATCTTTCCAGTACCGCCCTGCGTTCCATGTCGCGTTTTGGACTGAAAAGAGAGAAGACCTATCTCCCCCATTCCGAAAAGCACGCGACCCGCCGTAAAACCACTCGCTCATCATAGTAGGAGGATTTTTCTTCAATCCGTTGATGGCGAAACAGTTTTTTCAAAAGACCAACACTGGGAAGATTGAAAAGATCGGCTTCGGCCTGAACCTGCTGAAGGTCCATTCCTGCATTTTTTACAAACCTGATGATGGCCTCCTGCATCAGGCCCTGGCCCCGAAACTGTGCCCCCAAAGCAAACTCCAGCCGGCCTTCTGTTGACACCAGGACATACCCGCAGGGCCGGGGGCAGCAAAGCACGCGAAAATCAGAATATAGATCGGAAGCAATCGCAAGCCAGTTTCCCAGATCCTCTGTCCGCGGATTCTGAATCAGAAGAGGCAGAAAACGCAGGACGGCCTGATCCTGAAGAGCTTCAAAGAGGGCTGGAGCCATATTCTGGTGGGGCCTGACCAAACGCAGACTTTTTACAGATTGAGGGGGAAACTCCATAGTTCAAGCTCTGCCTGATCCCCATTGTTGGATCGAATCGGCAGCAGAAGAGCCCGGTTTTTCGAAAGAGCCGGCGGGCGCATTTCCCAGTCCGGAAGCTGACCTTTGGGATTTCTGACCCGGAGCAGCTTGCCCGACCAGTCATAAAGTCTGATTTCATGCAGGGAAGTCCGGGCTTCAGAGCCGCGGTAAATTGCCAGGGCGACCGAATCCGGAGTCGCACTTAAGATCTTGATCCCGGCCAGATCCGTAACCGGCCCCACCTTGAATGCGGATTCAAAACCCTTTCCATTGAAGCGGGTAACCTCAAAGGAACCCAAATCGGCAGAATCCGCAATCGCGGCACAGTATTGTCGGGAAAAACAGGTTGGCAACGCCGGTAAAGATGCAGCCAGAGTTGTCGTCTTCAGGACAGCTTTAGAAGTTTCTTCAAAATGCAGAATCCTTCCCTGCATGGAATCCACTATCATGAGACCACCCGAAACCTGGATCAACTGCTCGGGCAAAGTCGGTCCCAGATCCTTTACCTGTACTACCATCCATTCCGAATCATGATATTTCAAAAACCTGGATCCAAGATCATCCCAGACAAAGAGACGACCCGGTGAACCCGTTGCCAGAACCAGCATGGATTCCTGATCTTCGAGAATTCCCGGATAAGGGATTTCTCTTAAAAGCCGACCATCCTCCGACAGAATCGCAATCCGGCCTTTCTGATTATCAAGAAAGCCGTAAGCTTCTGGCAGGGAAAACCATCCACGGGGGCCTTCTTCCCAAAGCTCAAGAGTATCCGTCAGTATGTTCTCAACTTCATCCACCTTAAGGCCGAGAAATTCGGGTTTTTCTCCAAAAGGAAAACTGATGGCCGATACAGAAGAAAGACTCAGAATCAAACAGAGAATCAGTTTCAGCACATTCTATCCTTTAGCGCTTGATGTCTACCGAAAAACCCCGCCAGATCCGGCGAAAGTTGCTCGAAGACATGACTCCCCTGCGACCGGTCGCCGGGTCGTTGATAATAACATCTCCATCCCCCTGAACACCTACAACAACCATGACATGGCCGTTTGTGTTGTAGGAACGCCCATTCTGATAACTGATTCTTCCCTGCACCGAAACAATCTGGGGTCTGCCCTGGGAAACCGCTGTTCTCAATGACTGAATCGAAGAATTCCAGACAATTGAGGAATTGGCAAAGCCACTTCTCTTAGCCATTTCCACCATGGGTTGGTAGCTGGCTCCCGCTCCGCGAATGTAAATCTGCCCCCGGGCTGTGCTCGAACGAATCTCTTCACCGGTACGTGGATGCGTCAAAGCCCAGTAGTCACGGGAACGATTGACCCCCCAGTAGCTCATGACCATCTGAAAGGAAGTCGGCCCGCAGTAAGCCTGGGGCCGCCAGGAGTTTCCGTCGGGTGAATGGGAGTCCCTACCCCTCTGAGCATACTCGGGAACACTGCGGATTTCATAGCCTCCCCCATCCAGTCGAGCAACAGCTCCTCCCACGGCTTCGGATGGAGTGGTTGCGCTGGGAGGAGTCGAATCCGTGTCCAGAACATCTGTTTCTCTACCGGAAATATCCTGATACGAACCGGCATCAAATTCAAGGTAACTGCTGTAAAGATAACCTTCCGTACCGTTGGCATTGACCCTGGTCCAGTTGCCTTCTCTGGAGAGAACTTCCACTCTGGTACCGTTTCGAAGAGTTCTCAGGATTCTTCCGTTCGGGGACTGCCTGAGGTTCAGGCCGCTGCGGGCCGTAACATGGGCAATGTGCATCCGGGCCGGCTGCACAGCCCGATCAAAAGTCTCCGGAAGAACAATCTTATACCAGCTGTCGGCCTGGGAGAGGACCCGGAACTGATCGCCGGATTTGGCTACATTCATGATGGAATAGTCGGTGGACGGGCCGATTCTGAGATTGCTGAACCGCTGTCTTACAGTCGCCATACCCCGGCTTACACTGATCTGGGAGCGGTGAATATAGGCTGTCAGCTCTGTAACTGGGGCGTTGATTTGGCCCCCAGTGGTTTCAATCCCACTGAAAAGGTCGTTGGCAAAAGAATGTGGCAGAAGACAACACAGTACAAAAATTATTTTAAACAGAGCTGTCATGGATATCCCTCAGGCCTTCCGTGCATTCAGAGACAACGGTTGCTAAAATAACTTAGGGGCATACTTATTTTAACGAAAATCAGCCGAGTGTAAATCCATGTCTATGCAAAAACCGGATCTTCATTTTATTCTGGAATCGACCAAAGACCTGTCAAGTTTCCCCCACACTTTGATTAAGGTTCTGGAAGCATCTCAGAAACCGCGTTCCTCCGCATCCGATCTGGAAGAATCCATTGAAACAGATCCGGCCCTCACTGCCAGAATCCTTTCGGCCGCCAATTCTGCTTTCCGTCCTGGCGTGCAGTCCGTCACAAGTGTCCGCCAGGCTGTCGTGAGACTCGGCTTCAAACGTGTTCAGGAACTGGCTCTAGGGGCAATTGTCGCCAGTATTTTCCGTTCCAAAGGAGAAGTTGGACGCTACAGCCGCCAAGGGCTCTGGGAACATTGCGTGGCGACTGGCATCGCCTGCCGCATGATCGCCGACCGCTGCCCTCTTGAAATCGGCGACTGGGCTTTCAGTGCCGGAATTCTCCACAACATCGGAATCCTCATTCTGGATCAGGGAGCTCATGACTGTTTTATCCAGATTCAGGAAGATCCGGCCCTGGAATTTGAAAATCTGCACGAAGTGGAAAATTCTCATCTCGGCTTCAATCATCAGGATATCGGCCTGATTCTTCTCGGGAACTGGGGGCTTCCACTCCCCCTGACTGTGGCGGCAGGCTGGCATCATCGACCTTCTGATGCTCCGGATCATGCCGATGCAGCCAGCCTGACCCACCTTGCCCATGCCATGGTGCATTCAATTGGTATTGGCTATATCGAAGATTCCGGAATCCAGGCAAATCATATGCGTCATTCCCTGCATACCCTTGGACTTGAATTTGAGGATGCCCGCATCCTGCTTGAAGACCTTCCTTCTGAAATCGAAAAAAACCGGACATTGTTTCTGGTAGGAGGAAGTCGATGAATCTGAACGACTTTCTCTCCAATCCCGATCATCCCTATATCATGGATCTTGGTATGATCCGCCACATCAAGGCGGCTTTAGGGGAAGAGGGCCAGATTATCTGTATCCGGATCCGGGATGAACATTTCCGGATTCTGGAAAAATTCGGGGAAGCCAGCGAGCCAGCCGAGGAAGATCTGGATGCAGCTTCAAGAGAATCCATCTGTGAGGAAGGTCAGCGCGTCCTGATTCCGGTCTTCCTGAGCGGAAACTACGCCGGCTGTGTCGAAGTCGTTCTGAATCCCGAACCCCTGAGCCTGAAGATAGCCCTGCGCAGCATCCGAAGCACAATCAATGCAAGGGTCCGCGACTGGGAAAGCCATTTGGCCTTGGAAAAGCTTCAGACCCGTCTTTGCCATTCCCAGCGTCAGCTGGAAAGATTCGGAGAAAAGTATGAAGTCGCTTCTAAAGAAAACCTTACTCACCACCAGGAGCTTTCCGAGGCCAATCAGCGCCTTTCCCTCCTGATTGAGGAAAAAAGTCGCCTGCTGGACGAAGCATTGCAGCGATCCCGTATGTTCGAGATTCTGGAGGGAGCCGATTTTTCCAATCAGCAAGCTTTTCTCGAGCAGTGTACCCGCCTTCTCTCCGATGCCCTCAAGGCCGAGCACAGTGTGATTTTCAGATTTTCGGACCGGAAAATCTCTTTGGTCTACGCTCAGGGGATCGGCTCCCTGAAAGAGCTTCAGATCCCCGGTTCCAATGTGATTCTAAGAGCCATGGAAACCGGCCGCGTCATTCGTCTTCCAGCTGATCTTTGGCTGGAATCAGGAATCGGCGCTCCCCTGAACCGCTCCCTTGGCATGACGGCGGATACCTGCTTTGCCTGTATGGTCATTCCGGTCGAGCGGCATGAAGAAAAACTCGGGGCCGTCCTTTTGATGCGGAAAAGCCCGACGTTTCAGACCGAAGATGAATCCTCTGCCCGTCAGATTGCCGGATTTTTACGTTCTCACCTGGCCATCTATGATCTGATTGCCGCCCAAATGGAAGCCAAGCTGGAAATCGAAAACCTTCTGAACACTATCCCGGATGTCGTCTATCAGCTCGATTCCAATGGAGTCCTGCGTTATATCAGTCCGTCTGTCTCCCGCTGGGGATGGTCTTCCGAGGATCTGATCGGCAGGCATTTTTCCTGTTTCGTAAAAGATCCGGATCAGGAGTTCGGCCGTCTTCACATCCTCAGAAAAGGTCCGAAAAACCTGATCAATGAACGCCGTCGGGGAGAGCGGGGGACCAGAGGACTTGAAATCGAACTTGTTCCCGGACCCGGATACCAGGAAACCTACGCCTTGTTTGGCGAAGTCAACGCTTCCGGGAACTGGCAGAGAAGCAAACAAGACCAGCCCTTTCATCTCGGAACCATCGGAATCATCCGTGATGTCTCCATGCGACGTCTGGCCGAAGAAAATCTGGCCGTTGCCCGTGAAGAAAAATCCCAGCTGGAGGGCCAGCTGCTTCAGCTTCAGAAAATGGAAATCATCGGGACTCTCGCCGGGGGTATCGCCCATGATTTCAATAATGTTCTTCAACCAATTCTGGGTTATTCCCTTCTGGCCGTGCACAATCTGGATGAAACAAGTGAAGTCCGCCGCTGGATGGAGCATATCCTGACTGCGGCCAGAAGAGCTCGTGATCTGGTCAAGCAGATTCTGGCCTTAAGCCGGCGGGGTTCCACCGAGCAAAGGCGGGTGGATCTGGTACCCATCATTCACGAAGTCTTAAGCTTTCTGAGAGCCACTGTGCCTTCCGGAATCCAGCTGCATACCGAAATCAAAGAACACGAACTCTGGGTTTTGGGAGATCCGGGACAGCTGCATCAGGTTCTCATGAATCTTTGTACCAATGCATGCCAGGCAGTGGCAACCACTGGAAACCGTCTGCTGGTCACTGCAACCCGTACCGAGGAACCTGCCCAAATCTCCAGTCCATCCTCTTCTCAGCGGGTGAGTATTCAGATCATTGATAATGGTCCGGGGATGGAAGAACGGGTCATGGCCCGGATCTTCGAGCCCTTTTTTACCACCAAGGAAGCCGGCAAGGGAACAGGTCTTGGTCTTTCTGTGGTACATGGAATCGTGAATTCCCATCAGGGAGAAATCGAAGTGGAATCGACGCCTGGACAGGGCACGACCTTCACCCTGAACTTCCCTTTTGCCAATCCTTTTGACCTGGCCGCAGAAGAATCCGGCCGGTCTCTTCCCGCTGCATCGGGAGAACAGGTCCTTTTTGTGGATGACGAAGAGATCATCCTTGAACTTGGCAAGGAAGTTTTAGAGCGCTACGGCTACCGGGTTCATACGGCATCCAGCGGAGACGAAGCTTTGAAAGCCATCCAGAACGGACTGGTTCCCAATATCGTGGTGACAGATCATTTCATGCCCGGCAAACTGGGATCCGATCTGATTCGGGAAATTCGGGCCCGACTACCCGAGGTTCCTGCTCTTATGACCACCGGAAACGACCACAGTGATGGTCTGAACGTTCTGGAAAAAATACCCCGCTGTGCCTGTCTGATGAAGCCCCTCGATCCGGAAGAGCTTCATCAGGCCATTCACCATCTGATTCACGAGAGGAAATAACCCTGACTTTTCCCTCCAATCCTGAATTATGCTCTAGGGCGGTAAAGCCCCGGCAGGTTCAGCTCCACTCCACTCTTACGAATGGACTGGACCCGCTTGTGCCAGAGGGCCCCTTTCAGAATTTCATGAGCTGCATCCGCAGCCTTACGATTCTTAGGAGCTTCCAGATAGGTTCCTTTCGTCCAGTCATTGAAAGCGCCCATTGAGGGACCGCACCAGATCTGGTAATCCATTTCCCGGCCTTTTTCACCGTTATTCGCCCAGCGGGAGGAAAGACCCAGATACCAGCGGAATACCAGAGCCATTCTTTGCTTGGGGTCTGCCTTGGCATGGGAAAGCATTTCCGGATCCCGCTCTTCAAAGAATTTTTCGGTATCTGCCCAGACATCGGTCAGAGGGCGGCGGAAAACCTGGTTCTCAATCTTGATTCGCTCCACATCCGGAATCGCCTCAAGAGAAGGATATTCCCGGTAAAGCTCATAAAGTTTGGACGCCCGCATAGGAAAAAGTGTTCCGCGCTTCAAGACCTGAAGTCTGACTCCCATTTCAAACATGTCTGCTGCTGGAGCCATGGCGACATCAGCCATTTCAGCACTGGCCAGAACCTTGCGGACGTGATCACAGCTTCCTGACTCCAGACAGGCCTGATTGATCGAACCGGTCACAATGAAGCCAGCTCCCATTTCAAAGGCTCCCAGAGCCGACAACGGAGTCGAAATACCACCCCCCGCTCCAATACGGATATTCTGGGTGTAGCTATTTTTCTTCGAGATGGTGTCGCGAAGTTCGAGCATGGAAGGCAGCATACAGACCAGAGGACGGTTATCCGTATGTCCCCCGGAATCCGCTTCCACAATGACATCATCCGCCATCGGGACTTTTCGGGACATATGGGCCTGAGCTTCCGTGATCTGGTTTTTAGCCAGAAGGATCTTCAGGAATCTGTCTGGAGCCGGTTCGAGAAAACGGGTCGCGACTTCCCGGCGGGAAACCTTGGCAATCACCCGGTTTTTGCGGACAACCCCGCCATTTTCCAGGCTCAGACCGGCAACACGGTAGCGCACGATATGTTCTGTCAGATCGAGATAGGCGGAGGCTTCGACAATATCTACACCATATTTCAGATACATTTCGACAGCTCCACGCTCCAGAGCCTCTTCGGCTGGAGAGTGAATCAGATTGTAAGCTGCCGGCCCTTCAGGAAGCTCCTGCTTGATCCGCAGAATAGCCTGCTCCACTCTTGATGGAATCAGACCGGCAGCCCCAAAAGATCCTAAAAACCCAGCTCGTCCCATGGCAATCACAAGCTCTTCGGAAGCAATGCCATTGGCCATTGCTCCACTCATGTAGTTGGCTTTCAGGCCATATTCGGAAGCAAAGCTGTCATCTCCCAGATCCGCCGGGCTCATCGCCGGAAGGACCGCCATGATCCTGTTGGCACTCCCGGAAACCAGTTTTCCAGAACCAGCTACCCCGAATCCCTTCTCGTCTTCAATCACATAAAGGGCTTCGTGACTTGAGGAAAGAAGCTCGGAAACATCCTGGGGGCTGCGGGCAATTTTTCCCGCATCTCCATTCCAGCACAGGCCTTCAAAACAGTTTTGAATTTTCATAGCACATCCATAAAGGCAGAGACACTGAATACGGCCTTGCCGGCTCCGACCGGACCATAGCCTTCAGGGTCCGGCAGTTCATACTTTCGAAAGGTATCGCGAAAGACTTCCAGAAGACGACAGAAATATGTCAAAGGCGGAGCCTTCTGAGGCCCAAGGGCTGCATAGGGTTCCGGGCACCAGCTGGTGAAGCGGGGCATGATCCGTCGTGACATGAACCACTCAAGCCCTCCCTGAGTTGAGGCAATGGCTTCTTCCACATCGGTAAAACCATAATTGCGATTCATTTCCACGCCACCGACAAAATTGGGAATGATCTGCTCGGGAGCAAAGACTTCCGTCGCCTTCTCAATTCTTTTCAGCCAGCCGTTACGACCAATGACCCTGGCCTTTCCGGGGCAGATCTTTTCAAACAGTTTTTCATCCCAGACTTCAAAGTTTGGGTGATAGATCCGGTAACCCGAATCTTTCAGTTTTTTGACATCATCCAGTTCAAAGGCCTGTACCACAGCTTTAAGGATGAACCTGTCAGGAAGTTCCCGTTGAATGGCTTCGGCATATTTGCAGTAAAAATCCGCCTCGCCCTCACCCCTGAGATTATCGATGATGGAACCACCCGTAATCGTAATGGCCTTGGCTTCACAATCCTCCTGGGCAATCAGGTGCAAAGCCTCCAGGATTTCATCAATGGCCTTCACTGCGGTATAGGGGCGGCCGGCCTTGCGCTGCTGTTCATAATTGCGATTCAGATCGCAGAACTGGCACTGCTCGGCCTTGTTGAAATACTGGCACATCCGATAGACCGTCAGATAGACCAGATATCCCCATTCCAGAACAGGAGCAATTTCTGAAGGTGATTTCCCGTTTGACAGGGTATGGCGATACCAGGAAGGTCTGGGGTGGTATTCCACCTCAGCCACATTCTCGCCATGACAGGTCAGACTCAGCTTTCCGTCCAGAAGATCGACCTTCCAGGGGGAAGCCGGGTTGACCCTGACCGAGACCACTGTAGGCAAAAAACCATTCTCTCCACCCGAAAAGCGAATTTCTTCGGGGGCTCTGAGATTTTCTTCCTGCTTCATGTCTGAAATCGGAATCAGATCAAAGGAAAAGATGAAATAGTCCTTGGGCTTGTACCCCTGGGCGATTCTCAGGGAATCCGGGCTGAAAGAAAGGCCTTCCCTTAAGAGATCCTGCTTGAGAATCGCTTCTTTGGGAAGAGTCGAAAAGCGGGAGAAATGTTCCTGAACATCTTCCCAGCGCGTCAGAGAATCAGGCTCCAGCTGGTTCATGATAGGGTTCCTCTCCTTCATCCGCAGCATGTACGGCCAAAGAAAAATGGCGGGCCACTGCGGGTGGAAAATTCAGTAAAACATGACTGCGATCCACCTGATTGTCCTGAATGAATCCGCTTAAAAGACTATTCACTGCCAGAACATCCTGCTTTCTGGCAATGCGGGCATAGGAATGGCGGAAACGGCGCGCGGCCATATATTCAAACCAGGACAGTTTGCCAGTCGGCTTCAGAAGTCGCTGAAAAGAGGCCAGAATGGAGCGCACTGTGCCCTCGTCAAAATTGTTCAAGGGCAGGCCAGAGATGATGAAGTCAAATTCATGCAGACCTTCAACCTGCTCGATATAAACCCGGCGAACCTCGATCTGAACCCCTTCTACCCGGCTAGCCCAGACCGTGTCCAGACGCTTTTTGAGAATTTCACAAAAACGCGGGGAAGCCTCCACCAGAACCAGTCTGTCCCCTGGCTTCAGCCAGCGCAGAATCCGGGAAGTCACAGCCCCGGTACCTGGGCCGACCTCAAGGACTGACTTTGGGCCCTGATGACTTTTCAGGCTGCGGGAAAGCTCATCCCCCAGAAAACGGGAAGATGGGATCATCGAGCCGACTTCCCGGCGGTTGCGACCAAACTCCGCCAGGAAATCAAAAACTTCTTTCACTCGTTTCAAATCCCGTGCCTTTCCCGAATCAGAGCATCATAAAGCTGAAGATAGGTGTGGGCTGAGCGATCCCAGGAAAAGTCCTGGCTCATGCCCCGTCTTTGCACGGCATAGCGGACCTCCGGGTAGTTGTAAAGCCCCAGAGCGCGACGGGTCGCATCCAAAAACCCTTCCCGGGAATATTCATAGAAACTGTAGCCATTTCCATGTTCCGGATAGGTATCGCAGTCATAGACCGTATCGGCCAGACCACCTGTATGGTAGACAATCGGAATCGTTCCGTAGCGCAGGGAATACATCTGGTTCAGACCACAGGGCTCATAGCGGCTGGGCATCCAGAAATAGTCCGAAGCCCCTTCAATCTGATGGGCAAGAGCATTGTCATACTTGATGAAAGCTCTGACCTGACGCGGATAGCGGGATTCAAAATACTTCAGGGATTTACTGAATCCGGGATCTCCGGAACCCAGAACCACAATCTGTACCCCATAGCCCAAGGTCTCTTCGAAAACCGACTCCACCAGGGAAATTCCCTTCTGAGCCGCAAAGCGGGCTACCATACCAATCATGGGCACATGAGGCCAGAATTCCAGCCCAACGGAATTCAGGAAGGCTTTCTTCAGCCTTTCCTTGCCTCCGAGATCATCCAGACTGAAGTTATGTCCACCCAGATGCTCATCAGTCGCCGGGTTCCATTCCTCCAGATCCACACCATTCAGAACGCCGGCCAGCCGGTTTGCACGGGCCCGAAGAACGGATTCCATACCTGCCCCGAATTCATCGGTCAGAATTTCCCGGGCATAGGTCGGCGAAACCGTCGTGATGAAATCCGCATACTGAAGGCCAGCCTTCATATAGGTGGCCGAACCATGCATTTCCATACCATCAAAGCGCATTACGGAATCCGGAAGGTGGAATTTCCTGTAGCAGTCAGCCTTGAACCAGCCCTGATAGGCCAGATTATGGATGGTGTAAACAAGGCTGGTCCCGGCAAAAAATGGATCCTGTCCATATTTCACTTTCAGAAGCGGGCCTATGATGCCAGCCTGCCAGTCATTGGCATGGATCACATCCGGCTGCCAGCCTTCCAGCTTGCACATCAGAAGAGCGGCTTCACAAAGGTAGGCAAAACGCTCATCATTATCTCCGAAATCCCCGTACTGATCACCGTAGATTCCGTGACGGTTATAATAATGGGACTGCTTCACCAGCCAGCGGCCAACTCCACTTGCATCCCTTTCTTCATAAAGCTGTCCCTCCACGGGCCACCCCGAAATATGAATATGGAATCCATGCCTGGGAGAAGCTTTGGGAGCATCAAAAAGAGACTCGTACCAGGGAAGGACCGTGCGGACCTCCACACCCTGGCGAGCCAGAGCTGACGGAAAGGCACCGGCCACATCGGCCAGCCCACCACTTTTGCAGTAGGGCACCATTTCGGATGCAATATAAAGAATTTTCACGAAACCGCCTTTCAGATATCCGCGTTAAAACGATCTTTTAGGGTCTGTTTAAGAAGCTCGTTCACTTTGCCGGGATTGGCTTTACCCTTTGTTTCCTTCATGACCTGACCAACCAGAAAGCCAAAGGCTCTGGCCTTGCCAGCAAGAATGGAATCCACCGATTCCTGGTTGGCCCCAAGAACCTTGTCGACAGCAGCCTGCAGGGCTCCTTCATCCGAAACCTGTTTCAGGCCGGATTCCTCGACAATCTTCTCCGGATTTTCCCCGGTCTGATACATTTTCTCAAAGACTTCCTTGGCAATCCTTCCGGAAATCACATCGGTATCAATCAGCCGGACCAGATGGCCCAGATCCTCAGCCTGAATCTTGCAGTCCCTTACAGGCAGAAGATCCTTGTTCAATTCCCGAATCAGCTCGGTCATGATCCAGTTGGATACGCTTCCGTAGTTATTATGGGCCGCACAGGCGCGCTCAAAATAATCCGCAAGTTCACGGTCTTCGGCCATCAGGCGGGCGTTGTATTCCGGGATCTGATACGTTTCAAGAAGACGCACCACTTTCTTGTCCGGAAGTTCCGGCAGATCCTTTTCAACTTTTGCAAGCATGGCATCGGTCACATGGACCGGAGGCAGATCCGGCTCAGGAAAATAGCGGTAATCATTGGCATTTTCCTTGATCCTCATGACCCGGGTTTCTCCGGCGGCATCATCCCAGAGCATGGTGCACTGAATGATTTCCTGTCCCCGGCGATGGGCCCGGATCTGGCGGGTTCTTTCATATTCAATCGCCCGGACTACCGATCGAAAGCTGTTCATGTTCTTGATTTCGACCTTGGTGCCGAATTCCTTCTGTCCCCAGGGGCGCACGGAAATATTGACATCACAGCGCAGGGAGCCGTTCTCCATGTCACAGTCCGAAACTCCGATATAGCGCATGATCAGTCTGAGTTTTTCCAGATAGGCCTTGGCTTCTTCTGATGCCCGGATATCCGGCTCGGAAACAATCTCAAGAAGAGGAATGCAGGCCCGGTTGTAATCCACCAGACTTTCTCCGTTATCTGCATGCAAAAGCTTGCCGGCATCCTCTTCCATATGAATCCGGGTAATTCCGATTTCCCTGGCACTTCCATCCTCAAGGTGGACATTGAGCTTCCCGGCCTGACCGATTGGAAGATCAAACTGGGAAATCTGGTAGGCCTTGGGAAGATCCGGATAGAAATAATGTTTGCGATCAAATTTGGTCACGCGGGTGATGTCACACTCAAGAGAACGGCAGGCCCGAATGGCAAAATCCAGAACCTGGGCATTCAGAACCGGAAGTACACCAGGAAGCCCCATACAGACTTCACACACATGGCTGTTGGCCGGACGATTGGAATAATCCGTAGAGCAGCCACAGAAAATCTTGGTCGCAGTTTTGAGCTGAACATGGACTTCAAGCCCGATAATGGTTTCGTATTGAGAGTTTTCGGCGCTCACTTCACATCACCTTTCATGGCACTTTCCATGGCATGGGCAGCCTCAATCAGGGCAGAGTCCCCGAGAGCCGGGGCCATAACCTGCATGCCGACCGGAAGACTGCGGGAATCCATACCAGCAGGCAAAGACAGGGCCGGGATTCCGGCAATGCTGGCAGGAACGGTCAGAATATCGGCCATATACATGGCAAGGGCATCTTCAAATTTGGCCCCCAGTGCAAAAGGAGCAATCGGCGAAGTCGGTCCAACCAGAACATCGCATTTTTCAAAAGCGCGGGCAAAATCCTGACGGATCAGGGTCCTGACCTTCTGGGCCTTGAGATAATAGGCATCGTAATAGCCTTCCGAGAGCACATAGGTTCCCAGAAGAATCCGCCGCTTGACCTCCGCTCCAAAACCCTGGGAGCGGTTTTCAAAGAAAATATCATCCACTGTCGTCCCGTTGGCCAGGCGATTGCCATAACGGATGGAATCATAACGGGCCAGATTCGAAGAGGCCTCCGCCGAAGAGAGAATATAATAAACCGGCAGGGCATCCTGAAGACGGCTCAGGGAAACCTCGACCAGTTTGGCTCCAGCCTTCTCAAACATCTCCAGGCGCTTCTTGATATGAGTCGCGATGACTTCATCCACACCCTCACCAAAGAACTCCTTGGCCCATCCGACACGCAGGCCGCCAAGCCCTCTGGAAAAATCAGGTTCAGCGTAAGCAACTCCACTCAGGGAGGAGGCATCCTGCTCATCTTTCCCGCAGATGGCCTTGAAAATCTCCCAGATATCTTCGACGCTGTGAGCCAGGGGTCCAATCTGATCAAAGCTGGAGGCAAAGGCCACCAGACCACGTCGGGAGACACTGCCATAGGTCGGTTTGAGACCCACGACATTACAGAATGAGCCCGGCTGACGAATCGAGCCCCCGGTATCAGAGCCCAGGCTGACGTGACAGAAGCCCCCGGCAACGGCAGCAGCACTACCCCCGGAGCTTCCCCCCGGAACCAGATCTTCATTCACCGGATTTCTTACCGGACCAAAAGCCGAGTTCTCATTGGAAGAGCCCATAGCAAACTCATCACAGTTAAGCTTGCCGATAATGCCTGCGCCAAGCTCCTTGAGACGCCTGACAGCCGTAGCCTCATAAATGGGCTGAAAACTTTCCAGCACTTTGGAAGCACAGGTCGTGGGCATACCGGCCACATGCAGATTGTCCTTGATTCCGGTGACCACACCGGCCAGAGCAGGAAGTTCACGGCCGGCGGCAAGGGTCTTATCATGAGCCTTTGCCTGCTTCAGAAGGCCTTCCTGATCAAGATGCAGAATACTGTGGATTCTGGCGTCATGCTCTGTGGCTGCCTTCAGGCAGGCCTCAGCCAGTTCCTGGCAGGAAAATTCCTTCCTGCGGATTCCATCACGAATAGCGCGGATTGAGAGTCGATTCAAGTGCATGCTTCCTCCGAAAAACGGGGCGCATTATAACAGACACCAGTCGGTGTATGAAGCACTCAGACTTCGTAGAAAATCAGATCGTCTTCTTCCTGGATGGAATTGGCCCCGACATTGGGCCGATCCAGCTTGGAAAGCCGCTCCTGAGAATACGAGCGTTCCCAGTAACCGGGCAGATACCAGACCGAATCCCCTCTTTTGAGACGATCGATGGCGATATACACGGCGTCCTGAATCTCGGCATGCAGAAGACAGCGCTCGTAATAGCCCAGATTTTTTTCCAGAAGCTTCAGCTGAAGCTGGGATGCACGGGCCACAAAGGACAGAAGCGGTCTTGCCAGCGAGGGCAGGTTGCGCTTCATCAGGGAAAGAAAGGACGCCACAGCCACGCAGTCATTGGTATCCCCAAGGGACTGGAGCAGATCAAAAACCAGCGGAGATTTGCGAACAAGTCCCATCAGAATGGCTGAAACGATCCTGTCATTACAGCCTTTGCTGTTTTTCAGTTCATCGATAAGAGTCAGAACAGCACTCTCATCAAAATCGTGCATGTGGCGGGCTACATGGAAGCGGAAATCACGACGCTCACGTCGGTCCAGAAGAATTTCCCGAAACTTTTCCAGGGTTCTGGAATCCGGAAACATCCGGGCCAGAAGGACAACGGATTTCAGCCTGACAATCTGGCGGCGGTGATGAAGACCGGACGTAAGCACAATCCAGGCGTCATCTCCAAGTACTATCAAGGCATCCTGATCATCGACAATCTCCTCCACATCAGGAAGGAGCATGTCCGCGTCACAGTCCAGGTCCGTATCGTCAAGAAAATCATTTAGGGAAATGACTTTATGCATGTTGGTGATTCCTCGCAAACACCCGTCCGAAGCCGGGAACTTTTGAACTGTAGCATGGTCGAAGATCGGTTTGCAATCCCTCACTAAAACACCCCGAAACCCTCATGGAATCAGGGTTTTCCTCTTTTTACAAACGCAAAGAGTGGCTAGGAATGCGGGATTTGTCGTTGTTTGTCCTCGTTCGTTCTTGCAAGAGATTTTCATGCTTTGGGCAAATTGTCACACTTGTATGGAAACACGATCCCTTTGCTGGTATCATCCCACCCACAGGAGGTCTCCATGCTCAAAGGAAAAAAGGGAATCATCTTTGGAATTGCCAATGACAAAAGCATTGCCTGGGGCTGTGCAAAAGCCCTGAAAGCCCAGGGAGCCGAATTTGGCATCACCTATGCCGGCGAGATTATGGAAAAACGGGTTCGCCCTCTTGGAGAGGAAATCGGCGCCGGATTCACCGAGTCCTGCGATCTGACATCCGAAGAAGAAACCAGGGACGTCTTCGAAAAAGCCGCCCAGGTCTACGGTAAACTCGATTTTGTCATTCACTCCGTAGCCTATGCCAGCAAAGAAGCCCTCTCAAGCCCTGATGTCAGTAATGTAAGCCGCAGGGACTTTGAAGAAGCCCTTACCATTTCAGCCTGGACCTTCATGAATGCCATGAAATACGCAAAATCCCACCTGAATGAAGGCGCCAGCGCAGTTACCATGACTTATTACGGAGCTGTCCGGGCCATCCACAACTATGGTCTGATGGGAATTGCCAAAGCTGCCCTGGAAGCCGAAGTACGTTACCTGGCCAATGAGTTCGGAGCCACCCGCACAAGAGTCAATGCCATCTCGGCCGGCGCCATACGCACCCTCGCATCTTCCGGCATTAAGGGATTTCGGGATATGCAAAGCCTGGCCGCCGAAAAATCCTGCATCAAGGAGAATGTCTCCCAAGGTGATGTTGGAAACGCCACGGCCTGGCTCCTAAGTGATCTGTCCCAGGGAATCACCGGTCAGATCATCTATGTGGACAACGGCTACAGTGTCAACGGTTAAGATACCCAATTTACACAGGTGGCAAGAATCCTCTTCCAGAAGTGGTCCTGCTATTTAGGCCGGTTAGCCGCCAATTTAAGGTAGACCTCATTTGGTTTCAGGCTGCCATTGTAACGGGTTCAGACTGTCCTGCATAGACTT
>CAZDAM010000047.1:0-26103 GCA_964503595.1 uncultured bacterium
TGGTGTTCTGAAGAAATCTCAGTGCCGGATTGCTTCTTGAACTGGATCGACGGCAGTCCTCAAATGGGTGATGACCCCACTGAAACCTGTTTGGATTTGTTTGCTTTTGTCTCCTCGCGTACCGGGAGGCTATGTGCGGAAAGTGAGGAGTGACGGCATTCTCGGTCATAGCGTAATATATGGTTCGAGTCTGCCTGGAAAGTGAATCCTTCATTTTTCCGAGGGAAGTCCTGAGTTTGTACCGGAGACGATTCGTTTTGGTGAATACCCAAAAACAGCCCGGTTCTCTGGTTTGATGTTGTTGTGAAAAATTCACTCAGATAAAGCGTTTCATCCACTCCATGGAGAATTTCCAGGCTGTGTTCCAATCATCTTCACGCATGAAGTGTCCACTATAGCGGTATTCGATATAGCGCTGGCGCTCCGGCATGTCAGTGTAAAGGGTTTTCAGTTTTTCGTGCAGGCGGCGGGCTGGCGCTGGAGGCACACTTGAGTCCAGCCCGGCCGTCTGGGACAGAATTGCAGCAGGATAGAAATCCTCGTGGCGCAGATGAGGGCTGCTGGGATGCTCACCCCACTCAGGATTGCCCAGAAGAGGGACTGCGGCGACAATCCGCTTCTCATCAAGAAGAGTCCGGTAGGTGATATAGGCGCCCATGGAAACTCCCATTATGCCGATGCGGACATCCTCAATCAGGGACTGCTGCATCAGATCATCCAGAATCGAAGGGATTTCCGCGGCAGTGCCTTCTACCATGCCAAGAAAGCGCTCTTCAAAGCCTTCTGATGTTTTCATCCAGATATCCAGATCCGGATGCAGCCTCTCTCCGTGGTGGATGGCGTCCAGACCCACAGCCAGAAAGCCATGTTCGGCAATACTGGTAAGTTCCTTCATGTGGCCATCCTTGTGATATCCCAGTCCGTGGCAGAACAGAATTGTCCCGTTGGCAGAAGCCTGGGCAGGAGAGTCCTTGAAAACAAGCAGGCAGGGGACATCGGCAAGGCTGACTTTTCTTTGGTGGATTGTGTTTGTCATATTCCTATTCTTTCAGGCTTTGAGGGGATTTGCAATCCGGGTTCATTCGACCCATAGAGCGAGTTCGACCCGCTGAAAGGAAAAGCCTCCCGGCGTTTTGGTACGGATGGCAAGACCGGTGTCCTGAACCAGATCGAGACTGTCGCGGATGATGCGGGTTACGTCCAGAAAAATATGACTGGATTCCTCGGGTTGGGAAAAACTTCTTTGGATTGTTCCGAGCCAGGATCCGTGTTCATCTCCCGGGCAGGCATCCATTGGGTGATCCTCATCCAGCCACAGGTCCAGATGGACTTCCGGCTGAGGGGTGAGAGGTTTGAGGCAAATGATCCGAAGCACTGCTCTTTGCAGGCTTTCCGGACGATAGGGAACAGGGCCGGAAGGAAGTCCCCGCACGGGTTTGAGGACAATGCTTTCCAGAACCGAAGCGGCCGGCCAGACCAGGTTGAGACAGGATTCCCTCTGTTCTCCAGCCAGGTCAATCTGCATCAGTTCACGGGCCCGGATTGGATCCGGCTCTTCTCCTAGAACCACAAAAAGTTTGCAGAGGGCGGCCTCAAAGGTCATGTCCATACCGGAAACCACGCCTCGGGCCAGGAGTTCGGCGCTGGATTCATAACGTCCAAGAACAACTTCGCTTTTCAGACACTGACTCACAGAGATAATGACAACCCCTCTGGTATTGGCTTCTTCGATGGCAGCCATGAATTCGGGGTGCTCTGGAGTTGTGCCGGAGCCAAAGGTTTTCAGGACGGCTCCTTTGAGCCCGGGGGTCTTAAGAACCTGGGAAAAGAGATGCATGGACATGCCGGGAAAGACATCCAAAGAGACGACGGCCCTTTCCAGTTCTTTTCTTAGCATCAGACGGCGGCCTTTAGGAGATCGGATCAGTTCTTCGTTGATTTTCAGGGCCGCTCCAGCAGTAGCCAGAGCTGGAAAACAGGGGGAATCAAAAGCCTGGAAATCGTTGGAACTGACCTTGGTCACCCGGTTTCCGCGCATGAGACGATCGCGGAAAAAGACGCTGACTTCGGGAACAACAGTTTTTCCAAGAAGGGTGGCTGCGGCAAATTCAATCGAGGTTGCAAGATTCTGGACGGCATCCGTTCGGGAAGCCCCGATGGGTCTTTGGGACCCTGTCAGAATAACAGGCTTGTTGACGTTTCCCATCAGAAAGGAAAGGGCAGATGCGGTATAGGCAAGGGTATCCGTGCCGTGAAGAATCACGAATCCGGCATATTTTTCCCAGTTCTTTTTAAGGCATTTGGCGATTTCCAGCCATTGATCCGGACCCAGACTGGCGGAATCCATAGGCTGGCTGAGGCTTTTCAGGTGAATCGAAACGACCCGGTTGTCAATTGCAATCAGGCCACTGTTTTCATCGTAGCCGGGGAGAAGCTTCAAAAGGCGTTTCAGATCCTTGACAGGACGTAGGGGAGAGAGGGGATCGGCAGGATCTTTTGGCATACTGCCAATCGTTCCCCCTGTGTAAAGAAGCTGAATGGCCGGTTTGGCTTGTTCCATGGAATTCCTCCCGGTAGGATCATTTCGGCGAGTTTACCTGATTCCATCTTCTGGAGGTACCCTGAAGTGAGTTCCCAAGAACCCTTAGCCATTCTGGGCGTTGTGCATCCTCTGGGTCGGGCCATGATCCGGGCTGTTCTGGATCACCCGGGCTTTTGCATCGGCTCTTTCATTGAATTTGGCGGTGCTGAAAACCTGAAGACATTATATCTTCAGCATTCTTCTCTTCTGGAGGGGCTGCCCGAGGAGATTCTGGATCTTCCGGTTCACAGGATTGAAAAAATCCGCACCGTAAGAGAATCCTGCCGCCTGGTGATTTCAGCGCTTGAGCCGAGGGCTGCGGCGTTATGGGAACCTGCTTATGCCAAGCATGGTCTGGGGGTGGTTTCCAGCTCTCAGGTCCTGATTCGGGACGCAGATGTTCCGGTGGTGGATCCTTATGTCAATCCTCATCATCTGGATGTTGTCGAACTGCAAAGGAAAAAAAGAGGCTTTTCCGGAGGCTTTCTGATGGGTTCGGCCTCGCTGATGGCCCGCTGTGCGATGACCCCTCTCCAGCCACTTCATCAGGAGCTTGGGGTTTTGAGTGCTGATTTTACCTTTCTGGCGGGGATTGAGGCGATTGCCCCACGACTGGCAGCTCCGGTGATCAGCAATATAGTCCCGCGTACGAAAGAACTCTCGGAAGATCTGAACGTAGAAATGTGTAAAATGCTGGGATTTATTGAGAAGGATGGCATCGGTGGTGAAGAATTGCGCCCATCCAATGTGATCCTGCAGATCCCGGCTTCCGAGTCCATCTGGTGTGAGTCGATTCTTGAGTTTGACGCTGAGCTTCCTACGGGAGGGGAGCTGGCCGATCTTCTGAGGGATTATTCCTCCATGAGTCAGGAAGCTGATTGTGCCAGGATTCCGGAAAACCTGCTGCGCTATGTTGCCCAGACGGATCGCCCCCAGTCCCGACTGGAGCTGGAATCTCAAAAGGATGGTGCCGTTGTTTTTGGTCAGCTTCATACTCTTGGGAACAAAAAACTGCGAATGTCTTCCTGCCTGAGTGGTTCGGCGCCTTCCCGGGCCCGGTCCGTTCTGCAGCTTGCCGGACTCTGTCTGAGCCAGGGTCTGCTGCCTCAGGGGTGACCTGAGTCAGTACTCTGTTTGACAGTCTGGTTTGGAAGTGAATAGCATAAAGATATGAAGATTCAGAGTTCCTGTTTAACTGAAGATGCCATCCGTGATTTGTTGCGCCAAAGGGGCCTTCAGGTCACTGCCCAGCGGGTTGCGATTTGCCATCATGTTCTGTGTGAGGCGGATCATCCCACTGTAGAGGATGTCAAGAACTGGGTTGCCCGCAATTTTGGAAAGGTCAGTCAGGCTACTGTATATAACACCCTGAACCTTCTGGTTGAGGAAGGTCTGTTGCGGGCGCTGCGTCTCCCGCATTCGGAGCGGACCGTATTTGATAATAATATGGAAGAGCACTCTCACCTTCTGGACGATAAGTCCGGTAAACTGATGGATGTTCCTGCTGCGGTCATTGAGCTGCCGGAATCTGTTAAGGAAGAGTGGGATATTTTGGGGGCTGATATCTTCTTAAGAGGAGTTCGCAGGCTCTAAGGATGTCCAAAGCGTTTTCATGCCATTTCATTGCTGTTTTCGCATTGCCTGAGTGACGGTCAGTTCTTTCGTATTTAGCTGAGCAGGTGTATTCAGAAGGCTGTAGAGGCCCTTCAAAAGCCAATGAACAGTCAGGCTTTCTCACCAGACCGGTTCTGTTTCTGGTGCTTGTCGGTCAGGCGCATGGCATCTTCGTACTGGCTCCAGCTCAGGCGTTCTTGACGCTGCTGAAATTCCCTGGATACGGAATCCTCAAACAGCTCAAGTATTTCTTCGAAAAAGGCTCAGTCTCCATCTGCAAGAGAAACCAGGACTGAACTGGAAACACCGTGGAGGGAATGTTCGGCGGGGGAACCTCCAGTTTTATGGGATGAGCATACGGTTAGATTGTATGCGCTTGGTGGGTGACGTGGACAGGTACTTCCGTTACAATACGCGCGATTCTGACCACTCATTTCCGGAGGTTCTCATGCGTATTTTTCCTGTAGTTTTGCTGCTGGTGCTCGGCTGGGGTCATACAGACGCCCGCTCCTACTCGGATGCCGAATTGCACCAGATGATGGTTCCCTATACGGACTCCTCCTTCGGCGGGGTGTGGCTTGATATGGATGCTGTGATGGAAATCACCGGTTCCAGCCGCCTTCAGGCCCATGAAATCCAGAATCTGATGCGGGACTCTCTGGAGGCCAATACTCTGGGTTTTTCCTATACAGTGCAAAAACCTCTTGCTCCTGATGCTTTAAGGATTGCGATTCGTTCAATTCTTGAGGAGGGGCAGCATCCGAGTGGCTATCGTTCGACTCGCTTTGCCAATGACGAATTTGCCGTCGCTCTGGATATAGATGAAACCCTCTTAGTACAGTGGTATGAAGCCGGCAATGGTGTGGATGGAGTCGGCTCCTTTCAGGTGGCTGTTCGGGATTCCGCTCCGATGTCTGTGGATCGTAAAACGGGAAATTCCATAGGAAAGCCCGTCTTGCGTCTTTCGGCTCCAAGAGTGATTTTGCGCCCTGGTCTGAACCGTTTCTTTTCTTCCTTGAGTTCTCTTCCCGGTTTTGTGGGATTCATCCTTTTCACAGCCAAGGAAGATCGGGCAGCGGAAGATCTGCTCAAGGTCTGGAAAGAGCGTGAACCCCGGCTTTTTGAGCATGTTTTGGGGATGTTTTCCCGCAATCACCTGGTTTTTGGTGGGGATATCAAAAAGCCTTCCAAGGATCTGAGGATTTTTGATGAGTCTCTTGAGCACGTGGTGCTGGTGGATGATAACGAAAGCAGGGTTCTGCAGAAAGACTTGAATCACCGGGTCTTGAAATTTGGTGCGGACCATTATATTCAGGCTCATAATCAGGGAGACAGAGATGGTATTGCCCTTCAGGAAGAACTGATGCCCTTTGTGGCGATTCGGATTTCCCGGTGTGTCAGAAATGCCCGGATTCTTCGACTGAAAACCAGTCTGGTTCAATGCTTCCGGGAAAATCTTGGTGGTGTGGCCCGCAGTGATGAAGAAGAGATCAGGGATTACACCAGCTATCTCGTGAAGTCGGGCCGGATTCAGGCAGACTCTTTCAGTGAAGGTTCCGCTCTGGAGCAGTTCCATCAGCCCTGGGTCATGGATATGGAGATTCCTCTGGTCCAGCCCTATCCTGCCTTTTCTTCTTTCGTTATGAAAAAGGATGAATGATTCATGCATTGGAGACTTCTTTGGCTGGCAGTTCTGCTGATGGTCCCGGTTCACGCCTTTGGAGGGGGGGAACAACCCCCAGCGAAGATTGTACTTGGCAAGGTTGAACGCAAAATCGTGGCTCGGACCCAGACAGTTACAGGACAGGTGGTTTACCCGAGAATCGGTCAACTTTCTCTGGAGCAGGAGGGACTGGTAGCCCGGCATCACCTTCTGGATGGCCGCATTTTTCAGAAGGGAGAGGAGCTTCTGGCTCTGGATACCCAGCTTCTGGATGTGGATCGGGATGTTTTAAGAGCCCGGGTTGAGGAAAAAGCCTCTTCAGTCGAACTTAAACAGGTTGAGGTGGAGCGTCAGCGGCGCCTTCTGGCCGGAAAAGCCTCGACTCAGGAAGAATTCGATCGGGCTCATTTTGCCTGGCTTGAGGCCAAAGCAGGTCTGCTGGCCCTGAAAAATGAGCTGAAAAGAGTGGAAGTTAACCTCAAGAAATCTGTTTTGACAGCTCCGGCTGATGGAAGGATTCTGAGTCATACTGCGGAAGTTGGCCAGTGGCTCGGAAAAGGCAATGGGGTTGCCCGTTTCGCTTTTGTCAATGATGTCACGGCAGAAGCCGCGATTCCTGAAGAGATGGTTCGTTTTGTTCAGGAAGTCAAGGAAGCCGATGTGAGTGTTCCGGCAGCTTTGGTTCAGACCAGGGCCATCCTTCATTCCATTGTTCCGGAAGGGGATCTGCGCAGCCGGACTTTCCGGGTTCGTTTTCGTCTGGAACCTGCGGCAAATCTGATGCAGAACCAGTCCGTCCGCCTGGAAATTCCAAGTTCTCACCCTCAGGAGAGGGTTCTGGTTCCGCGGGCAGCGGTTGTGAGTTCCCCAATGGGAGGAAAGCTTGTGTACCGGGTTGTAGATGGCAAGGCCCAGCCTGTCATGGTTGATGTGGCCGGATACTATGGGACACGGGTGATTGTGGAATCCGAAGCCTTAAAGGGGATTGAAGAAGTCATCATTGATGGCAATGAGCGCCTTCAGCCGGGACAATCTGTAGCCGTAGCCGGGTTGCCATGAATCTGATTCGTTTAACCATTGAACGCCCCGTAGCCATGAGTGTAGGGGTCATGCTGCTGACTCTGTTCGGTCTGGTCGGACTTGGTAACCTGCCAGTGCAGCTCACCCCGGATATTGAAACTCCCAAGATTCAGGTACAGACGATCTGGCCAGGAGCCAGTCCCTACGAGATTGAAAAGGATATTCTGGAGCCTCAGGAACTGGTTCTGAAATCCCTGCGTGGGCTTGATCGGATGGATGCCACGGCCCGCAATGATGTCGGGATTCTTGAGCTTCGTTTTGAATTGGGGACAGAGATTGATGAAGCCCTGCTTCGGGTCACCAACAAGCTGGGGGAAGTTCCAGGCTATCCCCAGAATGTCGAAAGACCGGTGATTTTAAGCAGTGGGGCGAATGCAGAGCCGATCATCTGGTCGGTGATTTCTGCCACCGAGGATGCTCCCCATCCTGTGGACTGGTATCAGACTTTTTTTGAAAATGATGTTCGTCCTCTGCTGGAAAGGGTGAAAGGCGTAGGTTCCCTGTTTACCGGCGGAGGCCGTCCTCTTCAGGTGGATGTCATTCTGGATCCGGAAAAACTGGCTCGTTATGATATGGGAATCATGGAGGTCCTGACCCGCTTCTCGGAAGTGAACCAGAATATTTCGGCCGGCCTTCTTCCCATGGACAAGAAAAAGGTGAGGGTCAGGACCCTGACCCGTTTTGAAAATCTGGAAGATCCTCTGGATGTTGTCATGCGTGATGACGGAGTCTCCAGGGTGCTTTTGAGGGATATTGCCGAGGTGACACTGGGACAGGCTCCGGCGGAGCAGAGGGTGATGCAGAACTTCCGCGACGTGATGGTGGTGGGATTTCGTAAGATTCCCGGCGCCAATGTCGTGGATATGACCCATCGGGTACATGAGACGGTCAAAGATCTCAATGCAGGAATTCTGAAGGCTCATGGTCTGAAAATGGAAGTGGTTTTTGATCAGATGAGCTATATCGAGGGCTCGATTGAAAATGTTCAGAACAATATTTTCCTCGGGGGAACCCTGGCTGTTCTGGTCCTGTTTTTCTTCCTGAAAAGTGCGCGCCCAACGCTCACGATTTCTCTGGCCATTCCGATTTCAGCGATTGGAACCTTCCTGTTCCTTTGGCTGAGTGGACGCAATATCAATGTTGTCTCTCTGGCCGGAATCTCTTTTGCGGTGGGGATGCTGGTGGACAATGCGATTGTGGTTCTTGAGAATATCGATCGCTATCTGAAAAAGGGACTTCCGATTTTTGAAGCATGTGCCAGGGGAGCTGAAGAGGTTGTCGGAGCAGTGATTGCCAGTACTGCCACCACGGTTGCCGTGTTTCTTCCGATTATTTTCATGGAGGAAGAGGCAGGACAGCTCTTCAGGGATATTGCAATTGCGATTTCCTCGGCGATCGTCTTGAGTCTGATAGTCTCTGTTCTGGTAATTCCTTCTGTCATGCATGTGCTTTATTCCCGTGGCTCGACCATGAGTGACAGAAAACTCCCCACCGATGCCATCGGGGAAACCCTGGCTTCCATGCTGCTGAGCTTTTCTGATTTCACTCTGAAATCAGGGCTGAGGCAGATTGTGACCGTTCTGGGTTTCACGATTCTTTCCCTTGGGACCGTTATGGTTCTGATGCCCAAGGCAGAGTACCTCCCGCAGGGGAATATGAATTTTGTTCTGGGCATTCTGATTCCACCTCCTGGCTATACCGTGGAGAAAATGGAAGAAAGGGGAGATTTTGTCTTCGAGCAGGTCAAATCCCTGTTTGATGGGAGTAATTCTACTCTGCCCCAGATTGAATCTCTGTTTTATGTGGGATCTGATGAGTTCAATGTTTTTGGAGGCAGTGCCGTGGAAGGCCAGAATCCAGGGCCATTGGTGGGGTATTTCATGCAGGTCATGAATTCCATCCCCGATGTTTTCGGATTTGCGTTTCAGGCTTCCTTGTTTGCCTCGGATATGGGTGAGGGTCGTTCGGTCGAGGTGATTATCTCTTCGGATGACGCCATGAGAAATGTAGGTGTGGCGGGACAGCTTTTCGGCACGATCATGGGAGCGATTCCCGGATCCCAGATTCAGCCTTCTCCTTCTTTGGAAGTCTCTTATCCCGAGGCCAGTTTTCTGCCCAATCGCACAACTCTGACCGCCAATGGTCTCTCTGAACAGGAGCTTGGGGTCTGGGTGGATGTCATCATGGAGGGACGCAAGATTTCGGAATATTCTCCGGAAGGACAGAAGAAGATTGACATCATCGTTAGGGCTGACAAGCAGAAATTGAAGGCTCCGGAAGATATTCTGAAAACAACCATTGCCAACGCTCATGGACAACTGATCCGGATCGGAGATATCTCCAGCCTGGAATATGGGGCTGGCCTGAACCAGATTTCCCGCAGGGAAGGCAAGCGTACAATTCGTTTGATTGTGCAACCTCCGATTGAGGTGCCTTTGCAGGCTGCGATGGACACCATCCGGGGGATTCTTGAACCCATGTCCGAATCCGGCCAGTTTGAAGGGATGCTGGTGGAAGTCGGGGGGCAGGCCAGCAAGCTGGAACAAACCCTGGATTCAATGAAACTTCAGTTGGGACTGGCGGTTCTGATCACCTACCTTCTGCTGTCTGCCTTGATGGAATCCTACTTCTTTTCCCTGATCATCATGTTTTCTGTGCCTCTTTCTGCCGGAGGCGGTTTTGTTGGTCTCTGGCTGGTGAATGAGTTCATTGCTCCCCAGTCCTTTGACATCATTTCCATGCTTGGATTTGTCATTCTGGTGGGAACTGTGGTGAACAATGCGATTCTGATCGTTTATCAGTCCCTTCAGAATGTCAGGAAAGAAGGGATGGGTGGTCTGGAAGCCATTCAGGAGGCTCTGCGTACTCGGATCAAGCCGATTTTCATGTCCACGATGACTTCCGTATTGGGCCTTGCTCCCATGGTTTTTGCAACTGGGGCAGGATCTGAGCTTTATCGGGGGATTGGTTCTGTTGTTCTGGGAGGGCTCTTGCTGGCAACGGTCTTTTCCGTAATTGTAATTCCGGCGATGACGGCTCTTTGTATCCGGGCTGCGGTCCACTCAAGAGATCGGGCTGAAGAGAACCGTCAGAAAGGTGCCTTAGGCTGATTGAATCTTTCGATCCCGACCGGGTTCAGCTCGATGCTGTCCCCGGTGCGGGTTTGAAAAAAGGAGCCGCTCCAGCTTCCGGGGATTTTTTTCCCGGAAGGAAGGACCAGCTCTCCCTGTCCTTGGTTCATTCCGTTGAACTTTCCCTCAAGACGAATGCCATAGGGTAACTGATGACTCCCCTGAATGAGGATGCCGTCCCTGAATTGACCTCGGACTTCTCCGGCTGATCCACTGCATGAGGCTTCGCCATTCAGAACATTGTCCCGAAACTGTCCAAAACAGCTGGAGTCCATGGTTTCGAGTCTTCCCTGTCCGCTGCGGTAACCCCGCTTCATTTCTCCGATATATATTTCATGGAGGGATGCTGTCTGAAAATGGATATTTCCATGAGGTTTCCCTTCAAAAAACTGTCCTGTAAGGACATCACCGGATTTTTTGAACAGTTGACCTGAGCCCTGGGGGAGACCGCTTTGAAACTGACCGCGATAAACATCCCCATTGGCATAGCTGAGAATTCCCTGGCCTTCCATGATGTCCTTGAGAAACTGCCCTTCATAGTGATCGCCCGGGGCATTGTCCATTTTTCCTGAACCATTCAGATAGCCGTGAGTGAAATATCCCTGAAGAGTCTGGCCTTTCAGAGGATAATGGCGCAAGCCTTCCGAGAAGGCCCAGCCATCAAAGCGGCCGTGATGAGTGAAGAGATTCTTCAGATTCAGTTTGCAGATCTGGGTGGCTCTGCCTTTGAGAATCAGTCCTTCAAATTCAAAATCATACTCCTGATTCTGAATCTGGATTCTGCCGGAAAGGCGGCTCCAGCCGGAAACTCTCCCTCCAATACAGTTTCCCTCATGATTCAGGGAAAGAACTTTTTGAACAGGATGGGGAAAAACCAGCTCACAGTCCTTTTGTGTGCTGATGAAGGATTCTTCCGCCCCCAAAATACCCGTAAGAATCAGAAAAAAAGGAAAGGTCCTCACAGGAAACCCAGAACCGCGTTGTTCTCAAGCCTCTGGGCCAGTTCATGTTCTGGAGTGGGGAGAATCTGACTGGTCAGTGAGTCTTCACCAGAAGCCCAGCGGACGAGGCATCTTAAAATCTGGTGCAGGCCGGTTCGGCCCAGGATATCCTGATTGTACTGATCCATCAGGGCGACTTCTTCGCTGGGAAAAGGGATTCCATAGAAACCACCATTTACAGGGTGACCCAAAAGAATCATGGCATTCCCACGCCCGTGATCGGTGCCGTTGTCTCCATTGGAACGAAGTTGTCGTCCGAACTCTCCGCCGATCATGATAATCAATCGATCCAGGCTTGATGGCATATCTCTTTGCAGAAGACTGTAAAGAGTATGAAGTCCACGATTCTGGCCAAAAAGATCTTCGAACTGGGCATCAATCCCCCTGCCATCATCAATCTGAAGCTTATGGGAGTCCCAGCCACCGTAGTTTGCTTCGATCACATTGAAGTCAAAGCCGGGGAGATCCTTGCAGGCAAAGGCGTACCAGGCATTGAGAAGCTGGCGGGCAAAGTCGGTACGATGAAGCCTTTCCTCTCCGCTCAGAAGACGAGTGAATTCAGGGGGGCGGCGGGCATCCTGAGAGTCCGGGTCAAAGCCGAGGGGTGTGATTTCCTGACTGAGCCTTCGCACGACCGAATCCCCCAGAAGGCGCTTGGTGGACTCCGTGTCAAAAAAACGGCGGTAGGGGCTTTGGATTCCGACTTTGGGGTTTGTGACGGAGTAGTAATGCTGAAGGGCCCGATAGAGTCCCTTGGAAGGTTCCAGATAGTGCTCGCTTTCAAACCAGGAGGGATCAAAGTAAAAGGCCAGGTTTTCCATGTCCGGGGCTGAGATGACATGGGCATTGTCATGATCCAGAGGTTTGCTGGGGTGGCGGCCATTGGCAAAAAGAGAAGGAGCTCCTCGGACTGAGACGAGCTTTCGATTCATGACCTGGGAAAGAACTCCCCCCCATCCGGGGCGTGAAACATCATGGGGAGAATAGGATGGATCGCCGCTTTCCCAGACAATCTGGGCATGGTGATGATCACGGGAATCCGTACCGATCACGTTAAAGATGATGGCGGCATGGCCATTTTCAAGCATGGATTTGAGCCAGCCCGCCCGTTTCAGAATCCCAAATACGACACCGGAGATTTCCAGGGCATCGTAATTGACCTGAAAATAGTTGAGGGCTTCGGTCTGATTGCCCTCGGTGATCCGAAACACTGAAGCCCTGGATCTCCAGAAACTCTGGGAATAGGTGTCGTTTGAGGCTGCAAGGCCAGGGGGAAGGGGAACCATCAGGTGACGGAAATCCGGACCTCCTTCGAGCATGATGTGCATAAGGGTACGGTTGAAGAGATCCGGGAAGCCGGCGGCATGAAGGGAGGGGGGGAAGGCCGAAAGGCTCAGAAAACCTCCCAGTCCTTTGAGAAACTGGCGACGGGTGGGGCTCATTTCAATCCCTCCAGAGCAAAAAACCAGGGTGTCATGGCAATGAAATTCAAGGCCATGCCGATGCGTTGATTGACGGCTCTCTGATTGCGTGAGTCGCAGTTTTCACAGTACCAGGGCACATCCGGATTCCCCAGAAGATCCAGTACACCACGTGAGAGATCAAGATAGGTTTGATGAGCAGGGTGAGCAAGATCCTCAATCTGTTCCTGTGTGTAGATCAGATCGGGAGAATCGGGGCTTACGGTACGGCTGAAGTCTTCCCGTCGGTTGAGAAGGGCGTAGACCTGGGCTCTTTCCACGGTGCCGAAATGCCTGAGGTCATCAGCGATCAGGTAGTTCCAAAGCCATTCGGCGACATGAACAACCGGATAGGTACCGTCGGCAGCCCTGGGAATGAGAGCGGAAAAGTCACGGCGCCACTCTGTCTGGTTATAGGTGTCACCCAGCTTGTTGCTGGTCCAGGGATTGGCAACCAGGTAATCATGGTGGTTACGCATCACGGCTCCGCTTAGAGAAGCTTCCTGGCCGGTCTGACCACCAAACACGTCATGGGATGGGGCAAAGACCTGTACGCCTTCATCTTCCAGAAACCAGACGACAGAAAGCAGCCGATCCCAGCGGGAAGCCCCGGGGGCAAGGCTCAGATTGAAATAGCGCACAACCCGTTCAATGGTATGAAAGTACTTGATGCGCTCCGGACGGTGAAATAGGGGAGATGCAGCATAGGACTGCAAGAAGCGAATCAGGTTTTTGGTTGGCATGGAAGCCCAGGCCTGACGGATCGTCTCTTCGGTTTGTGGATCCGGAGCATCTTCGACAAACATGCGGATCAGATTGACTGGAAGGTTGTGGAGGGATTCCGGATGCAGAATCGAGGTTTCGGCCAGAAGGTGGATTTTGTCGGAAGCGTTGTTCCCGGATATGGTGGCACCCAGAATTTCAAGATCGGCGGTGTGGTGAGTTTCCGCCGGGTAGGAAATGGAGTAGTCCAGATGAAAATCACCGGTGACGGGCATTCCGCTCAGAGCTCGGGCAGTGCCTCTGACCGTGACGTCCTCGTGATACATCTGGCACTGCTTGTCCAGAGGGTGGACGAGATAATTTCCAATTGAAGGGGCGTTCTGGCAGGCTTCTTCATCTGTCCCGAGAATGCCAAAGAATAGTTGGTGAAACTCCCGGGCAAAGTCCTCATTGCCCCGGAAAACTCCGTTTCTGAACTCATTGCGCCTATGGTTGTACTGAACGGCAATCGCAGCGGAAACCGCAGCATCGGCCATGATCTGCTGGTATGGCTTGCCTTCGATATGGCCGGCGAGAATGGTGTCATAGTAATCCAGAATCTGAGCTCTGCCCACGCCGACATTGCGGTTTACGGACATGTGGTAATTGGTCTCCATCATACCCAGCCAGTGCAGGAATGGATTCAGTCCCGAAGCCAGGGCTGCGGCACACCAGGTGTAGGGGGCGGCATTCCAGTCTGTCAGGGCAAAATAGCGGCGATGGGTTGCTGTGACCGGGTTTTCAGAAGCTTCTGAAGAAAGGAATTCAGAGAGCTTTCTCAGGCTTGCCGAGGCAAAAACCTGATCCATGCGATCGTAGTCGGCGGAGGGGCTTAAGCGGGGGTTGACGGGACGGGGACTGAGTATTTCAGCTACGGCGTTCAGGGGTTTCATACCGGCCCAGCGCTGAATCTGGGCTTCGCTTGCCGGGCCTCCGAAGGCAAAGGCATGAAGAATCTGCCGGATCCGGGTTTCATTCCATGCCTCCTGAGCAATTTCCGGAAAAGGAGGTGGCGAAGTCTGATCGAAGGATTCCACATAGAAAACAGAGTGAAAAGTCTGGGCCAAGCGAGTTTGCGAAGTGTCCAGGATTCCGTTCAGCAGTTCAATTTCGCATTCGGCCTGAAGAGGATACTGAAAGGTGGGTTCAAGAGTCAGAAGCGTGCCAGAAAGTCTTTGAGTATGGGCTATGCTTTCCTGATTGCAGAAAATACGGGTCTGCGCCTCCAGAGAAGCTGGCAGAAGGGGACGATCCCACTGGATCTGAATTGCCTGGGTGGCCCCGATTCCGGTTTCCCGGTCTCCGGGATTGAGATTGGTGATATTGGGGCCTGACAGGTGTTCGGTTCCCGAGAAATTTTCCAGGCGAAACGGCAAAGAAACCGTCTCAAACTTTTCCTGATTGGGAAGTGTGGCAACAAGGACCAGGCGGGTATTCTCCAGGTTACGCCTCAAATCCTTCAGGGACTCCCAGATCACGGAATATGCTCCAGGAAGAAGGTTTTCGAGATTCCCGCGGATGTTTTCCGTGGGCTGAAAATGGCGGCCATCATCAGAAGAGAATTTGAAACTGATATTCAGGGGTTCCGTACTTTGAAGGGTGAAGTGAATGGAGATGTCTCCCTGATTTCCTTCGGCATAGAGGCTTGATGCAGGCCCAAGATAGATCCAGTAGGCCTGAGTGGTTTTCAGGGAATTCAATGGGGCGAAGCCACGCAGATGGAAGAGGTTCTTTCTGTCCCAGACTTTCCATTCCCGGTTCTCCCAGCCCAGGATTCTTTCAATTCCAGGTTGCCCGGTAACATAATCGGACAGGTTTTCTGCCGGAGCCGGAATATTGTTCCAGCCAGGCTGAAGACCAATCACTGTTTGGTATAAAAACAGGAACAGAGCCAGCTGTCTTAGCATGAAAACCCGCTTTTGAGAAGAAATATGCTTTCTATTGTAGCAGGAATTTTCTTAAGGTTTTGGTCTTCAGAAAAAGATCTGAGAGAAGAGAAATAAAATCTGTCAAGCCCCTATTTTTGGAGGTGAGGGCTTCCGGGCAAGTCGCTTACGTAGTGGCCCTGGGTCCTGCAGCGGCGTTTTTCCTGGGGCAGGCTTTCCTTTTCTTCAGGACTAAGGAGGTTGTATTCCCGGCATTCCGAAGAGCAGTGCCCTTTCAGGATCTGATCGCACTTGGGACAGGTGATAAAAAGCAGATGGCACTCATCATTGGCGCAGTTGGTCTGCATGTCTGAACTGCTGCCACAGATATGGCAGCGGCTGATGACATCTTCCGTAACCCGCTCTCCGAGACGATCGTCAAAAACAAAATTCTTGCCCTTGAAACGAATCGGAAGATTTTCTTCCTTTGCCTGGCGTACGTAGTCGATGATGCCGCCATGAAGCTGATAGACCTTTTCAAAGCCCTTGGATTTCATCCAGGCACTGGCTTTCTCACAACGGATTCCACCGGTGCAGTAAAGCAGAAGTTTTTTGTCTTTCTGTTCTTCAAGCATTTCCGGAACCATCTGCAACTCATCGCGAAAGGTTGCAACAGGCGGACAGAGAGCTCCTTCAAAATGGCCGACTTCGGATTCATAGCAATTCCGCATATCCACAATGACAGCATCGGGATCATCCATTAAGAGGTTCCATTCTCTGGCACTGAGATGGGTGCCGACCAGAGAGGGGTCAAAGCTGCCGTCTTTAAGTCCGTCGGCGACGATTTGGGATTTGACCTTGATGATGAGTTTCCAGAAAGCGAGTGGGTCGTCCTGAACGGCCCGTTTGATGGGCATGTCAGATAGACCTGGAAGGGCATGCATGATGCGGCTTAGTTCCTCAACCTGATCTTCTGGAATACTCAGCTGGGCATTGATGCCTTCAAAAGCCAGGTAAATCCGGCCAAAAACCCTCAGATCAGCAAAGGACTGAAAAAGCTCATCCCTCAGGGCCGCGGGATCCACAAAGCGGGTATAGGAATAAAAGGTCAGGACGGCGCGCGGTGTGGTTTCGGCCTGAAGCATCTTAAGGGCTTCTTCACGGTTTAGACGGTTTCTCAGATCGGTTTTCTGGCGGTTGGTTTCCATAAGGATATTTTGTTCCTTCTTCCTGCTAACAATCAAGGAAATCCGTACAAATGCCGACTTTTCTAGCATGAAATTCATGCTCAAATGCTTTCTGCCTGCCAGACTTTGCCTGTTAATTCCTCTGTTCTTTCTTCATTTTTATGGAGTTTTTGCGGGTGAAGGCAGAACCAGGGTTGGACTTGCCCTAAGTGGAGGGGCAGCCAAGGGATTTGCCCATGTTGGGGTTCTCAAGGTTCTGGAGGAAGAGGGGATTCCCGTTCACGTTCTCTCCGGGACAAGTATCGGCTCCATCATCGGGGGAATGCATGCGGCCGGATATTCCGCCCAGAGAATTGAAAAAGAGCTTCTGGCACTGGATTGGGAAAGGATCTTCAAGGATGTTCCGGATCGTTCCGAACTTCTTCTGGAAGACAAGGAACAGTTTGATCGTTACATCGTGACTCTGCCTCTGAAAAACCGCAAGGTAGTGCTTCCTACCGGTCTATATGCCGGGCAGAGATTGATGGAGCTTCTGGGCCGGCTGGCCTGGCCGCTGCAGGACAAGAAGGGCTTTCAGGATTATCCGATTCCTTTCGGTTCACTTGCGACCAACCTTGAAACCGGGAAGGCCCATCTGATTCAGTCTGGTGCCCTGCATGACGCCATGCGGGCCAGTATGGCGATTCCCACCGCTTTTACTCCCTGGAAAATCGATGATCAGGTGTATGCCGATGGTCTTCTGGTTCGTAATCTTCCGGCTCAGGATGCTTTGGACATGGGGGCTGATTTTCTGATTGGAGTGGATGTTGGCGCACCATTGTTCAAGAAGGAAGAGCTTGACAGCATTCTGATGATTTTTGAACAGTCCATCAGTATTCCTGCCGCCGAAGCCAATGTCGAGCAGATGAATCTTTGTGATGTTTACATCAAGCCCGATCTGGATGGAATTCCCCGTACCGATTTTACCCGGGTTAAGGATTTTATCGGGCGTGGAGAAGAGGCGACTCGCAAAATCCTGCCGGAACTGAAAAAGAAGCTTCAGGAAATGGGGGTTGTTCTGAAGCGTGAAGAAGCTCAAACTCCGGATGAAAACCGTGAATACCAGATCGATCAGATTGAGGTTGTCGGGCTTGAAAATCTGCAGAAAGAGTATGTCCTTCAGGAAACCGGCCTGAAGTTTCCTTCTTCAATGAGCTGGGACATGGTCGAAAGGGCGATTCATCGCCTCTATAACACGGCATTTTTTGATGTTGTGACTTATGGTATCCGGGGCAATACCCTGACTTTCAAGGTGGAAGAAAAAAACCTGGCTGCCCTTGGGGTTGGCATTCGGTATGATTCCCAGCAAAGAGCTTCCATCTTTGCCAATGTCACGGCCCGCAATGTGGGGTTTCGCAATTCACGTACCAGTGTGGATATGCGCCTTGGGACCGAGAATCAGCTGAAACTGGAATCCACATTCTTCCAGTTTATCAACCGCCAGTGGCGTACCGGGATCAAATCGACCCTGGAGTATCGGGAGCTGGACTACAAATCCAATTTTGTCGGTGGAGGCCCCAAGAATGAGAACGAATATGATCTGTTTTCCGCCGAGGTGATGTTTGCCACGATTCGTCGACGGGCGACCGGGCTTGGAATTGGGGTGAGTGCTGAGGTTCTGTCACGGGTTGAGGATAGCCTGAAGCTTCCTGGGGAGCGCCAGAGTACGGAGGATTTCGGATTGGTCGCTCACTGGCGCAAGGATACCCTGAATGAAACCCAGTTCCCGGATCGGGGTGAATTTGCCGAATTCAAGCTTGTGAAGGTGAATGAGGGAACAGCTTCAGATTCAGACTACAGCTTTATGTGGGGAATTTGGCAGCGCTTCTTTGAATTTTCCGAACGATTGGCCTTCAGTCTTGGCTGGAAGTTTTCCCGTCTGAGCGGAAAGGATACTCCGATGCATCGCAACGCATACCTGGGGGGCTTTGAGCCTTTTCGTGAGCCCGCGGGTTTTGTCGGCCTTCGCTGGAGAGACCGGTATGCCGCCAATATGCAGGCGGCTCAAATGGGCCTTCATTATCGCCTGAGTCAGGACATGCTGCTTCAGCTTCGGCATAACGAGGGAAATGTGGCGGATGATGCAGACGATCTGTATGCCCGCTCCAACTGGCTCAAAGGCACGGGTTTGAGCGTGATCAAGGATACTCAGGCCGGGCCTTTGGAGGTTGGCATCTCCCGAAGTTCTACCGAACGCTTCTACTCCTGGATTGCTCTGGGCTTTCGCTTCTAGGGGGGCAGACCCGTAGGCATTCCCCGAATCCTCATAAGCAGTCTGAGTCTGAGCCGCAAAAAAAGTCCCGACTCATTCAATGAGTCAGGACTTTGAAAATACTCCCAAGGGGATTCGAACCCCTGTATTCGCCGTGAAAGGGCGACATCCTAGGCCACTAGACGATGGGAGCGTCTGGGACACATATTTTTTTCGGAGTACTCCCAAGGGGATTCGAACCCCTGTATTCGCCGTGAAAGGGCGACATCCTAGGCCACTAGACGATGGGAGCAGGCCGAAAAAGCATGGGTCTACAAGGATTTGAACCTTGGACCAATCGATTATGAGTCGACTGCTCTAACCGCTGAGCTATAGACCCATCCTCCAACTGGACGGGCCTGATAATATCAGTGGGCATGAGTACTGTCAATTGATTTTTAAATTCCCGTCACTTTTTTGGTTTTTTCGCCTGATTTTTCAAAAAATTTGCATTTGGATTAAAAAAAGATCCTGGCAAAACCTTGACGCTTGTTGGGACTGCCTTAAGATGATTGCCGCATCTTTCACAAAGACAATAGAAAGGAATCAAGATGACTTTTCGTTCGAATATCCTTAAGGGCGCGGTCAGCACTGTGAAGAAAGCTCAGCGTCCTCTGTTCCTGTCCGGGGTTTTTGGTGTTCTGGCTGCTAGCAGCTTTGCGGAATGGCAAACTCTGGATCGTAGCGGCGGCAACAAAATCGGCTACAGTGTCAGGGCTGACCGCCAGGCAAATCAGGCCGTTACCGTCACCGTTCCGGGGTATTCCCTCGAAACCAAAGTTGTAGACGGAAAAACCTACAGTGTAGTGACTGTACCAGAATACCCAGGCATGACAGAAGCGGGAAATCCTGATGTTCCCCGTGTTGCAGCCAACTTCCTGATTCAGGATGGCCAGGTTCCTAACGTCACCGTAATGAGTGATGATTATGTGGATATTAAGCTGGAGCATCCCCTGATTGCTTCCAAGGGGCACCTGACTCGTGATATTTCTCCTGATTCCGTACCTCTGACCTTTTCTGAAGTGTATGAAAAAGATGCGTTCTACCCCAACGATGTTCTGGCCTCTGTTTCTGAGCCTTTCACCATCCACAATATTGATGGTGTGAACATTCACTTCAATTTCTTCCAGTACAATCCTGTGACTCAGACTCTGAGAATTCACAAGAAAGTGGAACTGAGCCTGGAAAGCACTTCTCCAAACCGCTTTGTGGTACAGAAGCAGGTTCCATCCTTTGTCAGTAACATGCTGCAGGACAGCTTCATCAACTTTGAAGCTGTAGCTCCTGCCATGAGAATGGAAAAAGCCAGTGAGTCCGGTCGTATGGTCATCATCTGTTATGATGATTTCACCGAAGAAATGGCTCCATTTGTAGAGTGGAAAAGAAAAAGCGGTCTGGATGTCAAAATGGTGAAGATGTCTGAGGTCGGAAGCACTGCTGAAGACATCAAGGCTTTTGTTCAGGCCGAATTTGATGCCGGTAACCTGAGCTATCTGCACTTGGTTGGTGATGTGGAGCAGATTCCGACTCTGCGCGGAACAGTGGAAAGAGCCCACTCCGATCAGTCCTATGGCCTTCTGGCCGGTGATGACTGGTATCTGGATATCATCGTTTCCCGCTTCTCGGCCCAGACAGCTGACAAGGTTGCCTATCAGGTTGCCAAAACCGTCAATTATGAATCCAATCCGGATGTCAATGGAGACTGGTACGCCAAAGGTGTAGGCATTGCTTCCAATGAAGGCAATCCAAAAGACTGGGAATATGCGAACACGCTGCGTGATGGTCTGATGGCCTTCACCTACACCGAAATCGATCAGATCTATGACCCAAAAGGTAACCGCCAGATGGTGGCCGATGCCGTGAATAACGGTCGTTCCGTCATCAACTACATTGGTCACGGCAGCAGCACTGCCTGGGTAAGCTCAGGTTTCAGTACCTATGATATTCCCAAGTTGACCAACGGTAATATGCTCCCTTATATCTGGAGCGTTGCATGTGTGAACGGGGCGTTTGCCGGTTCCCGTGAAAGCTTTGCTGAGGCCTGGCTGAATGCTGGTGGAGAAGACGATGTCAAGGGCGCTGTAGCTGTAGCTGCTGCTTCCACAAATATGCAGTGGGTTCCACCTCTGCACTGGCAGGCTCGGCTCAATCTGGAGCTTCTGCCCGCGAAGAACGACCGCACATTCGGTGGTCTGTCCCTGGGTGGTATGAGCGCAATTGCCGAGAAATACGGCCCGACTTCGAAAAGCTTCAAAATGTTTGTGGAGCAAACCAATAACTTTGGTGACGGTTCCCTCATGGTTCGTTATGAGAAACCAGCCGCAGCTTCCTTGAAAAACGTGAGCTATGAGCGCAATGGCATGCTGAATGCAAGCGTTGTCACTGAAGGAAACCGGGCTGCTTCCGGTCTGACTGTAACGGTTTATGACAAATCCATGAACATCTTCACAGTGAAGAAAACTGACGATATGGGCAATATCAACATCGATTTTGATGGGGCCAATGCTTCCGAACTTTACATGACTGTAACCGGAAACAATATCGTGCCAATCGTGGATCACAAAATCCGCGATGCCCGCAGCACAAACTTTGAAAAACTCTATAACGAGTAATTGAAGCTGGATAGGGGCTCGCATCATAATCTGATGCGGCCCTTAGCCATCCCTCTGGCAGAAAAGAAAAAGCCGTCCGGATTCGGATGGCTTTTTTTTTCCAAGGGCTATTTTCCGGATTTACACTGAACTGAAATGGGCAAAGGGTTTACCGGTTTCCTCTAGTTCATTCAGAGGGCGGAAAATAGCAGGGTTCTCAAATTCAGCCCGGAGTTTCTGAACCTTTTGGTTTTCAGGGGCATCCTGACTGGCCTGTTCACTACGATTCAAAAATTATCCAGATAACTTCCATCTGAGGGCTCTGCATAAGCTGATGGATGTTTTGGATTGCCAGGCCAAGTTCTTCCGGAGTTGGAACATGAATCTTGAGGAGGCCCCTGAGCGTCTGTTCCTTTCCCTCTTTGGAACGGCAGTAAACGATTGCGCAGACAGGCGTACGGCTCCTTAGAACACGTGAATGCCTTGAGACTGTTCAGCGATTTTGTCCTGAACCTGATCCGACATGAACTGGATCATTTCATCGACTCTTTTGCCAATATTGAGGCTTTGCAGAATATCCTGCTTGTGCGGTGCATTTTCCATGAAATAGTGGGCACAGAAATTGGAAAGAATTGCTGGATCCGTGATGAAGGCAACAGCCTGAAGCATGGCTTCTGGCTGGGAATTGGTCAGGAAGATATAGCGCTTGACCAGCTTGGAGAGCTTGAGGGCTGAGTTTTCAGCCTGGTTGCGGCTTTCATAATAGTCCTGAAGATAGTGTCCTTCGGCGTAAACAATCGGCTGGGTGGTCGGGCAGTTCTCAATGAAGAATTTCCTCAAACCGCGGATGGTGATCTGAACCATACCGTTGTCAGTCTGTTCGATTTCTTCCAGGCGAACCAGACAACCGACCTGGTGAAAATACTCTCCGTCCTCAAGCATCAGGGAGGTGATGAATTCCCCGTTGCTTCGGGAGGTTTCACCCAGGAGGCCCTGGACGTAAGGATCATTGGTCTGAATCGCTGTAATCAGGTGGGGAAACATCACGAGGTTGTAGAGAGGGAGGACTGGGTAGGTGTGCTGAGACATGCTTGCTCCTTCGTTCAGAGAGGAATTTCCCCATGATATACTACGAGCCCGGATTTTTCTCAGAGCAGGTAGGGATGCGTTTTCTTCGGCTGTGGTTCTTTTCCTTTCGGGATGGACTCCACTGGTTTTCAAGTCGTTTTGGTGAATTGGGCTCGGCCTGGCGTCTTCTTTTGGTCCGAAACCTGTGTTCAGCGACTTTGAATACGGGTTTGGGTCTTTATGTGACAGCTTGCTTCCTGAAGCTTTTTGCTGTACCTGAACCCTCTCTTCCGGTGGGGGCGGTTCTGCTTTGGTTTCCTTTGTTTCTGCTACCCTATTTTCAGAAAAAACGTCTGGATAGAGCCATTCTCGAAGTTGTGAAAAACCCTTCACTCGGCTTTGCTGAGGCTTTTTCCCGGGCAGATATGCGGAATCTTCAAGTGGAAGAGAATCCTGGGATTTCTGAGCCTCTGGCCCGCCTGTTTACCTTTTTCGGAGGTAAGGATCAGAAGGTTCTCCAGCAATTGCAGCCACAGTGGACGGAGCTTCAGGAACGTCTTCGGGAAAAGGGCTCAAGGGCAGGGCTGTGGTCAGGCCTTCTTGCTCTTCAGTCTTTTTTTCTTCTGGGAGGATTCCAGGCAGAAGGGCCGGCCTCTATGAGTGCGGCGGCGGCCTTGATGGCCTCACTGGTTTCGGCTACTTTCAGGCTTGTTTACCGGGGTGGGGGAGAGTGGTATCTCAGGCGTCTGGTTTTTCTGGGAGCCCAGAATCCGCAGGCAGTTGAGAATAGTGTTCGTGATTTTCATGCCTTTCACCGGGTCCAGCAATGGCCGGTTGCAGGAATTCTGCGCGAAGACTGGCTGATTGGGCTGGGCTTTTTTCTTTGGTGGCTTCCCTTCTGTTTTTTGCTGGGAATGTTCTTTCCTGGATTGCCCCGTTTTGTTGCTCTGATCGGCTGCCTGCTTCTGCCGTTTTTACATTTCTTCATCCAGGATTCCCGGCTTTTTCATTCTCTAAGAGCAGTTTCAGACAGGGCGAATAGTGGTGTGCCCTTTTTTGTTTTTGGCTGGCTGGGCTGGGGTTTCTCGGGCCTTTTTGGGCTGGATTTCTGCTTTCAGGTCTTGGGGGCTGGTGTTTTCCCTCTTTCTGAGGAAGCTCTCCCGATTCTGGAAATGCTTCAGAAGGGAAAAAATCTGGGGCTTTTCCTGCTTTTTCTGATCTGTCTGGGGCTTTTTTCTCTGCCCGGTGTCCATGAGACTCTTGGTCGGGGCAGGAAGCTTGGGGTCGGTCTTTTGCTGACTCTTGCCGGGTTTTCTTTTGTTACTTCGATATTGCAGTTGATATGGCTTGCACCGCTGACTCCTGTTCTGGAACTTACCGCAGCTGTGCTTGGTTTTCGTATGAAGGAAAAGGGGTAGATATGGCCAGAAAGGCGATTCCTTTCAAGCTTCGGGAATTTCTGGAGCGCCAGATTGTCAGAGGCAGTCGGGGATATGAATCGGTAGAGACGGTGTTGGGTCAAGTCGAGGAAGAAACCCTGAGGGACTTTCTGGAATGGTACGAAAACTCGGTTCGGGATACCCTTTTGACCTCGGTTGGAGAGACTTCCCAGAAGGGTTTTGACTATCTGCTCAAGGGTGCAAAGCAGGAAGAAGACAGTCGGGATTTGAGTTCTCTTGCTGCCAGTCTCAAGGACGAAGAGCCGACAACATCTCTTTTGGATCTGATTCAGGGAAAACCCGATGAGTCCTGACATGAAAGCCTCCCCAGTCTGGTTTGAGGAGGTGTCTTCGGGCCTGATTCATCTTTGGCTTCATGAGCCAGGCATGAGAAATGCCATGACCTGGCGGATGGCAGAAAAGATGCCCGAGGTCTTAGAAAAGATTGAGGAAAGAAAACCTCATCTGGTTGTGATTCGTGGCATGGAAGGCTGCTTTTCCGCTGGCGGAGATTTTGCCTTTCTCAAGGCAAGGCTTTCCTGTGAAGTGAATGAAAATGTCAGAACCATGCTTCAGTATTATCGCAGTTTTCTGAAAATCCGGGAACTTTCGTCCATGACTGTCGCCGTGATGGAAAATGCGGCCATTGGAGCTGGTCTCTGTTTTGCCCTGGCCTGTGACGAAAGAATCGTCACTTCAGACTGCCGGATAGCCCTGAATTTTCTGAAACTGGGCATTTCCCCAGGGATGGGAGCATGGCCGCTGGCTTCCAGGGTTCTGCCTCCCCAGATTGCCCGGAGTCTTTTGCAGAGTGGTCGAAGAGTTCTGGGATGTGATTTTTTTGAATGGGGTGGAGCCCGCTTCCTGGTTCAGTCCGATGAGGAAATCGAAGTTGCTTTAAGGGAGCTTGAGTCCGAGGTAAAAGGGGTTTCTCCCCTAGCCATGCGGAGTATGAAGAGAGAGGCCGAACTGGGTTTGAACCTTGAGGATCACCTGATTTTTGAAGCCGAAGCCCAGGCCAGTTGTTTTGCAAGTACGGAATTCCGACAGAAAATGGATGAACTCTCATAAAAGTTGTGATTGAATCACCAAAACTTGGTCCATTTTTAAAGGAAACGTTTCATGCTGCGCACTCATCATCTGGGAGAGTTAGGGGAAGAACTTGTTGGGAAGACGGTCACGGTTTGTGGCTGGGCTGAACGGGTTCGGGAAGTTGGGGGAATCGCATTCCTCTCCATGCGGGATCGCTATGGTACGCTTCAGCTTTCTTTTGAAGAAATGGCCTCTGAAGCCAAAGCTGTGGGTCGTGAAGACTGTGTCCAGGCTACCGGAACCCTGGTTTTGCGGCCTCACGAGAACCGTACAGATGCAATCAACGGCCATTTCGAGCTTCAGGTTGAGAGCTTCCGGGTCCTCAATAAATCTCTGACACCTCCCTTTATCATTGATGATCGCAGTGAAATCAACGAAGAACTTCGTCTGAAATACCGCTATCTGGATCTGCGTCGAAGCTTCATGAAAAACAACATGATTTTCCGTCATAAGGTGGCTGAATCGGTTCGCCAGTCCCTCAATGCCATGGATTTCACGGAAGTGGAAACTCCTATGCTGATGAAGTCAACTCCGGAAGGCGCGCGGGATTTTTTGGTTCCATCAAGAGTCTATCCCGGCCAGTTTTTTGCTCTTCCTCAGTCCCCTCAGCTTTACAAGCAGATCCTTCAGGTGGCTGGAATGGATCGCTACTACCAGTTTGCGAAATGTTTTAGGGATGAGGATAATCGCAAGGACAGGCAGCTTGTACATACCCAGATCGATCTGGAGATGTCCTTTGTCGAGCAGGATGATGTTTTCCATGTTGTGGAGAACTTTTTGGGGAACCTGTTTCAGGAAGTTCTGGGAGTTTCGATTGAAAAGAGCTTTCTGAGGCTGACTTATGATGAATGTATCCGCCGGTTTGGGCTCGATAAGCCCGATCTGCGTTTTGGGATGGAGCTCTTTGATTTGCATGAAATCTTTTCCGGATCTGACTACCCCGGATTCATGGAAGTCCTGGCATCCGGGGGCCGAATCTGCGGTCTGACGGCCAAGAGTGGAGCGGATCTTTCCAGAAAAGAACTCGATGCCTTTTCCGAAGTCGCCAGGACCTACAAGGCCAAGGGGGCTTTCTTCGTGAAATTCCAGAATGGTGAGTTTACCTCCGGTGCAGCGAAGTACATTCCTCAGAACCAGATTGAAGCTCTCAAGGCTCTGAGTGGAATTGAGGAAGGAGATCTGATCCTTTTTGTCGCGGATCGTCAGGACGTTGCTTCTACTGCGATGGGCTGGATTCGCAATGCGATTGCTCAGAAGATGGATCTGGTTGAGGAAAGTG
>CAZDAM010000048.1:0-25812 GCA_964503595.1 uncultured bacterium
GCTGCCATTGTAACGGGTTCAGACTTTCCTGCGCAGGCCTCTGCTGGTGTCAGGAGCGAGTTGGCCGGATTGGAACAACCGTCATTCCGCACTAGATTTGCTTCTGCATGATGCCTACCCAGGTCTGAAAGTTCAGGGTGCCCCGGTAGAGTTTTTCCCTTGCGATCGCGGAAGTGGGCACGAGGACTCCGGATTTGACCAGATGCATGGCAAGCTCATTGGAGATGGGATTTTCCATCAGAAGCTTGAGGGTGGGTGGTGTGATGTTGAGGACTTCGTAGATTGGGGTGAAGTCGAGGCAGCCGGTGTTTTCACAGGCTTCACAGCCGCCATTGACCGTGAATATGGGCTTCTTGAGGGTTTCAGGCTTGATGCCGGACTTGGCAATCTCGGCGGGTGGAAGCATCTGGGAGACTCCACACCAGGGGCAGGCCTGAGGAACCAGGCGGATATGGATGATGGAGCGGAAGCGCCCCAGAACAGATCCGATGGACTGGCCACTTTTTTCCAGCTGGGCCAGAAATGGCAGGACGGGTCCTCCATCCAGGGAGGCAAAAACCGTACGGCGTTCACATTGCTTCAAGAACCAGCCGAGGCGATCCAGCGGGAGGCCATCCACAGCCACGGTGTCATATCCGGCGGCGACAAGTCCGGCGGAATCCAGAACGGCCAGATCTTCATCCAGGGCAACATGGGTACGTCCCATGGCCTGGGCACTGGGGTGCATTTCCAGGACAAGCTGGGCTTCGGAAGATTTCCTGAGGCGATCGTTTAAAAGGGCGGTGAGCAGGGTTGTGCGGCCACCGTGGGCATTGCCCAGAATCAGAATGCCCTGATCTTCATTGCCGCTCAGAAGGCGGTTTAAGTCATGATCCAGAATCCCAAGGCGGGATGTGGAGAGGGAGCGGCGGTCCAGGCCATAGTTTTCAATGACAACTTCGGTCCCCATCTGGGAAGGAACCAGATAGGCCCCAAAGGCGGCGGTTTCCTCATCGATGGTGGTTTCAAAATATGCCTGGGTGGGGTAGTGAAGAGCTTCTTCAGGAAGACCTGCCAAGGATTTGATCTGGGTGATGAAGGCCTGCACTCTTGCATGGCTGAGGCTTCCGAAATAATGCCAGCCACCGGGACGGCGTTCGAGCACCGTGGCTTCTGCCCGATTGAGGGCAATCCTCAGGGCAACGGCCTGCTGGGATCGGGCAAACAGTTTCAGAATCTGCTCAAGAGAATGTCCGTCCAGGGTGTGCTTGAGGCTGACCTCTTCGCGCTCCTTGATTTCTACGACTTCTTTTTCCTGCTCCAGAACCAGGCGGTATTCTTCGAAATTGATATCAAAATCGTGGTTTTCCCGGCCCGCGTTCTTGACGGCATCCACGCAGGAGCGATGGGCCATATCCACCATGGTCCGGGTGGCGGACTGTACTTCAATGGTGACTTCCAGGGCTTTGTAGAGGAGATCCAGCAGGAAGGAATCGATTGGATCATGCAGGGCAATCACGGTTTTCTGCTTATCGAGGTAAAGGGGCACAAAGCGGAAGTTGGAGAGAATGGAGAAGGGGATGTTGGCCAGGACTTCCACATCAGGGCGGTAGTTGTTGAGATCGACAAACTTGAAGCCATGCTGTTCGGCAAAGGCTAAGGCCAGAGTTTCTTCATTGACCATCTTATGCTCAAGAAGAAGGTCTCCAAGTTTGGTCCGATAGCCACGTTCATCCTGCAAATCCTCCTGCTCTTTGAGGAAGGTTTCCAGATCCTTGAGGCTCAAAGCCCCGGATTTGACCAGAATCTCGCCTAATTTCATTTTCTCGGCCATGGCATTCCCTTCGGATCGACAATTTCAAGACGGCGGCCATTGGAAAGGGGGTGAATCGTCACTTTCCAGGACTGCTTCGGGCACACTTCGGCAAATTTTTCCCACCATTCCACAAGTGCAACGCCGTTTGGATCTTCCATAAGCTCATAAATGCCAAAGTTTTCCAGTTCTTCCACATTTTCGGCCTGATAGAAGTCCATATGGTAAAGGTTAGGGGTCCCTTGAAAGATGTTCAAGCGTACAAAAGTCGGAGAAGTGACATTTTCAGAAAATCCGAGTCCCTGGGCAATGCCCCGGCAGAAAGTGGTCTTGCCAGCCCCAAGACCCCCGCTTAAAAGCACGCAGTCTCCACCCTGAAGGCTTTCTCCAAGCTTTTTTCCCAGTTTTTCCATCAAGGCGGCTGAATCAACAATCATAGGCTTTGAGTTCTCCCCAGCTGGGGCCGGTTTCCACATCGCAGACCAGAGGTACGGCCAGTGGATAGATGTTCTGCATGATGTCGCGGATTTTTAGGACGATTGAAAGCTCGGTGTCAGGAACTTCAAAGATCAGTTCGTCATGAACCTGTAGAAGCATGTGAGCGGGGTGATCGCTCAGAAGCTGGTTGATCTCAATCATAGAGAGTTTGAGGATTTCCGCAGCACTTCCCTGAATGGATGTATTGATGGCCACCCTGCGGCCTGCATCCCGGCGGTTTTTGTTCTTGGACTGAATGTCGGCAATCGGTCGCTCGCGACCGCACAGGGTCGTGACGTAGCCGTCTTTTTCCGCCTGTTCGGAAATCTGGTTCATGAAGGCTTCAATACCGGAATAGACCTTGAAATAGGATTCGATGAACCCCTTGGCCAGGGCAATCTGGATATTGAGCTGACGGGAAAGTCCGAATGGACTGATGCCGTAGATGATCCCGAAATTGATGGCCTTGGCGGATTCCCTCTCCTGCTTGGTGATTTCTTCGGCACTGCGATCAAAGATCCGGGCAGCGGTTTCGGTGTGAATGTCCCGTCCGGCTTCAAATGCTTCAATCATGGCCTTGTCTTTGGCCATGTGAGCCATCATGCGCAGTTCAATCTGGGAATAGTCAATCGAAACCAGGGTGTGTCCGTCCTGGGGTAGAAAGCCCTCACGGATTCGGTTGCCCCAGGCGGTGCGCACCGGAATATTCTGAAGATTGGGATGATTGGAGGAGAGTCTTCCGGTGGCCACCACAGTCTGATTGAAGGTGGTATGAATCCGGCTTCTGGAATCTGCCGCCTGCTGGAGGGGCAGGGCATAGGTGTTCAGAAGCTTCTGCATATGCCGGTATTCCAGAATTTCCCCGCAGATGGGCCAGTGGGGAGCAAGCTCTTCTAAAACATCATTGGCGGTGGAATAGCCTGTCTTGGTTTTCTTGCCATGGGGAATCCCCAGTTTTTCAAACAGGATGGTGGCCAGCTGTTTGGGAGAATTCAGATTGATCTCCTCACCGGCCTTCTCAAGAATGGCTTGAGTCAGGCGGGAGGACTCCTTTTCCAGTTCCCGGGCCAGACTCTCAAAATGCGTTTTTGAGATGGTGATCCCTCGGGATTCCATGGATTCCAGAATCGGAATCAGGGGAAGCTCGATGTTTTCCATCAGTTTCTGGATCTGGGGGCGCTTCTTCAGTTCGGGCAGAAAGAGTTCGTAAAGAGCCAGGGTATTGTCCGCATCAGATGCTGCGTAGTTGAGTCCCTGCTCGGGAACCAGCATGGAAAAATCCCCGTTCTTGCCAGCGACTTCCTCAAAGGATTCCCGCGGCTCTCCCAACATGCCTGTGGCCAGATCCTTCAGCCCGATTTTGCCTTCCGGGTAAAGAAGGTGGGCTGCCAGCATGGTGTCAAAGATGTTTTTGGGAAGAGGCAGGGAGTGACCTCTTAAAATCCCCAGATCGTATTTCCAGTTATGGGCAATCCAGAGAATCTCAGGGTTTTCCAGAAGGGGACCCAGGTGAGTCTGAACCTCTTTGAGAGGGAGATTTTTGGATCCCAGTGCCCGGTGTCCTACCGGGATATAGACAGCTTCATCCCTTTGAAGGCTCAGGGAAATTCCGGCCAGGCGGGCTTCATGGGTATTCAGGGATGTGGTTTCCGTATCCAAGGCACAGATTCCAGCCTTCTGAATGCGTTCGCAGAGAGTTTTCAGGTCTTCTGCTTTGGTAATCAGGCGATAGTTTTTTTCAACTTCTCGTGGGGCCGGGGCTTCTGTGGCCCTGGTTTCAGCTGCGCCGATTTCCTTCAGGAAAGAGTGGAATTCAAGCTCGATGAGAAGATCCCTGAGATCTTCGGTAGGAGCAAACTGATAGTTGAAATCATCAAGACCAAGATCGATGGGGACATCTTCGCGGATGGTCGCCAGAGTCCGGGAAAGGAAGGCGTCCTCCCTGCCGGTTTCCACCTTCTCCTTCATTTTTCCCTTGAGATCCTCCACGTGCTCATAAAGACCTTCCAGGGTCTTATAGGAATGAACCAGCTTGATGGCGGTTTTCTCACCGATTCCCTTGATTCCGGGAATATTGTCCGAAGAATCCCCCATCAGGGCCTTGATCGTGATCAGATCTTCGGGAACCAGACCGTCATAGCGATCCGAAAAACCCTTGAGATCGACTATTTCCACGCCTTTTGAGGCTTTGGAAGAGGTGTAGCCAATGTGGATGCGCTCTTCAATCAGCTGAAAGGCATCCCGATCTCCGGTAACAATCAGGACTTCGGTGTCCTGGCATTCCTGAACAGCCATTTTGGAAAGGGTGCCTAAAATGTCATCCGCTTCAAAGCCATCAATGGCAAGGGTTTTGGCTCCCAGAGCCCGGGCCAGTCGTGGGGCGATTGGAAGCTGCTCCTTGAGTTCGGGAGGGGTTTCACTGCGGTGGGCCTTGTATTCCGGATACATTTCTCTTCGGAAGGTATCGCGGGAAGTATCAAAGGCAAAACAGAGACGATCGGGCTCAAAATCCTTCAGAAGCTGGAAAATGGCCTTGAGGAATCCGTAGAGGGCTGAAGTGGTCATGCCCTTGCTGTTCTTGAGCTGACGGGTTCCGAAGGCGAAATGGGCCTTGAAGAGAATGGCGTTGGAATCAACGATTAAAAGACGCGGCATGCTGCTCCTGACTGAGACCCTTGAGGTAGGCAGAGATCGCCAGCGAATCATCGCTTCCCAAGGGTAGCGGCTCTCCGCCAAGGTGTTCAGTCAGGCAGTAGTTCTGCATCTGCTCAAGACTCATCATACGTTCGGCGGAGGGTACATATCTCGGATACCGAGAGTGTACCCCAGACAGGTCCTGAGGGCTATGGCAGGAAGCACAGGTTTTTTCTGATTTTCGTCTCAGAGTGGCCGACCCGTAGAAGAGCTGTTGGCCTTTCAGAGCAAAATCGGGTTCAGGGTCATCTTTGAACCATTTGCGCATGTAGCGTTCCCGGATGGCCTGATAGCGCGGATTCAGAAAGGAATCAGGGTGTTTTTCCTCGGCCAGGGGTTTGGCCAGAAAGGGAAAGTAATGACCGGAGTCGCGGTAGAGTTCGCCGGCATGATTCAGGGACCTGCGATCCTGGGTGGTGTGGCAGTAAAGGCAGCTGACTCCCTCTCTTTGGGAATAAAGGGGAATGGCGTGGCCTGCGGGCACGAAAAGAGCAAGAATCAGAATCAGGGCGCGCATCTTCCTGAGGCTATCGGATGGGGTCGACAAAACCTTGAGGACTTCAGCCATTTTGGGTTGCCTTTTAGGATTTTGAACCCTAGAATGGCGAACTCAATTGCAAAGGATTTTCATGTTTGACGCCCGCACTATTGAGTTCTTCCGGAATCGTTTTGAAGGTTCGCTCGGCAAGTTTGACTGGGCTGAACTCTCCGAGCAGGTTCTGTGCTGCTTTCTTGAGCGTCACCACCGGGAAATTCTTCATGGAGGCGAAGGCTTCTTAAAAGAGTTTCTGGGAGGGCTTCGGGTAAGTCATGAAGAAATCGCTTTAGGCTATCTGCCCAAAACAGCCCGTCAAAAGTCTCTTGTTGTCGGGGATGAGCTTGGTTTCCTGCGCCGGGTGCACCCCAATGCCCATCAGGCTTGCTATACTGCGGAGAGTCTGAAGGATGCCCAGGCATCCAGATGTGCTGCTTTCGGGTTCTTTGAGGGTACGGCACCAGAGGCTTCCTACAGCCATATTCTGGTTCTTGAACTCATGGAACAGTTGCAGCGCACGGGGACGGTTCGCAATCTGGGTTTATGTCTCAAGAAGCTTCTTGAGCTTTGCTCCCCCAAGGGTTCGATTCTGATTGTGGATCGGCGCCGCGTACAGGACGATTTTGTCTGCCAGTTCGTGTCGTTAGGAGCAGAAATTGAGGATCTTGAGCAGCTTGGTGAAGACGACTTCCGCCTTCTGGTGCGCCCTTAGTCTTTTCAGCGGGGCCGTTTATGGCGAGGATTCCCTCCTGCGCTTCAAACCAAGGGAGCGGGAATCGGTCTACACCTGGTATTCCCAGGCAGAAACCCTCATGCGCAACGGCACCTTCGAGCGTTTCTTAAAATCCAGTTCCCAGGCCTATGTCAGCATGTCCACCCTCAAGGTTTTGGACAACGATGCCATGATTCAAAGAGTCGGGATTTCCGCCGGTTCGATTGTCATGAATGATCAGGTCCGGGCCCATCCGGCCATTGGGACTTTTCTGGAATATATTCAGGAGCCTACCGGGGCTGTCCCCAAGGCTGTTGGCAATGGCATGCAGTTTTCCGTGAAAAACATGCAGATGATGCTTCCTGAGGAAGCGGTTTCCATTGGCACTACCTGGACCCAGACGATTGCGGCGACACCAGGTTTTCCGGTGGAAACCGAAATTCGCTATCAGGTGGTCAATCAGCTGGGAAACCTGATTATCATTCGCTCCAAGTCTGATCTGGAGCGCCACGAAGTCATGAAGGGCATGTTTTACACCCTCAAGGGCTCGGCCCAGATCATTTTCAATGTTGAAGCAGGCATGATTCTTCGCAATGAATCCAGCAACTATGTCGAGGTTGCCATTGAGCGGAGTGGGGTGGAACGCTTCACCAAGATGAACCTCAATTCCATTCTTGAGCTTCAGTTTTAGGCTTTGGAAAAGCAACTTTTCCCCCTTCCTTGCGTATAAGGATCGTGGAGGCAATATGCTGAACCGATCTGTTGCTTTATTTCTTTGTTTTGCACTGGCTTTTCCGGTTTCCGCCGTGGAGTACATGACGCGGGATCAGACCGAAAGTGCTGTGGTCTACGATTTGCCGGGGATTCTGCCCTCAGATGTATACCGTGAGCAGGATCCGGCCAACATGACGGCCAACGCCTTCTCTCGTACAGCGGACACGTTAAGTCAGAATACCAAGTTGACTCTGGGTCTGGTGGGTGGCATCGGGGCTCTTGGGCTTGCTGGTGTGCTCTCTGCTCCCATCGCAATCATTGCAGCCGCGGCCGTTGGTGGTGTGGCCCTGGTGGGTTCCCTGACCGACTACGATCGGCGTCAGGCTGCCCGTGGTTATTCCTACAGCAATCGGGGACTTCTGGGTCGTGGTAGTGGTTCTTCCTCTCTTCTGGGGGCAACCAGGGATCACCGGGAAAACGGTCTTCTGGGTTCGGTTTTCGGAATCACGAATGATCGTGGTGCCTATGGAGTGGGCGCTCTTGGGATTTCCAGCTCCCAAAGGGCTTCAGTTCATGTCAATATGCAATTTCCCCATGTTCTGAATGTGATGGGCCGTGGCTACAATTTTGCGGGCTACGATCAGAACTACCACACCGGTTTTTCTTCCCAGTACAGCTATATGAATGGCATGGGTGGCGTCATGAACACCATGCAGCATCCTTATGCTTATGGCCAGAGCCAGCTGATGGTTCAGGATGGAAGCATGGGTTATGCCTTTGCTCCCCAGTCTTCCTTCGAAGAAGAAGATGCCACCGTTGAGCGTCGTGGCCCTGCTTCTGCGGGAAGCTCTCCTTCTTCCCCTTACATGGCTGCTCAGCCCATGAACATGATGGCCCGTCCCGGTATGATGCAGCAGCCCGGCATGATGGGGGGGGCCTATCCAGGAATGATGCCTGGTGGAGTCAATCCCATGATGGCCTACGGTTTTGCCTATGCTCCCCGTGAGATTCTGCACCCTAGCTTTGAGCAGACCCGCGAACGTTTTAATAATTTCTTTGAGCGGATTCAGCCCGCCGGAGCCCTTGCATCTTCTCAGGGAGATCCAACCGGTAATTATCAGGCGGTTCCCTGGTATGCGAATGTTCAGTATAACTGGCAGTCTTCGATTGGTATGCCCCAGAACATGCTTGCGACCAGTAATCAGTATGAAGATGGCGGTTTGGTCTGGAATCAGAGTTCCCCTCAGGGAAGAATGAGCCAGACCTATGCCCTGCCGGTTCAGCAGTATGATACCCGGGCGACCAGCTATCCGATGGGCAATGCCTACAATTCTCAGGCTTTGTCGAGCGGCTATCAGGGTGTCTATGCAGCAAACGGCCAGTCGGTACAGATGGGATACGGTGGAACCTACACATATCCTCAGTATGGTCTGCCAGCTCAGACTGCACCGGGCCAGTATGCAACCGGTTCCTATGCTGCAACTTCAGCGGTAAACAATAATACAGCCGTGACAAACCAGACAGCTGCGACTCAGGAAGCTCAGCTTCGGGCCCAGCGGCAGATTCTTGCGACTGAGTTGCAGAAGGCTGTGGCCCAGGGGAGTAGTTCTCTTCAGCAGGAGCTTATGAAAAAGCTTCAGGCAGTGGATGAGCAACTGAATAACCTGAAATAAAGTCAGGATAGTCTAGTCTTGCGGGGTTTAGGAGTGCAGTTTCCTAGACCCCGCTTGTGTTTTAGGCATTTTTTTCAGTAAAATCCACGCTTCGACTTATCCTTATCCATAGGGAGATGTATGCGAAAGACGAAAATTGTAGCTACAGTCGGTCCTTCCTGCGACACAGCAGAAATGATTCGCGAGCTGATTCTAAGCGGCGTGAATGTGTTTCGTCTGAATATGAGCCATGGAGAGCATGGCAAAGTTGGCGAACTGATCCAGGTGATTCGCAAGAATTCGGAAGACCTGGATCGCCCTGTTTCCATTCTGATGGATATTCAGGGCCCCAAAATTCGGGTGGGGGTCTTCAGGGATTCCCAGATTGAGCTGGTCAAGGGGCAGCGGTTTACCTTTGATCAGGAGTCGGCTGAAGGTACAAATGAGCGGGTGAGTACAACCTATAAGACGATTCATCAGGACGTGAGACCTGGAGACCAGATTCTGCTGGATGACGGCAAAATGGAAGTCAAGGTTGTCGCCGTGGAAATGGATCGGGTGGAAACCGAAGTCATCACGGGAGGAATCCTCAAGAACAAGAAGGGAATGAATCTGCCGGATGTCACAATCAGTCTTCCTCCATTGACGGAAAAAGACATCAAGGACATTCATTTTGGCTGCACCCAGGATATCGATTACATTGCCATGAGCTTTGTGCAAAGAGCTCAGGATGTGACCTACCTTCGAAATATCCTGAACATGCAGAAGCGTTCTGATATCGGCATTATCTCCAAGATCGAAAAGATCGGGGCCGTTGAGGATGTCGACAAGATTATCGAGCTTTCAGATGCCATCATGGTGGCCAGGGGCGATCTTGGAGTGGAACTCGGACCTGAGAAGGTGCCGAATCTGCAAAAAAGAATCATTACCAAATGCAATAAGGTCGGAGTTCCGGTGATTACGGCAACCCAGATGCTCGATTCCATGGAGAAGCAGGTCCGTCCGACGCGGGCAGAAGCCTCTGATGTGGCCAATGCCATTCTGGATGGAACCGATGCTGTCATGCTCTCTGGTGAGACGGCTGCCGGAATGTATCCCCGTGAGTCGGTCGAAATGATGCGTAAAATCATTCTGGAAACCGAATCAGACATGCAGTATGGCCCCAGGCCCTTTCTCTGGTTTGAAATCAAGGACTGCTCAATTCCCCAGGCTTTGTCCTATTCCTCAGCCCAGGTGGCCAATGCTATTGGTGCCCACCTGATCTGCTGTTTCACGTCCGGTGGAAAGCAGCCCAGGATTGTTTCCCAGTTTCGCCCGCGTCAGCCAATTGTGGCGGTGACTTTTGATCGCCGGGTTGCAAATCGGGTGATGCTTTACTGGGGAGTTGTGCCCATTATCATCAAGGAGCTTTCCCGTCTGGATGATGAGATTGTCGAGATGGAAGATCAGCTTCTGAAAAAGAACTGGGCTTCTGAAGGGGAGAAGGTCATCATTATGGGGGGGATTCCGACCCACATATCAGGCAGTACAAATATGCTCAAGGTTCATGCATTAAAGGATGCAACAACGCTCGAAAAAAACTACATATTTGACTTTGCCAATCGCGCCTGATAACTATTTTCCCTGCGGACACGGGGGTAAAAATGATCGGGAAAATTCAGTGGGCCAGACCTTTGACCCGCAAAAATCTGCCGAATTTAAAGGCAGAAATCGTAAAACTTGAAAATGAGGAAAAAATATCTATAATACTGGACCTTAAATCTGTAGATGCTATGGACTCTTCCGGTCTGGGTTTTCTGATTGAAACCATGAGGCGGCTGACGGAGAAAGGGCAAAGGCTCAAGCTGGCTAATGCCAACCCCTCAATCGGTCGAATTCTGGGTCTCTTTGGAGCCGAACTGGTGCTGGAAGGGCGTAAATAAAAGGCCGAGTCGAGGAGACTACTATGAAAAAAGAAATTCATCCTGCCCTCTATCTGGCTACGTTCCGGTGTGCATGCGGTCATTCCTTCCAGGCACTGTCCACGAAGGAAGAGATCACATTGGATATTTGCAGCAACTGCCATCCTTTCTATACAGGAAAGCAGAAGTTCGTGGATATCGCCGGCCGCGTAGATCGCTTCAACAAGCGCTATGCGAGCGTAATCAAGAAGTGAATCCAGTGATTTTGGGGCAGCCAGAGTCCAGTTCGGATGTGGCAGCCTGAATCAGAAAAGAGTCGGGGAGTTGAAAAATCCCCCGGCTCTTTGTGCTTTGTGTAAAATGGTTTCCAACTTGTGAATGCCCGATTGATTCTATTTCTGGTTCTGGGACTTTTCCTGCTTTTTCTTGTGATTGGCGGGGATGTTTTCATGGGCCTTCAGCGTCAGCAGAATTTCAAGAAGCTTGAGCTTTCGGAGCCTCCGGTTCATCTCAAGGCCTATTCGAATCAGGAAGAGCGCTATATGCCCATGTCTCCGATGAGGCTTGGTTCATCCTACATGGAAGAAAAATACCGGAAGGGTATGGAAAAGGCGCTTCAGGAAGAGAGACAAGCGGAATTCCTGAGACAGGAGCGGCGCTCCCTTCAGGATTTTCTGGATTCCGAGGCCGGAGAAAAGTTTGCGTCAGCCATTGAGCTCATGAAGCTGGGCCGGATGGAAGAGGCCCGGCGGAATCTCAACGATGCTCTGGATATTCGTGATAACTACGATTACGCCATCTGGGTAGTCTTTATCAAGGAACTCGTACGAACCTATCTGGGTGAGGAGGATATGAAGGAAGTGGACAGTGCCATGGTGCGCTACCTGAGCCTGATTAAGAATCAGCATTCTTCCGAGGCCTACCAAAGAGCAGTCCGGGATATCTCTGATGCCATTCAGGCCCGTATGCTCAGAAGGGGTCTCTGATGCGCCGCGGGCTCAGTCTGGTGGAAGTTTTGGCGGCAACGGCTCTGATGTCCATGCTGCTGGTGCCGATTTTTCTGATGATGCAGTTTTCGACAGCCTCGGTTTACCGCTCCACAAACGATATCCTGGCTTCTTCGCTGGCGATTGCCAAGATAGAGGAGCTGCGTTCCCTTCCCTACCACCAGGTGGAGAATATTCTTCTGGGGCTTCCTTTTGATGATACCAGCCGTGAAACGGGTTCTGGCCGGCTGTTTGGACCGTTTGAACCGGTTCCGGCCCGGCCTGACATTGCCGAACCTTCCCTTTACACATCGGGGGGTACGGTCTTTCACCGTTATACATGGCTTTCCTATTTTCCCGATCCCAATCCCAGTACAGCCTATCCTGATTTTGATCGCAAGAAAAGAAGAATCAAGGTCAATGTCCAGATTTTCTGGCGGGATCGTCTGTCTAAAACAGTTGCTCTGGATCAGGACCTCTCTTTTGAGACCATCATTCATGATGAGGGCTACAATCCCAAGCCCGGTTACAATGCCTTTTTGAAGGATGCGGCAGAATGAAGCGACGCGGTTTGAGTCTGGTGGAAATCACGGTGGTGATTGCCTTGGTCGCAACCATTCTTGGGGTTGCCTACTACAAATTCGTTCAGGATCGGAAAAACGAGGTTCGTCAGGCTTCGCGGGTGGATCGTCAGCAGTCTATGCGGCGGTTTCTTCTAAGATTTCGGGAAGACATGCTGACCATGGATGAACTGAAGAGCTTTTCGGTCAGAAATGCCGCTGATCCCCTGTTTGACATGCAACTGATTGAGATGAGCTTCAATCGTTACACTCCGGATGGTGCGGAGGAAGTCGAGTACCGTTATGACTTCAACGGGCGCCGGTTTATGCGTCTGGTGCCGGGCAAGGCGGATATGGTGGTTGAGAATATCGCCGGACTGCAGCTTCTTCCCTATGATTTTGCCAGAGAGAGGATTAGGAATTCTGCTGAGCTTCGCTATCTTTATTACCTGGAAGCTCGGATTCGTTTCGTGCAGACGGATGCCAGAGAGCTTGCTCCCGGAGTTCTTGAGGGGCAGCATGATTTGATGCTGAAGGTTTACCCACGGCTCAAGTCGAGTCAGAACAAGGCGAGCTTCAACCGTTTTCGCCTCAATTCCCGCTTCACGGGTTCCTGATTCAAGCCGGTCATATTCACTGAGAAAGCCCCGGATCTGTTATAATTCGCACCCTGTTTTTTTGAAAAGGTTCAGGAGTAGGCCATGCAAGCCAGAGAAATTCGCCAGAAATACCTTCAGTTTTTTGAACAAAGAGGGCATAGCGTCGTGCCTTCCTCTTCCCTGGTTCCTGAGGAGGATCCATCCTTGTTGTTTGTCAATTCAGGAATGGTGCCCTTCAAGGATGTCTTTACCGGGGCCAGTACCAGGGATTACACCAGGGCGACAAGCTGCCAGCGTTCGATTCGTGCGGGGGGCAAACATAATGATCTGGAGCAGGTAGGGTATACCAAAAGGCATCATACTTTCTTTGAGATGCTGGGGAATTTCTCCTTTGGTGATTATTTCAAGGATGATGCGATTGCCTTTGCCTGGGAGTTTGTCACCAAAGTCCTGAGCCTTCCTCTGGATCGGCTTTATGTGTCCATTTACAAGGATGATGAGGAAACCTACAGGATCTGGCGCTCCCTGAATGTTCCCACGGGTCGGATTTACCGCTTTGGCGAGAAGGATAATTTCTGGTCGATGGGAGATACCGGTCCCTGTGGTCCCTGTTCCGAAATCTTCTATGATCTGGGGCCAGAGGCTGGCACCGGACCGGAAGATGTTATGGGTGGAGAGGGCGATCGCTTCTTGGAATTCTGGAATCTGGTTTTTATGCAGTATGAAACCAGAAAGGACGGAACCCGCCATGTTCTGCCTCGTCCATCCATTGATACGGGCATGGGGCTTGAGAGGGTTACCACGATTCTTCAGGGCAAGGTCTCCAACTACGATACCGATATATTTACCCCACTGACTTCGGCGACCGCTTCCAGAACTAGCGGCAGCAATTTTAACGAAGAGCAGAGAAAGATCGCCTGTCAGGTGATTGCGGATCATGCCCGAGCCGCCACCATGCTGGTTGGAGATGGGGTTCTGCCCTCCAATCTGGGCCGGGGTTATGTTTTAAGAAGGATCATGCGCCGTGCCATCCGCTTTTCCTATCAGCTCGGAATTCAGGAACCCTTCCTGTTTGATCTTTCCAAAGAAGTCATGAATTCTCTGGGTGAAGCCCATCCAATCTTTTCAGGCCGGGAAACCTTCGTTACCGATACAATCCGCCGCGAAGAGGACAGCTTCCTGAAAACCGTACACAAGGGGCTTGATCTTCTCGAGCAGGAGGCTTCCAAGGTGACAGCGGGCAATCAGGTGCCGGCTGAAACCGTCTTTCTGCTTTATGACACTTTTGGATTTCCCAAGGATCTGACCCGTGTGGTGCTCAAAGAGCGCAATATGGATTTTGATGAAAAGCGCTTTGATGATCTGATGGAAGAGCAGCGGGAGAGAGCCCGCGCCGCCCAGAAATTTTCCTCTGGCCAATCCTGGGAAACCACGGTATATCTTGAGGATGTCGAAGGGGAATTTGTTGGTTATGACAGCCTTCAGGCGGAAAGTTTTATTGCCCGTGTTTCAATCAATGAAACGAAGGATGTGTACCGCATTGTCCTGACCAGAACCCCGTTTTATGCGGAATCCGGTGGCCAGGTAGGAGATCGGGGAGTTCTGAAAGCTGGCGGAGCCCTGTTTCGGGTCTTTGATTGTCAGAAAGAAGAAGGGGCAATTGTCCATTACTGTGAGCTGGAAGACGGTGTCCTGGACCCGAAAGCTTCGGTTCTTGCTGAAGTCGATTCGAATCACCGTCACTGGGTTGTCAGAAACCATACCGCTGTTCATATGCTTCAGGCTGCCCTGAAAGAGGAGCTTGGGGAGCATATCCAGCAGGCAGGCTCCTATGTGGATGCCGAGCGTTTCCGTTTTGACTTTTCCCACCCTCAGGCCCTGAGTGCCCAGGAAATCGAAAGCATTGAAAAGAAGCTTTTCTTCAAGTTGAATGCAGGGCGAGAAGTTCTGGTTCATAACAAGCCTCTGGAGGAAGCCCGTCAGATGGGGGCGATTTGCCCCTTCGGAGAAAAATATGGGGATGTTGTCCGCATTATTGATGTACCGGGCTGGTCCATGGAATTCTGCGGTGGAACCCATGTCAGAAATGTCTCTGAAATCGGTATGATTAAAATCGTTTCCGAGAGTTCGATTGCTTCTGGTGTGCGCCGGATTGAAGGTGTGACTTCCCGTCGTGCCTTTGAGCTTTTTCAAAAAGGTTATCAGGCTGTGGAGTCCTTGAAGCGGACTCTGAAAACCAAGGACGATGTCATTCAAAGAATCGATTCCCTGATGGAGGACTCCCGCCAGAAGGACAAGGAAATCCTGAAACTGAAAACCGAATTGTCCCGCCTTGAGATGGACAAGGCTCTGGAAGCGATTGAGGAGATTGGTCAGACCAGAGTTCTGGCCGCCTCCTTCAATGGGGTGGATGCCAAGGTGTTTCGAACCATGTCGGATACAGCCATGCAGAAGATTGGTAGCGGCATAGTCGTTTTGGGCAACGATTCCGATGGCAAGGCCAGTCTTTTGTGCCGCATCAGCGATGATCTCGTAAAGAAGGGTATGAAGGCCAATGATATCCTCAATCCTCTGGCCGAGATGATTGGGGGTCGCGGTGGCGGGAAACCCAATATGGCCCAGGCTGGTGGAACCCAGCCGGAAAAACTGCCCCAGGCAATGGCAAGGGTGTCCGAACTTGTACGGGGGCTGGTTTCTTGATCCTTGGGATTGATTACGGCCTTAAACGATGTGGTCTTTCCTTAAGTGATGAAGGGTATCGCTATGCGGTGCCCCTTGAAACCGTGACCGCCGAAGAGCTTCGCTCCAGAGTGCTTGAGCTGATTCGGGATGATGGGATCACTGCCCTGGTCTTTGGGCTTCCTCTGGGAAAGCTGGGGGAAAAAACTCAGATGTCAGAGGCAATTGAGGAAGTGGCCCGCAATTTCCAGAACGATGGTGTGAAAATTTTTTTCCAGGATGAGCGTGGTTCCACGGATTCGGCTCTTTTGATCCTGAATCAGGCAGGAGTCCATAAAGGTCGGCGCAAAAAGGCTCGGGATGAGGCTGCGGCGGCTTTAATCCTTCAGGATTTTCTCGACTATGTTTGGCCAAACCTGCCCAAAAAGGTCTGAATTGAACCGAATTTTTACGTATTTTTTGTCAATCCTGAAAAATCCTGTCCGGGGAGTCATGCAATTCCCCCAAGTGGCTGTTATACTCGTGCCACCATGTCAAGGCGGTTTTTTCCAGGAAATTCCGTCACAAACCCTGCAACTTTTCTCAAACGAAGAACGTAGTTGCTGTAGAGTCGAAGGTTGTACCGAGCGTGGAACGAGATGACTACCAGATCGTCCAACAGGTGTTGAAAGGCAAGAAAGAAGCTTTTGCGGAGTTGGTGGAGCGCTACAAAAAGCAGGTTTTCAATGTAGCCTGGCGAATGACAAATGACCCCGAAGTGGCCATGGACATCAGTCAGGAAGCGTTTGTGAAAATCTACCGTAGTCTTCACCAGTACAATCCAAAGTACAAATTCTCCTCTTGGCTTCTGAAGTCGGTCAATAATCTGTGTGTGGATTATTTCCGCTCTCGCAAGGATTCCACCGCTTCTCTTGACGTCATTATGGACGCCGGAGGTGAGGGGATGCTGGCCAGCAGTACTTCATCGGCGGATGAGTATGAAAAGACGGAAGAAACCGTTGAATTGCGTTCTATTCTTAAAGAAGCAATTGACCAGCTTCCTCTGGATTACAAATCCGTTGTGGTGCTCAGACATCTGCAGAATCTCTCGTATAACGAGATTTCTCAGATTCTGAATCTGCCGATGGGGACAATCAAGGCTCGAATCTTCAGGGCCAGAAGGCTTCTGAAGGATTATCTGGAAAAGCGTGTGACCGGTTTCTGACCGGTTCATGAGAGATAGATAAAGAGCAACGGGGGTTGCAATGGATATGGAAAAATTTGAAGTTGCGCTGAACGCCAGGATGGACAATACCCTGAGCGGTCCCGAGAAAGAAGAACTTCAATACTTTCTCGACGATAACCGTGCGGCCCGTAATACGGCCTGGTGGTATGACCGAATGTCCGATGCTTTCCAGAATGCGGACGATGTCGAAGTCCCCAACGGATTCACTGAACTGGTGATGGGCAGAATCGATTCCCTTCCTGTCTACAGGGAGGAGCCAACGGGTCTGATGAGTCGTCTGCCATCCTGGTTTTCCGGTAAGGCAGCGGCTTCTTTGGCCATTGCTGCATCCATTGCCGGGGTTTTCTTCATGTCTCAGCCTTCCGAAGAGGTTGACCCCCACCTTCGCCCGGTCATTCATACTCAGGTTGAAGTTGCTCAGGAGACGAGCAAGCCGAAGTATCTTGTAGCCGATCTCAAGCTGGCTTCCCTATCAGGAAATGTTGAGATTCTGAGGCATGATTCCTACGGTTGGGAAAAGGCCAGCGCATTTTCCGTGGTACGCTATCGGGATCGGATTCGTACCCAGGTCGATTCGACGGTTCATGTGGCCTATGAAGATGGGACGGAACTGAAATTGAAGCCTGGAACCATGGTTGAGGTTCTGGAAAATGGCATTCGGGTCTTTCATGGTAAAACCTGGATTCAGGTTGTGAAGAAGGGCCGCCATTTTGAGGCCCGCACTCCGAATCTGGTGGCGTCTGTCCGGGGTACGATGTATGACGTAGAAGTCCGCTATCCGAGTAAATCCTTGGAAACAGCCATTGCGGATCTGAGCCAGCGACGTGAGCTTCTGGTCAAATCAGTTTCTCCTGAAGTGTATTTCCGGGATTTTTCTCTGGAGGCAGTTTCCGAGCTTGCCAAACGGGATGCAGATTTCAGTGTTGAATCCAATGTTAGAGTTTTTGAATCCAAAGTTTTTGTGGCTCCTGCTGATGTTCTGGGGCCAGATGATTCCCGTGGTCTGGTTCTTTCCGAAGGCGAGGCTTTAAGCCTGAACGCTGGAAACTGGAACGAAGAGCTCAAGTCCTACCGCATGACAAGAGCTGATTTTTCCGAGTGGAGTCTTGAGGCTCCAGATGTTTCTGGTTCTGCTTCAACAGCGAATTCTGAAGTCACTCCATCCGTTCTGGAGCGTCGTGCTCCGGGAGACCGGCAGCCGGATACTGAGGATCTTCCTCAATCATCGGGCAATGCTGAGACTCTGCCAACGGAGTCCTTCCAGCAGTTTGGAAACTAATCCGGATATTCTATCGGGAATAAAGCCTGAAAGAAGGCCGTATTCATCAGTGATACGGCCTTTTTTCTTTTTTCTGGAAACCTGTCCGAACGAAATCGGATATATCCATATTCAGAACAATGCACCTTCTTCTTCAGAGGGGGCAGGTTGCTTCCATTCCGCTCTTTAGTAGGGAATGAAACGATATCTGATGTCAGTTGGCCGGTAAGAAAAAAAACCGCTCCGTGATTGGAGCGGGGCTTTACTTCGGTTTTTTGAATCAGGCTTTTTTGTCTTCCTGATTGATATGGTGAATATGGAGTTCTCTCTGGGGGAAGGGGATGGTGATTCCCTCTTTATCCAGGCGCTTCTTGACGGTTTCATTCATGTGAAAAGTCAGGGGCCAGTAATCTTCGGTTTTGGACCACATCCGCATGACATAATTCACGCTGGAATCAGCCATGGCAGTGCAATAGACCACCGGAGCGGGTTCCTGAAGAATGCGGGAATCGGAGTTGGCCAGATCCTCCAGCACTTTACGGACATGATTCAGATCATCGGAGTAGGAAACTCCCACAGTGATATCCACCCGGCGGGTTTTCTGGGTGCTGAAATTGATGATATTGCTGCTGGTGAGGTTGCTGTTGGGGATGATGATGGTTTTATTGTCAGGAGTTTTGAGCTGAGTCGTGAAGATATCAATTTTCTCTACGGTTCCAGCGGTTCCGGCCCCATCAATATAATCGCCCAGTTTGAAGGGTTTGAGCATGACAATCAGAACCCCTGCGGCGAAATTGGACAGGGAGCCCTGAAGGGCCAAGCCAACGGCCAGACCGGCAGAGCCGACAACAGCCAGAAGTGAGGCTGTCTGAATGCCGAGTTTGGCAAGAGATGCAATGATGACACAGAGCAGCAGCAGGAAATAGAGGATGTTTTCCATGAAGCTTGCCACTGTAGCTTCCATTTTTCCTTTGACCATGGCTTTGGTGACGAGGGATGCGATCCAGCGTGCCAGGATTTTTCCGATAATGAAGATGACCAGGGCTCCCAGAAGTCGGGCGCCATAATCCAGTGCCATGCTTCGTAAGGTTTCTACTGGAATCTCTTGAAGCAGCTTTTCCATTGTTGTTCCTTTTTCACTATTTTAAACGAATTGATGTTATCCACGTAGTTTAACAGAACCGAATTTAATTGGCTTTTGTAGAAATTGAAAATCTTCTTGTAAGCTTTAAGAGTGAATGATATACTTCCTCCCTGTCGCGCAAGTGGCGGAACTGGTAGACGCGCTAGATTCAGGTTCTAGTGTCCGCTTAGGATGTGGAGGTTCAAGTCCTCTCTTGCGCATAAAAAAGCCCCGAAAGGGGCTTTTTTTGTTCTGTTTGCATTTGTCTTTTAGGGCTGAATTGCCGATATACAATCTGTTGGAGGATGCATGCTGGATATCCGCTTGATTCGTGAAAATCCGGAACTGATTCAAAAAACTGCTCAGAACAAGGGCATTGGCCTGGATGTCGGCGAGCTTTTGAAAGTTGATGATGCCCGACGCGCCCTGCAGCAGGAATCCGAGGAGCTAAAGCGTCAGCTCAATGAGGGCAATCAGGTCATGCGGACTCTGAGCAAGGAAGAAAAGCCGGCTCATATTGCCAAAATGAAGGAAATTTCCCAGGCAGCCAAGCAGAAGGATGAAGAACTTCGTGAAATCATGGAGCAGTATCAGGCCATGATGCTAAGAGTTCCAAGCCCGGTCAGCGAAGATACTCCACTTGGAAAATCCGATGCGGACAATGCGGAGTTTGAAACCTGGGGCAAGATTCCCGAGTTTTCCTTTGAGGCCAAATCTCATGTAGAACTGGGGCAGACCCTGGGTCTTATGGATATCGAACGGGGGGTCAAACTCTCCGGCTCCCGTTTCTATTTTCTGAAAAACGAAGGAACTCTTCTTGAGCTTGCTGTTATGCGCTATGCCCTTGATTTTATCCGGGAGAGGGGATTTGAGATTTTTACCGTTCCTCTTCTGGTGAAAGAAAAGGCGATGACGGGCACAGGATACTTCCCGGGTGGTGAAGAGCAGGCCTATAAAATGGCCAAGGATGATCTGTTTCTGATTGGAACCAGTGAGGTTCCCCTGGCTTCTTATTACTGTGATGAAATCCTGAGTCTGGATCAGCTTCCATTTCAGGCGGCCAGCTGGTCTCACTGCTTCCGTCGTGAAGCCGGAACCTATGGCAAAGATACCCAGGGTCTGTACCGGATTCATCAGTTCCAGAAAGTAGAGCAGGTGATTGTCTGCAAAAATGATGCAGAGGTTTCTCTTGCCATGCATGAAGCCCTTCTGAAGAATGCCCGTGATTTTCTCGAGTCGCTGGAAATACCGTATCAGGTGGTTTTTGTCTGTACGGGAGATATGGGGCAGGGTCAGGTACGCAAATATGACATCAACAGCTGGATGCCTTCGCGCAATTCCTATGGAGAAACCCATTCCTGTTCCATGTTCGGCGAATTTCAGGCCCGCCGTCTGAATCTGCGCTACAGAGATGAGGAAGGAACAACCCGCTTCTGCCACACTCTGAATAACACGCTGGTGGCATCTCCAAGGGTACTGATTCCTCTCCTGGAAAACCATCAACAAGAGGATGGCAGTGTCAGGATTCCTGAAGTGCTGCGTCCTTATATGGGAGGACTTACGGCTCTGACACCGAAGTGAGGGAATGAATCGCGATATTCTCCAAACCTGGCTGCCTGTGATCGCCCTTTTGGGTGCAGCTGTGCTTTTGTTGCATCTTCAGTATGAAGAAAACCGTTCTGCCTGGTTGGGTGTGTATTTGACCGAGGGGTCTCCCAGGCCTGCGATGAGCATGTCCCTGGAGCTTTCCTCCGGTACCCCAGGGCTCCTGCCTGCTATGCCGGCTGCTCGCCCCAAGGTGCTTGAAGCATCACATGCTGAGCCCGGAGTGACGGCTCCTGCACTTCTTCTGGAAACTCCCAGGTCAGCCCCACCTCCTCAGGAGCCTCCTCCCGAAGGCTGGGACTGGGTGGAAGGGCTCAAGAAAGCCCGCTGGCAGCAGATGACATCTGTCATTCATATTTTGATACCAAGGCAGTCCTTGTCAGATCCCGGTTTCAGCCTGGCATCCGTCCTGGTCTATCCACTTCAGACTCCTGAAGCGATTTTTGTTCAGGTTGGTCTGGGACGTGGTGGATGGGTGACTCCTGGAAATGCTTACCGCGAGGAAATGCAGACAAAAGTGGAATGGCAGGATCGGGAAGACGCCATCCATATCAGTCTGAATCTGGAAAACACCAAGGAACAGATTGGGGTTCGCTACCAGTCGGCCTCAACTCCGAAAGAGCAATGATCTCCCGTTCCAAGCCGCTGGATCTGGTTTTGGCTACGGGCATGAGCCTGATTGCTTCAGGTATTGCCTGGTGGTTGCAGCCCTCTGGCTTTCCAGTCCTCGAGCCGGCTTCACCTTCGCGGCTGATGGCTTTGTTCTTCCCCGAAGATTTTGCTTCCCAGGGAGAATTCCTGCTTGTTGCCGCAGGCCTGATCTGGTTTGTACATCTGCTGCTTTACTGCTTTCTGGCATTTGAAAACCCTTGGCTGAAGCTCTTCTTCTCACTTTTGATGCTCAATCCCGAGGTGATTGGCTTTTTCTTCCGTAATCTCGATTTATCTTTAGGGTCTTTGGGGCTCTCGGCAGTGTTCTTTGGATATCGTCGCCGTCTGGACTGGGTTGGGGGACCCGGCGGAGCTCTTGCAGCTTCAGCTCTTCCTGGAGGTTTTCTGGCCCCCTTGTGGCTGATGGCAGTCTCTGAAAACCGCCGTTCGCTTTTCCCGATGACTCTGGCCGCTCTTCTGATTGGGGGCATCTGTGCCTATTCGGATCTGCTTCCCTTTCCCTGGCTTGAAGGTCGCACAGGTTTTCGACTGAATCTTTGGTTTGAATTTGGCAGGGTCTATCTTCTGGGAGGACTCCTGTTTCTGGCCGTCATCGTGTTTGCTGGTCTGAGGAAACGTCTTGATCTGATGGGCCTTCTGATTCTGTCCTTTCTGATTCCGGTTCAATCTTCACATTTCGGGATGGCTGAGATTCTTCCATTTGCCCCGCTCTTCTTTTATGGACTGGTTCTGATGTTCTGGAGCCTGAGCGTTCGTTTCAAGGATTTCAGCGTCTTATTCATTCTGCTTTTTCTGCACCTTTTTGGTTATGTTGGATTTGTCTGGCAGGGGGAAGCCAGAGCTTTGTGGTTTGGCTGGGAAGTGGTCAAGGCAAGCCGGATAAAAGAGAACAGGCTTCCAAAGCTTGACGCTGAGGTCTCCAGTATGCGCAAATCATATAAGAGTGAATCCAAATGAGTGAGCGATTAAATAAGGAACTTTCCCGCCGGGGGGTCTGTTCCCGCCGTGAGGCCGACCGTCTGATTGAATCTGGACAGGTTCTGGTCAATGGTCAGGTGGCGGTGATGGGACAGCAGGTAGAATCCACCGATCCGATCGAAGTCAGGGGCCGGGAAACCATCCGACCTCGCTCTTTGAAGACTCTGATCTGGTATAAGCCCAGAGGGACTATCTGTACCTTCAGTGAAAAGGAAAGACCAAATATCAATGATCGGCTGAAACTGGCTTTTGGATTCAAGTATGCCGGCCGGCTGGATCGGGATAGCGAAGGTCTTTTGGTACTCTCCACCGATGGAGATTTGATTCATCGTCTGACGCATCCATCCTTTGGGCATGAAAAAGAATACGAAGTCCTGGTTCACCGCCGTGTGACTCTTGGGGAAGTGGAAAGGCTGGAGCGGGGACTGAATCTTGAAGATGGTCTAGCCCGGGCACTGAGAGCCGAACAGCCAGAACCGGGTCGTCTGATCCTGGTTCTTCAGGAAGGTCGCAACCGTCAGATTCGCCGGATGTGCAAGGCACTTGGACTGAAGGTGGAGCGCCTGATCCGCACCCGGTTCGGGGGGTTGAATCTGGATCTTCAGGTGGGGGAATCCCGCATGCTGAAGCCAAATGAGATCAGAAACCTTCTTGGTGAGAGTGACGACTAAAACAGAAATCGGCAGGAAGGGTGAAGAGCTCGCCCTGAAGTGGTTTCTCAACCAGGGGGCCACTGTGCTTGAGCAGAATTTCCGAAGCCCTCATGGGGAAATTGACTGCATTCTGGAATGGGATGGCTGGCTGGTTTTTGTTGAGGTACGCTTTCGCAGGGCCGGCAGTCTGATTTCTCCGGAAGAAAGTCTGAGTCTCCTGAAAAGAACCAGAATCAGAAAGACCGCTCTTCACTGGTTATACCAGACCCGCAGATATTCTCATCTGCCGATGCGTTTTGATTTTCTGGCAATTGAGGGTGAGAGCATCCGTCATTATCAGGATGCCTTTGAGTGAGAATCAGAAGCGGTATTGGGCCCCGGCGATGACACCGGTCTGATTGCGGTTGTAGAGCCGATCATAATCGCTCTCGCTGACATACTGGATTTGAAAGGCCGAAGTGTCGATTTTCAGGCGGATACCACCGGAAACCACATCTCCGTTGTAATCATACAGAAAATCGATATTTCGTCCCAGTGAGACACTGCCCCCGGCAAAGCCGAAAAAGCTGTCGGGTTCGCCTTCCACAAGGGAGGTATTGGCTCCCACCAGGCGGTTCTGAGTTGTGGAGCGTAGCCGGTAACCGCCAAAGAGCGCGGTTCCGTAGTCGTTGAGGGTTCCTACATTGATTTCCTGAAGCCTGCGACCACCGAAATTGGTACCGGCACCAAAGTAGAAGGAACGCCAGCCCATGGAAAACATGACTGTGGAGTAGTCTCTTTCCGAAGTGCTCATAATGGCTGATACCGCCATTGGCATGGACTCCACCGGGAGACGATGCTTCAGGGAAAGCCAGTTTCGGGGCCGAAGACTGGTGGCTCCAGTATAGCTTTCCCGGCTGTATGCCACTTCGATGCTATCTGTAATGCCGGCTCCCATGGAAAGGAAGTTCTGGCTGGCGTTTTCAATCTTGAGTGTGGAGGGGTCCTTCTCTTCATAAAAATAGCCGGACCAGCTCAGATTGGATTCGTCGATGGGCCGTACATGAGGGGAGGGAGTGAAAATGGCTCCACTTAAACCGGTTTGCACGGAAAAGAAATCCTCTTCGCTGACCCAGGGGGTTGCGGAAGAGAGGGAGTGAAGTCCCAGAGCAAGGAGCAGGGTGCGAACCAATGATTTCATAACAAGGATCTCGGAGAAAAAGGCAGTTTTGTTTACCATCCTGATGCGCTTCGGTATACTTGGCCCCCTGGAGTGAAGCAGTATTCACTAGGCGACACGAAAGGGAGTTATGGAGAAAGTCAAAATTCGCATTATGGCGTCACAGGACTGGAGCATGCGCTATGCCATGCAGGAGTTCGTCAAGTTTGCTGATCCGGTCATGAGGTGGAAAGGCAAAGAGTACAAGATTGATCTGGGACGGATTAAGGCGGAACCGGTTCTCTGCGGTTCCGATCTCAATGATCAGGCTGATGTGGTGATTGATCGTACCATTCACTGGAACGACTATTACAAGTGTTGGGCTCAGACGGCGCAGAACAACCAGATGCGCATTGCCAACAGCTCTTTGACTTTTTCCAATCTGGACAAGCATTCCACCTTCGATCTGATGGCCCGAGCCATGCACCCGAAGGATCGTTTCCCAACCACGGTACTACTGCCTGAATTCTCTCCGTATACGGATGCTCAGTGGCAGGAAGAGATCTGGTCCTATGAGCAGCAGCAGATTCTGAAAAACACCAGGTATGGCTGGGATCCTGAGAGTCGTAGCGTTGACATGGCCAAGGTTCGTGAGTCCATGTCCATGCTGGACAAGCATCTGAAGCGTGGTCAGCTGATTCGTGAGCAGTTTTATCCCCAGCATAACTACATAGCTGATGCGATGGAAAAGTACTTTGACAACAAGTTCCCGGTCTTTCTGAAAAAGGCCTTTGGTGGCGGTGGGTCCGATGTTTACCGTGTTACCAGCATGCAGGAGCTTTACGACAAATACGATCAGACCAATGGCAAGGTTTTCCATATTCAGGAAGCCGTGGAAAACTACGACACCTTCATTCGCTGTATGGGAATCGGGCCTATGGTTCATCCCATGGTGTTCCAGCCGGACGAGCCTCTGCATGAGCATTATTCTCCAGAATGTGTGGAGCTGACCAAGGAAATGTATCACCGCCTGGAAAGCTATGTTCTTTTCGTGAACAGCTACCATCGGTGGACCTACAACTCCTTTGAATGTCTGATCAAGGACGGTGTGATTCATCCGATTGATTTCGCCAACGCCTGCCCTGATTCCAACTTCACTTCCCTGCACACCCACTTCCCATGGCTGATTGGTGCTCTGGTGAAATGGATGAGCTTCATTGGCATCACCAAGAAGAAAATGGGTATTGATCTGGAGCAGGAGAAGTACCTCAAGGTCTTCAATGATCCGAAGAAATCAGCTGAAGAGAAATTCGAGTTCCACCGTCAGATGAGCGAGAAATATTTTGAAATCGACAAATTCGAAGAGTTCTGCAACAAGAACTTCAAGGACCTCGATGAGATGATTCTGAAGTTCTATGACGAGCATTTCGATCGGGTGATTGAGTTTGCGATTGAAACTTCCGATTTCCCTGAGCACGAGAAAGGTCATTTCTTCAATCACTATAAAACCCGCATGGACACGATTTTCCGTCCGAATGCGGATAGATACCTCCAAACCAGAATCATTCGCTGATTCTCAGGAGGTTGAGGGATTTCCCGCCAGTTCTCTGGCGGGTTTTTTTCATCCAGAAATTGTATCCCTGTCAGTGAAGGTGATTTATAGGCTTTTATGTATCTCACTTTCCGCACATAGCCCCCCGGTACGCCAGGAGACAAAAGCAAACAAATCCAAACAGGTTTCAGTGGGGTCATCACCCATTTGAGGATTGCCGTCGATCCAGTTCAAGAAGCGATCCGGCACTGGGATTTCTTCAGAACACCAAGCGAGGGCAGGATGCTTCCAGAACTGGATATCACTG
>CAZDAM010000049.1:0-25610 GCA_964503595.1 uncultured bacterium
CCTAATCAATCCTGGTAAATCGCGGAGTGGAATGAAGAATCTGATCAGCCCACTGGAATTTGCTGAATTAATCCCAAAACTGCCTTCCCGTTTTCTTCTGACTTCCCATATCAATCCTGATGGTGATGGCCTGGGAGCTATGGCCGGGCTTGGCCGGGCTCTGAAGGCTTTTGGCAAAAATGTCGAATATATTCTCAGAGATCCCATCAAACCGTATTATGAATTTCTGGAAGAGCTTCGCGATATCACCCTTGAAGCTCCCCGGGGTTTTGAAGATACGGTTCTGATGAGCTTTGACTCTTCGAGTCCGGATATTCTGTCTCTGCCGGATGGCTGGCAGGACTGGGGCTGTCCTCTGATGGTTCTGGATCACCATGTTTCCAATCAGGGTTTTGGGGACTGGCATCTGGTTCGGACAGACTGCATTTCCTCCTGTCTTCTGGGACTTGAAGCGGCTGAAGCCATGAACATACCCATTACTCCAGAGATGGCGACAGCTTTTTATCTGGGGCTGATTTATGATACCGGCCGCTTTTCCTATACCGCGGATCCAGAAGCCTTTGAGGCAGCAGCCCGCCTCCTGAAATATGGCGCGGATCATTTTGCGGTTTTCAATTGCCTTTACCGGCATAACGACCTCAGACAGTACCGGATCAATGCGGATCTGCTTTCCCGTCTTCAGGAACATTGCGATGGGAGTCTTGTGACTTTGACCATCGATGAAGAGCTAAGTCCCGGAATTGATCTGGAAGAAACCGAATATCTGGTCAACCATATTGCTGATATCCGGGATATTGAAGTTGTAGCCGTCTTCAAATATATGGAAGAAGGCAATACCAAACTCTGTCTGCGTTCAAGAGGACGCCACTCAGTGGCTGATCTGGCAGTCCAGTATGGCGGCGGTGGCCATCGCTGTGCTTCGGGTGCTACCCTTTACATGGATCTTGCTGAAGCCCAAAGGGCTGTCATGCAGGACCTTGTTTCCATGCTTTCCTGATTATGGCTCCCAGTAACTCCAGAAAACCGGAATCCATCTGCATCTGCAATTGCATCCCGGAGGAGGAAATCCGGCAGGCCATAAGAGCTGGAGCCCGGACTCTTGCTGATATTCAGAATGAAACCTTTGCCACCGTCGGACCCTGTGGAGGATCCTGCAAACCGCGTGTTCTGGCGATTCTTGAAGATGAGCTGGCCCATCTGGGCATTGCTGATTCTTCTGATCCTTCATCTCCTGAATAAACCTTTGCCTCTGGCGAGGGCCATGAGCCAGCCAGCTCAGACGATTGAGGATACCAATGGCATTCTGCTATCGATTCGGGCGGCTCCTGATGGTGCTTTGCGCCTTCCTCTGGTTCAGCCGGCTCCAGCCAAGGTTCGCGAGATTCTCACGGCTTTTGAGGATCGCTGGTTTGACTGGCATCCCGGCATCAATCCGGTAGCCCTTGTCAGGGCCCTGATCTTCAATCTCAGTCACAAGCGAAAAATCGGTGCTTCAACTCTTAGCATGCAGGTTGCCCGGCTTTTGCGGCCAGCCCGGCGGGATCTCACCAACAAACTGATCGAAATGGGCATTGCCCTCAGGCTGGAATGGCAGCTTGAGAAGGAAGAGATCCTGAGCCTTTGGCTGAATCTGACTCCCTACGGGGGCAATGTTGTCGGTTTTCGGGCCGCTGCTCTGCTCTGGTTTGAAAAAGAACCCCATGAGCTCACCGATACCGAAATCGCCTGGCTGATCAGTTTACCCAAAAACCCTCAGGCGAGTTTTTCTGTTCATCATGCCAATTATGTCAAGGTTTTAAGGGCTATGCAGAAGAGTAGTCTGATCACACCGGGGGAGCTTACTCTGGCTTTGAAAGAGCGGCTTCCCCCCCAGCGGCGTCCGGTCCCTCTGAAGATTCCTCACTTGAGCACCCAAAGACTTAGGAATCAGACTTCACTGAGTTTAACCGTGGATCTGAACCTACAAAAGCCGGCAGAACAGACGGCTCGAATCATGCGGGAAGCCGTGATTCCATTCGGAGGGCTGCATGCCAGCCTTCTTTTGGTGCGTCTGAGTGATTTTTCGGTTGGAGCCTATGTCGGATCCAATGATTTTTATGGTTTTGAAGGTCAGAATGATGGCCTTTTGCAGTTTCGCTCTCCGGGTTCCATCTTAAAGCCTTTTGCCTATGCCCTGGCTCTGGAACAGGGAAAGCTTCATCCAGCTACCCAGCTGGCCGATTTTCCGGTTGGTTTTGATTCCTGGAATCCAGGAAGTCCGAATGAAGCCTATTTTGGACTGGTGAGTGCCGCCACAGCTTTAAGGGCATCCCTGAACATACCGGCGGTTGCGGTGGCTCAAAGTCTGGAGAATCCCGATTTTCATACCTGGCTTAAGCAAACGGATTCGGTTTCAAAACTGGGCTCTTCCACGTGGCATGGTCTGGGTCTGGTGCTTGGCTCCGCAGGCCTGAATGCCTTAGAAATTGCCCGGCTTTACGGAATACTGGCATCTGAGGGAAAGCTAAGACCCTTAAAGCTTTTCAGGGATCAGGATCAGGTTGGCCGTCATGGAGGTATCAGTCCGGCTACGGCGACTCTGATTCAGGATCTTCTGCGAAGATCCAGTCGCCCGGAAGTCGGAGGAGATGTGGACTGGAGAAGCTCTTCCACGGATCTGGCATTTAAGACGGGCAGCTCGAATCATGGCCGGGATGTCTGGGTTGCAGCCTGGTCAGCAGAGTATCTTGCGGTTGGCTGGGCCGGGAGATTTGATGGCAGAAAAACCTCTGTTCCTGGTTCCCGGGAAACAATTCTGGCACCGGTTCTGAATTTCTTGAGCCAGCTCACCGCCAGAAAGCGGATGCCGGATCTACCCTTATCCGTGACGCATGAACCTGTCTGCCAGCGGCTTTGGCACAGACCTGAATCCACTGAATGTGAACCCACCCGGCTTGAGCCTTCCCTGAAAATCTATCAGAAAGCCGAGCATTGTGAACCTCCGGATACATCCCTGCTCAAAGGTCTGGTCCGGGCAGGAATCCCCCATCAGGAACTCTGCCATGAAAATCAGGATATTCTCCTTTTGGAGCCTCTTCATCAGTCCATTTATTTCTTGAATCCTCTTAAAAAAGAAGCCTTTGTTCCGGTGCGCTGTGTGTCGCTTGGATTGGATGGACCATTGAGCCTTTATGTAAATCACAAAGACGTTCGCCAGATCACCCAGAATCAGAGGATTCACCTTCCGTTACAGGCCGGCGTGCACCAGATTGAGTGCGGGCAGGGTCTTTTGATTTCTGCACAGCATACGATCAGAATCCAGCCCTAGAATTTGTTATACTCCTGCCATGAATGCCTTAATCCTTCTCCTTTTTGTCCTGGTTTTACCGGTTCACGCTGAATTTGTTTTGAAACCGGATCTGAAAAATTCGGCTGTAGAAATCAAAAGCGATACGGCTGTTTTTCTGGATGTAAAAACAGGGACATTTCTGGCAGAAAAAGGAGACTGTGAACAGAAAGCTTTTCCGGCAGTTCAGATTTTATCCCCTGAAAATGCCCGACTTTATTTTGAGAAATCTCTTGAGAGCCTGAGCCTGACAACCTGCTCTTTGCCCACGGGCAAGGCTCAAACCATGAAAGTCCAGTTGCCCGAATTCCCTTTTCAGGGGCTGCATATGCAGGGAATCCGCCATCCGGATACCACTCTCATCCGCCTTCAGTTCTCCCATGCTGTGGCTAGGGAAGAACTCAGAAAATCCCTTGAAGTGGAAACCTTTCATCCCCATGGCTATCCCGATTTTTCGCTTCTCCCCTCTTCTCCATCCAAGGAAATCCTTGTCAGGCTTCCTCTGAGTCCCAAGCAGGTAACCCTGAGGATTTCTTCAGCCCTGCGTTCAGTCCATGGAGACCTTCTGGGAACCAACTGGATCCAGAGGCTGGAAATCGTGCCTCAGCCCAAAGCCTTTAAGGCAGAAACCGGTTCCTTGATATTGCTGGACGCACCAAGAGCCGTTGCTCTTGAGGATCACAGTCTGGGGATCCGGATTTACCTTCCGGAATGGCCGGATGATTTTACCATGCACGGGATTGAAGTCAGCCCTGATGTTTCTTTGACTCATTCAGGAGTCGACTGGAATTCGGACCGCTGGTCCATGAATCTGAAGAGCCCGTGCAAGGTTGATCTCAAGGGCTCTTTTTCTCCTGGAGAAACTGTCAAGATTACCCTGAAACAGGGTTTTTCGATCCGTAACAACCGTTTGCCGGAAGATCAGGAATTTTCGGTAACATTCCCGGATTTAAGGCCGGGAGTTCGTTTCTTGAATGAGGGGCATTGGATGTCTTCCCAGAATGCCCGCATTTCGCTTGAAACCTTAAATTTGAAAGACACCGAGCTCATTTTGGAAAGACTTCTGGATCAGAATCAGCGTTATTACGCCTCTTTGGATTCCAGCCCGGAAGGGTTTGGGCAGATCAGTGAAATCGTTGGCCAGGAATCTTTTGCCATGAGTACCAAAAGCAATCACTGGGTCACACAATCGCTTGATCTGTTACCTTTTCTGAAAACTCGTCCTTCAGGAATGTTTCGTCTGAAAGTTTTGCCCAGGCAGTCGGAAGAAGGATGGATTCCCCAGGCTTATCGGGTTTTCCAAATCAGCAATATGATTCCTTCCCTGATTTTGGGGCAGAAAGGCGGGGTTTTACAGGTACTGAACCTGATGGATGCAAGCCCTGCGGCTTCAGCCAGGGTGATCATCCTGAATGATCATAATGAAATTCTTCAGGAAGCCGTAACGGATACAAATGGCCTCTGCTCCCTCTCTGATCTTCAGAATGTTGCCGGAATCCTGGTAGAAGCTTCGGCTGATCGGGCAATTCTGACGCTTAGAGAACCGGTTTTTCAAAGTACCCGAAGAGAAGAAGCATTCAAGGGATTCTTTTTTGCCGAGCGCAGTCTCTATAGAACGGAGGATCATCTGAATGCCCTGTTTTTCCTGCGTCGTCCCGATGGAACAGCAGCCGGGGAGCAGAGGGTCCGTTTTTTACTCAGGCCTCCCAGAGGACCATTGGTTCTGGAAGAAGAAAGAGTCTTGAGTTCTCTGGGAACGGAGCGGATTCAATGGCAGTTTTTATCTTCCATGCCCTCTGGAATCTGGACTCTTGAAGCCTGGCAGGGAGATTCGCGACTGGCCAGGAAAGAAATCAGAGTTGCCGACTTTACGGTACCCAATCTGAAACTCGAAGCCAGCGCACAGGCATTTCCAGGCCGTTTAAAGGTGGAATCCAGCGCCCGTTTGCGATTCGGACCACCGGCGGAAGGACAGATGATGGAACTGGAAGTCGAGACCCTTCCGGCTCTGAAACATCCTGGGCTGGCTTCCTGCCGATTTGGAACTTCCCAGGACTCTCTGGCCCGTTACAGCCTCTTTGCCAGAGGAGTCTCAAATTCTTCGGGACAGGTTTCCTTTGACCTGCCAATCCGAAAAAATCCTCTGGGTGATTTGGGGCCTTTTACCACTGAAATAGCTTTGAAAACTCTTGAGGATGGACGGGAAACCGGAACCAGGGCTTTGGCCATGACTGCGGCTTCTTCCTCGGTCATTGCCATTTGTGAGAAAGCCGGAAGAGCGCCTTATTATCAGAAAGGGAAACGGCTGGAACTCAATGTGAAAGCCCTGACTTTTCCTGATCTTGAAGAAACCGGTTCACAGATGCTCTGGCAGTGGCAGAAATCCACCTGGCAGCCGGTTGCGGATGCCAATGGAGTCCTCCGCTATGATGAGGTCTGGCATACTCTGGAAGCATCTGAAGAGGTTACGGGGCCTCTGGTTTTCCTTCCGGAAGATGCCGGGGAATATCGCTTGAAGGTTGAGGATTTACAAAGTGGTGACACGGCCCTTTACGAAATCTCGGTTTATGGTCATGGTGCCGATAGTACCCATCCTGACACAGAGGGTCATAAACTGGAGTTCAAGCTTCTGACCGAGCCTGTTCTTCCCGGAAGCATTGCTGAAATTCAAATCCGGTCGCCCATGCCAGGAAGACTTCTGATTGCGGCTTCAGATACCCGACATCGCTGGCATCACGCTTTTGAGATGGATTCTTTTTCAAGCGTTCTTGAGATTCCGGTTCCTGAGGATTCCGGTCCGACAATGGAGATTGTGGCCCAGCTGGTCAGACCCGGGGATCGGGAAGATTCCCTGCACCCTCTAAGAATTCATTCCGGTTTTGAATTTTTTGTCGAACGTCCGGGATCCCTTGAGACTCTCAGGCTGAGTCTGCCGGATTCTGTTCGTCCGGATCAACCCCTTGAGCTCGCTCTTCCGGTAGCAGCAGACTTTTCAGGAGAGGCCCGGGCATGTCTGGTCAACCGTGCGATTTGGGATCTGCAGGGCTTTGATGAAGCCAGTCCTCTGGATGCCATGCGCACCTGGGAAGCTTCAGGATATTCTCTTTTTGATCCCTATGATTCAATACCTCTTGCTGAACCACTGGGAAAGATGATCCGTTTTGGTGGGGATACCCCCCAGCAAAGGGAGCTTCAAAGGCTTCTGCCACCGGATTCCCTGAATCGCAAAAAACGTCCGCTGGCTTTCTGCCTTGAAGGTCGTATCCAGGCAGGAGAGATCCGCTGGTCGCTGCCTTTGCCACCCTTTCAGGGGCAGATCCTGGTTCAGGCTCTTGTCATCGAGGAAGCCCGTCTTCAATACGGCACGAAAATTCTGACGGTAAGAGATCCGGTCAGTCTTACCGCGACTCTCCCCCGTATTTTGAGAAAAGGCGATCAGGCCAGAGTTCGCCTGAATCTGTCCCGAACCACGGAAATGGAAAATGCGGAACTGAAGCTGGTTCCCAATGGTACGGGCCTGGACCTTCCTAAGGATGATCTTCTGTCCATAAAAAGCCAGGAAGATGTCAGCGGAGCGGTGGAGGTTTTTGCTGAAAACGGGTTGGTGAGCCGCCTTCCTGTCAAAGTTCCAGTCCTTGATTCTCACCAGATTCTGGAAGAAAGTGAACTGCTTTATCTCGCAAAAGATCAGATGCGGATTCTGAGTGCTCCGGCCCATCTTCAGGATGTCAGTGCCCAGATGGTGATTTATCCATCACTTCAGTCCGTTCTTGAGAAAATGGCTCTCCAGCTTTCAACCTATTCCTGGAATTGTGCCGAGCAGACAGCTGCCCGTCTGGCGGGGTTTTTCTGGCTGGGCCGTGAAAACCAGACCATCAGTCGTGCCGATCAGCAAAGGCTGGGAACTCTCATTCGACGGGATGGAACCTTAAGCCCCTGGATCCGATCCGAGCGGGAAGATCGGAAAGCAACCCTATTGAGTGCAGATCTTTTTCGGTCTTTTCCGTTAAGGATTCCCAAAGAAGATCAGAAAAAGGTCTTTCAGAGACTGCAGTCCTGGCTGGCTTCGAAGAGCCTGGGCAGCCTTGAGGAGGCCTGGGCAGCATCAATTCTTAAGCTTTCTGGACGCTTGACCCCTTCCCGTCTGATGATGCTTTATAAAGACAGCTTTAGGGGAGAAGGCCGGATTGTCATTGAGGCTTTGGCCTATGAAGCCGGCTTGACCCCGAGTTTTGAGCTGGATGGCTTCAAGGTGGATTCTCCCATGGTCCTTGCCCTTCTACTGCGTCATCTCAATGCCGAACAGAAAGAAAAGCTCAAGCCAGCTTTATTGCCTCATTTGATGAAGCTTGGGGAATACCAGCTCAAGGAGCAGGCCGTGTTTCTGTTAAGCCTTCAGGCCAATCCCGAAGAATCGGCTCTGGTACCGGAATTATATCTTCAGGATCAGCTGGTTGCTTCCTGGCCGGTAGCAGTTACGGCAGGAGAGAAAATCCGGGCGAAAACCCCCCTCATAGCCGAGATTTTATGGAGAGGTCGGGCCGAAGCACAGACAGGGCTGGAACATTCCCCGGAATCCAGCGCCAAAGCCTGGGTTGAAGGGGTGCAGAAAAATCGGGCTGTTCATGGCAGCATGCTGACATATCGGATCCAGTTGAAATCTCCTCAGGAAATGAATTCCATGATTCTCGAATTCCCTTTGCCTGCAGGGCTTGAATCGGATGGTCGCCTGGAGGATCAGATTCGCCTGAAGGGGGCAACGATGGATCAGGTGGAAGAGAGAGACGGTCATATTGCGGTTTTCTTTCATGCCTCCGGTACGGTAGATGTGAGCCTTCCTCTCAGAGCCACAATTGCGGGTGAGTTTCAGGTGCCGGCTCTGGAAATTCGTTCCATGGAAAAGGCCAGTCCATTTGTTCGTTACCGACCCTTTGAAACGATTCATATTCAGAACTGATGGAATCGTTGTATGCCGAATTTTTCAGCCCTTTGATGGTAGTAATTGGCAGATTCACCGATGCTTTGCCGGATCCCCTTTCCCCCTGCCTGCATATTCTGGCCTTTTTAGGATTTGGTCTTGGGCTGCGCTTCTGCCGTCCAGGGCTTCTGATGGTCACTGGAAGCTTTCTTCTGGTTTCTGCCAGCTCGCAAATGGCCATGGGGCCTTTTCAGATTCCAACGGCTTATCGGGATCTGGAAGGCCACTGGCTTGAGAAAGCTCCCGAAATTCTGACTGAAGAACAGGTTCAGCGTTTGATGCAATCCATGCAGAAGGTTCTCCATCAGGGTTTTGAGCTAAAACCCTATGAAGATCTGAGTGATGATTTGATCCTTCAGGCAATCAATCAATCTTTGGATCGAATTCTGCCTCGCCTGGGGTTTGAGGCCGGGCGTAGTGCACAAAGGGTCAAATCCCTGCCGGAGCCGATTTTAAGCATAGCCCTGATTTATGGAGGTCCGGCAGCACATGATGTCTTTACTCAGGAAATCATGATTCCGGATTTTAACGCCTATCCGGCCAGTCGGTATTTCAGAATTCGGGCAATCTGTCATGAGGCCGTTCACGCCCGTGGGTGGGTTCATGAAAGGACCACAACCCTGCTTGAAATTCTGGCCATGCTACATTCTGATCTTCCTGTTCTTCAGAGTATGGGGGCTCTCAGAGTCCTTGGGATCCTGCCCTTCTGGAAGAGTTCCTTTCTACCGGAAGGGCTTGGAAGAGAACTTGATGAAGCCCGGATGCGCATGCAGGCTTACCAGAAAAACCGACCCGTGGTTTATGGTCTGCATCAGCGCCTGCTAAGTCCCCTGAACTGGAACAATCAGCCCCGGAAATATGGTACTGAACCCGGTAATTTTTCCCGGGGGATTCTTTATCGGCTCCTTTGGTTCTTTCAAAGCCCGCCAGGCTTGGATATCCTTAAAGAATGAAACAAAGGGGTCTGAGTCTGGTGGAAGTGGTGGCAGCAGTTGCTATTTTAGGCATTCTGGCCATTCCCCTGACGAATCTGGTCTTTACCACCGATCGGGCAGGTCGCCGTAACCAAATGCAGCTTAAGGCCCGTCTTTATGCCCAGAATCTTCTGGAAACCCTGAGGCATGATGCGGCAGTACACCGGTTTTCGGGCATCCGGGAAGATGTCAAAGCCCCTGCCGGTTGTACGTATGAATTGAGAAACCAGCCTTCAGCTGGCTTGCATGAAGAATTTGTCTGGAATCTTCTGAAGGTTTCCTGCAAGGAAAACAAGCAGAGTGTTGCACTCAGTTTTTCACTGTTAACCTATCTGAAAAAGCCTCCCCGGAAGCAGTCCAAAGGAGCCTGGTGGGAGCGCAGATGGTGAAACGGGGCTTTACCATGGTGGAGCTTTGTGTCGCCATGGGAATTTTTGCTGTTCTGGGAAGTCTGGTTTATTTTCTGGGCTTTGGCATGACCCGACGGGCTGCGGATTCTGCTCGAAAAGCGGCGACGACTTCTGAGATTTTAGGTTTTACTCAGAGAATTCATACGGAAGCACGCAAGGCGGAACAATTCGACTGGCCCCCTCTGAATCTCCCTTCTGAATCCATGAAATTCTTTGTGGCTCAGGAAGAAATCGGGTATGAATTTCAGAATGGCGCTCTGATTCGCAGGACTTTTACCCAGGAAAGAGAAATTCTGAAGGGTCTGAAACAGATTCGCTTTGAACGGCCTCAGACCCGGCTTTTGAGAATTCTGTTTGAATTTGAAGATGAGGAACCTTTGATTACAGCCGTTTTTCTGGAGTCTTTGCGATGAAGAAAAGCACCAGAAAAGGATCTGCCTGGCTGATTGTTTTAGGCACGATTGTGATCGCCCTTTTTGCGGCCCTGCACAGCTTTCGCCTGAATATGGCTGCCCGTCAGGAGGCCAAGCGGCAGGGAGACCGGCTCAAAGCTGCTATTCATGCTCAAAGCTGTGCGGAATATGTCTTTGGCCTATATGATTTGGCTCAGGGAGAAAAGGTTCCTGAAACCGGTCGGCTGGAAACCCCGGACCAGGGAGAGTGCAGCTTCAAACCAGGCCTGGACGAAGAGACCGGAAAGCCCTTGATTGTCATTGTTGGCAGGCATCAGGGCCAGGAGGCTCTTTTACATCTTTCTATTCTGATTGATCAGGAAGAATGGGATGATGAAGGCCGTGTCATCCGCACCTACCGCCGTGAAACGACAGTTCCTCAGCGGAAGTAGGGATCGTAAAATGCATCAATCCTGCGTCCGGCAATCCAGCGTTTCATCTTGGTGAAATCCGTACTGACAAAATACTGATCCGAAAACATGGGTTTGCCATCCATTCCACGCCCCAGATAGGTAAACCAGTGAGGCTTGTTGGCCAGGTTACTGGAACGGGGGTCAGTTCCCGGCTTCTTATTAGCATAAATCACCATGCCAGGCTTGAGAATGCCTTTTTCAATTGCATCCGGAATGGTTGCCAAGGATTTGAAGCGGTAGGAAAGATCGGCTTTCCACTCCCAATGGGTTTTTCCATTGGCGCCATTGCGCCGGGATGTGGCCACGGCAGTCCAGTAACATTCATGCTTTTTCTTGCCCCAGACTTTATGGGCTTCCTTCACGGCACTTAAGAGACTCTTGTATTCCACTTTCTTAAGAATCCGCACTCTTTCTTCAAGAGCTGCAATTCCAAGCGTGTACTGATCTCCCTCTTCCTGGCCGCTCGGACTGCGGTTCCAGGTTTTTTTCAGACTTGCCAAAAGACTTGAGACTTCCTGCATTTCAGCTTCGTTTGGCTCCCTCGCCTCCATGGACTGAACCAGGATTCTCAAAAGAAAATAGTCCAGTTTTCCACGGGCCAGAAGGTGGGAGGAACGCAGATTGCGGATCCGGACCAGGGCTTCGTCAAATCGGCCCTTTGAAGCCAGATCCATGGACTCCCAGATTCTGGCATCCAGGCTGTTGGGTCCAACATAGGATGCATAAAGGGATTGAGGAATACAGGATAAAACCAGAATCAACAATAATGCTTTCATGTGATGGCATTGTATGGAGCAAAAAAAAAATGTCAATTGTGTCTTAACCAGAAAAGTCCAAAGACAGGCTGCAGCCCTCCAAAGACAAGGGCTGCCGTGAAGCAGGCTGGCTCAGAACCCTGACGATCCACAATGGAGCACAAAATCGGACCAATCCCACTGAAAATCAGTCTTAAAACCAGACTCTGCAGGGAAAAAATCGTCGCCGGGCTGAATGAACAGGTGCCACTGGAAAAATCTCAGGGCAAGGCCCAATCTGGTTTGAAACGGGAATCTCTTCATGTTTTTTGGTGGTTTTTCCGGCAATATACTACAATAGGCAACTTGACAGGATTTTCAAATGCCGGAAGTATCCTTGCCCCCTACGGAGTGGCTGACATCAACTGCTGCGCTGAATCAGGCCTGGAATTTTGGGGAGCATTCCAAGACCCATGCCCTGGTTTTCAGTCTGGCCCTGATTTTTCTGACTGTTCTTTTGGCTTCAGCCTGGACTCTACGCAGAAAATCTCCTTTCTGGTCGGCTTCGGCCTCCTTCGCTCTGGGTTCCGTTCCGGTCATTCTAGGAGCATTTCTCTGGCTTAAAAGCCCTGATCTGAATCCCCTTTTGAGCTCCATTGCTCAAGAGGCGGAATATCGCTATTCCCGGACTCCTGTGATGGAAAACTACACGGATGAACTGGACGCCGATTTTGCCTACGGGCTGAAAAAACTGGTTGAGGAAGCGTCCATCAAATCCTCGGATGAAAATTTTGGTTCCTGGTTTGAAGAAGCTCAGAAAAAAATTGGCCTGCGAAGTATTCTGACTGACGGTTCACGACGTTATAACCTCAGTGGGATTGAGATCGAACCCCGCAGTATGGCGTTTTTACCGTTAATCCATGCGGCAATCCGTCTGAAAACGGGAACCACCCAGGAGTCGGCTAAAACATTGGCGACAACGATTCGTATGGCCCGGGACAATCTGGCCAAAGGCTTTGACAGCCTGGATTTTCTGGAGCTTTTCCTCAATAGCCCCAATCAGCTTTTTGATGCCAAGGGACTGATGTTCCTGAGTGAAATACCCACTTTGAAAGCTTTCTGGACCTGGTGGGAAGAACCTGGCGGAGCTTTCTGGTACATACTTGGTCTGGTTGATCCCGGATTTCTGAATGAGTCCTTTCTCCAGAAGGTCAAGAACCGGGAGACTGTCGTTGAAGGTACGAGGGTCATGACGGCGGATGCGCTGCCAAAAAGCCTTCAGGACATCCGGGAAATTTATGCCTTGCCGGTTGTATACCAAAATGAACTTTACGCCCTGAGTCTGATACCTGTCACTTCCCTATCTCTTCGCGTGGTCTTCCTAACACCCATGAAACAATGGCTTAAGCAGTCCCGGAAGGAAGAATTCCTTCTCTATATCCTGATGCTTTTTTCGCCGTTTCTGGGTTTTGCAACGGGAGCTTTGATCGTTTATTCCTTCACAGGACCTTTGCGCTCTGTGCTGGACCCAGACCGGATTTCCTTCGGAAAGACCGGTCGGGACCAGGGTGCCGAGCTTCAGAAGCTCTTTCTGAAATTTCTGGAAGAAGAGGAAAGGAACCGCACCTGCCTGAATCTGGTGTATCCAGAAGAGTTCCTGGATTCCAGGTTCGGTTATCTACCCAGAAGCCATGCCGATGCCCTCTCTGAAATGCAGCGTCAGGGTGCGCGGATCGTGATTGAGGATGAACGGGGATGGGTTTTGGGATGGCCTTCTTCTGTCCCTCTTCCGGAAAATGATTTGCTGGATCTGGGACCCCCCGTTTATGTCGCTGAAAACCTGCCCCCGCTTTTTCCCTCTTTCGGAGCTCTGAAGTGAGCTACTGGCGCCTTCAATCACTGTTCTTTGCCTTCCTGCTGGCCCTTTGGCTTTTGTTGGCTCTAACGGTTCACACTGGCTTGAGCCTGCATCATAAGTCAGATGCTCTGCGTCAGTTTCGGGAGGTTATCGCCCGAAAAAACCAGTTGGTTCAGATGCTGCCGGAAAAGAATGCCTTTCCTAACCATCCTGTGCGCACCTCCGTACTCAAGGCTCTGATTCAGCCATGGACAGAAGAGCTGCTTCTCTCTCTTCAGGATTCCAGGGAGGCTGTAACCAAAAGCCTCAAGGCTCAGCCTCTGAGCACCGGGATCAGTGTTTTTGCGGCCAAATCCGGACGTCTTCTGCTCATACACGGAGATTCTCTGGATACAGTTTTTGGTTCCGCATGGGCCCGTTCCTTCTTTCTTGGTCTTCATATGGGGGGCAATCTGATTGAGGATCGGCTTTCCGAACTGTTTTCCTATGCCGGTTCCCGCGAGGACTTTTTGAAGACAGCCGGTGAATTTCGCAATCTTTACCGCAGTGGGCGTTATTTTCTGCGCTCTTTTGCCCAGACAGACGACTGGCAGGTTCTACTGCTGGCAGATTTGGAGGCGACCAGCCCTCTGGTTTTGGAAGACGCTGTTCTGAACATGTTTGTCGATTCCGATTCCCGGCTGATGATCCATCCCAAGGGAGATGTTTTTCAGTGGGGAGAAATACCCCAATGGCTTTCCAGAAGCGGCAAAGGCTTAAGCTGGATTGAAGTGCCACCCTCCTTTCTTGATTGGATGAGTCAGTTCTGGGTTTTTCATCTGACTGCTTTGTTTCTGGCCTGGCTTCTTTACAGAATGGGAGGCTATCTTCTTCTTTCTACCCGCATGGAATTCAGGCTTTTAGCCTGCGGCTCCCTGCTGTTTACCATTCTGGGCTGTCTTTTGTGGGTCGTGGCGCAAAAAGGGCTGCCAAGGGTCGCCTGGTTTCAGCAGGAACAGCTTTCCCAAAAGGTGAGAGACAGGCTGAAAGGACTTCAGGAAATGGTTTTGGAAAACCTGGCTCGTCCATCTTCTGAGTGGTTGGGTCAACCGGAGTGCCAACTGAAGATCAATTTGAAGGGTTATGAATATACCGGCAGATGTGAAGGACTTTCCCGGGAGATCCTGGCGTCAGGGGCTCGCCGGCTCACTCATGCAAGCAAGGTTCTGCCTGTTCTGGAATCCCGGATTTACTCACGTCTGAGCACTTCCGCCAACCGTTCGTGGGAAAAAGAGCTTTCCAGTCGTTCCAATTCCTTGCGAACTCGTATCATGGGTCAGCTGGGTGCAGATCTCAAGCCGGATGGAAGCCTCAGGCAGATTCGCTTGAGCCATGATTTGAAAATGCTTCAGGTCCACCAGACAGAAGCCCTGGAACTGGTTTTGCAGATTTATGACGCTCCACTGATTTTCAGCCGGATCTTTGAAATCCCCAGAATTCGTGAACGCATCCATCAGACAGGACAGATTCTTCTGCATGAGGATTTGGGCTGTGTGGCGACGGCTTATGAGCTATCGGATGAATGGTTGAAACCGCTTCTATCAACCAGTGCCTTTCGCAGCAGTCACTTTATCCCGGTCCAGTTGGACCAGTGGGAAGCCCTGGCCACCATTCAGGATTTTTTGCCGGCATTCAGTCTGAAGTCTGTGGTTTTGATTTCCCCTTATTCCATTCAATCTGCCCTTGGTTTTTTCCAGGAACTGTTTGCTGTTTGCGCCACTTTCTTTGTGCTTCTATCCCTGGTCCCCGCTTTTTTCTGCCTTAAAATTCTGCTTTATGAAATGTCGGAACTCAAAAGAATCCTTTTTTCGTTATCCCGCCGGCAGGAACCCCCTTTGACCGATGGGATTCTGGCAACCCGCTTCTGGCAAAAAATTAAAGCTTCCCGGCACGAGCAGTTCCATCTCCAGTCTTTCATTCATCCCGTCCATCACCTTTTGTTTGAAACGGACTGGCTAAGACCCAAAGCTGGATTCTATGAGGGGGAGACTCTGATTCTGGAGGTATTTTTTGAAGAAGAAGGATTTCGTGCAGAATCTATTTTTGATGCAGCTCTTCGCTATCAGCTGACCTATATTCCCCGACCGGATCGCTTCTGTCTTTTGCTGGCTGACCAGAAGTCTTCCCGTGATATTGCCCGCATTGTCCAGGCAGGAGTGGAAATCTGGGAGAAGGAAATGGGGGTTCACAGGGTTCTTATTTATCGTGATTCGGTTCACCTGGCAATGGAAGCCTGGGGTCTGAAAGGGTATTTCACGGAAAAGCCGGCTTGTCCTGCTTTGAATGCTGGCGGCTTCTTTTTACAGGAGAAGCTCTGTTTTTCGGTGAAAGGACTTTATGACTTTGCCGTTTCTTCCAGTCCGGAGTGGATGGAAGGCAAATTTTTGAAAAAAGATGGAAAAGAAGGCTTTACAACCTCCAGGGAATCCCTATGATCTGGCTGTTGAAAAACACATTATCCGGAGGAAATATATGAATCTGAAACATGCAATTCTGCCCCTTACACTGGCTTTTGCACTTGCAAGCCCTTTGATCGCTCGGGAAAATGCCGGCACTCAGGCTCTTTTTCATTCTCTTTATAGCCGTGAAGCTCCTGTTGCGGCCTCCACGGAAAAAATGACCGCCAAGCAGCTTCTTGCCCAGGTAGCCTCCCTGAGTGAAGCCGAAAGGGAAAGTACAGTAGCGGCCTGGCTTCAGGGGAACAAGCCAAGAATTGATGTAATGGAAAACCTCACGGAAGCTCTGAGAATTCTGCATACTTCTGTTGAATCTCTGGATCGTATCGTGGCCGTTTACGGCCAGAGCATGAATCATGAATTTACTGAGGAAACCCTTCAGAGAGTGCTGAATCTTTATTCCCCGGGTGCCTTTGCAGCCGACAGTTTTGCAGCCAACGGCCCGGCAAATGCAATTGCAGGCACCATTACCAAGCGGAACATGCCTGTTGAACGCTTTGAGGATCTGATGATTCAGATGTCTTTTCTGGGTATGCACGAGGATGTCAGGGATGGAGAACTGATTCCTGCCTATGTTGCCGAACAGGGGCGGAAACTTGAATTTCGCCAGCTCAAATTTCTGATTCGTCTGATGTCTTCCAGATCTTTCAAATCTCAGGCAGCTGGGGAATGTATTCATTTCTGGACCATGCAAAATGCCGGAGAACTGATGAAGGCAGAAGTCCGGGAACAGCTGACAAAGCTTCTTTACAGCTATCCATCCGGTGCCAGGGTGATGGCTCTGGACAGCCTGAGTGCTGAACAGAAAACAGCTCTTCTTGAGTCCGAATGGCATCTGAACGATCTGTTTTTTCCAGTAAACAGTTCCATCAAAGCAATGCGGGAACTGGCCAATCCCCAGGATTACGACACATTGGCCCAGCTTCTGGTAGAAAGAAATGCTCACCGTCTGGAAAATTCCCATCAGGCCAAAATCCTCAGAGAGCTGAAAGCCCCGGCTCCGGCTCCGTCCGAGCCTGCCCCCGCAGAGCCGGCTCCAGAGGAGACCGTTCCAGCGGAACCCGGTCCTGAAGAAACCCTTTAATTTAAGATCAGCAATCTGGGCCGATTCTTTTGAATCGGCCTTTTTTTTTCATGCCAGGACAGTCGATTCGCTGACCCTAAAAGCCATTCCAGCGATTTCTGGCCTGTTCAATGCCCTCAAACACAGCGGAAACAAAATTATTGAAATGACTTAATTGTTTTAAGTTACTTTAGAGGCCATAAGTCTGCAAATCTATCCTTCACGTAGGGGAAAAAGATCAGAACGTCAATGCTCGAAAACCGGATTTCAGGCGATGAACACCGGCCTGTTCTTTGTCGATAGCTTTGGTATGACTCTCATTCGGACCCTGACAGAGCGAAAGGCCAGTGAACTTGATTATTCGATTCGTACAGTACCTGTTGGTGCAAGACAAATCGCCCGACTGGCAGGCCGGGAATTCGAGGCTGAAAATATCGGAGATCCAGTAGCCCAGGGGACTCATCCTCCCCTCTGGGTCAGGGAACTGGTTGCGGCTGAGGTCATGAAACCAGAAAGCTTTGCCTATGTGGATAGTGCGGGAGTGCCCGCAACCCGTGAGTATCTTGGGACCCGAAATCGTGGGCCTGAGGAGCTCAGGCCTGAAGATATCCTGTTTTATAACGGATTGGGCGATGCCATTGGGGCTTTGCATGAAGTTCTGCATTCCGGACTGCGCATTCTCATGCCGGCTCCCTGCTATCCGTCCTGGGCTGTCCTGGAGAAAATCAGGACCGGGAAAGCTCCTCTTTTCTGGCATCCGGAGCCCAATCTTGGCTGGCAACCCGATTTTGATGATATTCGCAATATCCTGAACCTGCATGAAGATATCGGGGCAATTCTTCTGATTCAGCCTTCAAATCCTCTGGGCCTGACCTTGAACCGGGAATCCATGCGCCAGATGGCCAGTCTGGCCCGAGAGCGCCAGCTCCTTTTGATTTCGGATGAAATCTACCGCAGTTTTCATGACACCGGTACAGAATCCCCCTGTCTTCTGGAAGAGGTTTCAGCCGGGATCAGGGCCATCAGCTTCAAAGGAATTTCCAAGGAGATTCCCTGGCCGGGGGGACGTTGTGGCTGGATGGAATTTCGGGGAACACGGCAGTTTGAAGACCTCGGAAATCTCCGGGAAGTCCTGCTGAAACGAAAAATGCTGGAAGTCGGCAGTACAGCCCTGCCACAGAGAGTTCTGCCCCAACTCCTTTCCCACCCCGATTATCAGGAGTGGATTGATGGCTGGAATTTTCGCTTGGGCCGCCTCCGGGGATATGCCCGGGAAGTATTTCAGGATCTGGAAGGCATCGAAGCCGTGCCTTCTTCCGCCGGATTTTACCTCTCCATGCATCTGAAGGGTCAGGTTCTGGGAGCCTCAAGCCTTCCAGCAGGGCCTGCTCAGGAATTCTTACTGCAAAGGCAGCGTTTTCAGGTACCCGACGCCAGCCTTTGTGATCAGATTGTGGCCCTCAGTGGCATCTGCACAGTTCCATTGAGTGGTTTTGGCGGTGGATGGCAGGGTTTTCGCATGACTTTGCTGGCTGAGGAAGCTGTCTTTCTTTCCCGCCTTGGACGAATCGCACAAGTCCTTAAAAACAGAGTACAGGCCTCAGCTGGTACCAGTCTTGCGGTTCCGTGATCCTTTCGCTAAACTTGCTCCCCTTGGTTCAGCGGGAAGGAGCAGGTATGGCTGCCGTGAACGATCTCAATTTCTGCATTGCCACCCCCAACGGGTCGGGCAGTGCCTCCGCCAACAATATACTTTTCAAATCCATATTCAAGATGGGGATTCCATGTGGTTCAAAAAACATGTTCCCATCCAATATTCAGGGAATGCCGACCTGGTATGAAATCCGGGCCAATCAGGACGGGTTTTTGGGTCGTAAGGACGTCATTGACGTCATGGTGGCTTTCAATCCTGAAACTCTGGAACAGGATGTCAAAAGGCCACGCTCGGCAGGCATGCTGATTTATGATACTCAGGATACCCCCACTCTTCCCCCGGAAGAATCTGTTCAGGTCATTGCGGTTCCGGCCACAGAACTTGCCAAGACCCTGCCCAATCCCAAGCTGAGGGCCAAACTCAGAAATCTGATCTATGTCGGCCTGATCGCCCGGATGTTCGGGATTCCCCGTGAAATTCTCTCCTCTGTACTCTCAGATGTATTCGGCGACAAACCGGATGTGATTGAAACCAATCTTCAGGCTCTGGATCTGGGCCTGAATTTTGTTGAGGAAAACCATCTGACCCAGTCTATTGGAGAGCTGAAAACCATCCCCGGCAACAATGCCGGCAAGATTGTGACCGATGGCAATCTTGCTGCCGGACTTGGAGCCATCTGGGGGGGAGCCAATTTTCTGGCCTGGTATCCCATCACTCCTTCAAGCTCCCTAGCTGAGACCATGGAGAAATACCTGCCCAAGCTCAGGCGGGATCAGGATGGCAATGCCACCTATGCCATTGTTCAGGCAGAAGATGAAATTGCAGCGGCCAGTATGGTCACCGGAGCCGGATGGGCGGGAGCCCGTGCCCTCACGGCAACTTCCGGGCCAGGTCTTTCCCTGATGAATGAAGTCCTGGGGCTGGCCTACCATGCTGAAATCCCCGGTTCCTATTTCATCGTCCAAAGGGGTGGGCCTTCTACGGGTCTTCCCACCCGGACCCAGCAATCCGATATTCAGGCCATGTATACGGCTTCTCATGGGGACAGCCGCCATATCCTGCTGCTTCCCTATGATATTTCCACCTGCTTTGAATATGCCCGCCTGTGCCTGAACTATGCCGATCGTTTTCAGACACCGGTATTCCTGGCCTCGGATCTTGATCTGGGTATGAATCTTCGCATGTCGGCTCCTTTGGCCGTCGACAATCCTGTTATGGATCGGGGAAAACTGGTCACTGAGCAGGATATCGAGGCTCAGGGAGGAACCTTCCGCCGCTTTTTCGATGCCGAGAATGATGGAATTTCCCAAAGAAGTATCCCAGGGAACATGCATCCGGCTGCCGTGTATTTCACCAGTGGCGCCGGACATAATGCCGATGCTAAACGGACTGAAAATCCCCAGGAATACAAATGGATTCAGGACAAGCTCAGGCGCAAGCATGAGAATGCCCGTTCCCTTCTGCCCCAGCCCGCAATTGAACTGAAACCTGAAGCTACTCTTGGGGTCATCAGTTTTGGTTCCAGCGTGGAGCCTGTCCGTGAGGCCCGCAACCGTCTTGAGAATTCGGGTCTGGTCACAAGCCACCTGCTTCTGAAGGCCCTGCCGGCATCCCATGCCGTGCGGGAATTCATGGAGAAATACGACACCGTAATCATTGTCGAGCAGAATCGGGATGCCCAGGTGCGCAGCATTCTGAGTACGGACTACCCGGAACTGGCTCCTCGTCTTAAAAGTGTACTGATTTATGACGGTCTACCCGTCACTGCCGGCGAAGTGGTTCGTCAGGTTCGGGAATTGATTCCCACAGGAGTGTGACATGAGTCAGGAAAACCGTATTCATCTCACCGAAAAAGAATATCAGGGAGCCCCTTCCACCATGTGTCAGGGCTGCGGACACGATGCCATTTCCGCGAGCATCCGCAAGGCATTTTATGACTCCAGTGTGGATCCACGCACGGTCATGAAGCTCTCCGGAATCGGCTGTTCTTCGAAAACCCCGGCCTATTTTCTGGGACGGGCCTTTGGCATCAATACCCTGCACGGACGCATGGCCGCAGTGGCAACCGGAGCCTGCCTGAGCAATCATCGCATGCTTCCCATCGGAGTTTCCGGAGATGGCGATACTTCAGCCATTGGTCTTGGAAATTTCTGTCACATGATGCGCCGCAATCTCAATATCACCTATGTGATTGAAAACAACGGAGTTTACGGCCTCACCAAGGGGCAGTTTTCTTCCACTGCGGACAAGGGAACGGTTCTGAAAAAAGGTCGGGTCAACCAGAGCGAGGCCATGGATCTCTGTGAACTGGCCATTACCATGGGTGCGACCTTCGTTGCCCGCTCGTTTTCAGGAGACAGAAAGCAGCTGGCACCCCTGATTCAGGCGGCCCTCGCCCATAAAGGTACAGCGGTTCTGGATGTGCTGAGCCCCTGTGTCACTTTCAACAATCACGAAGGTTCCACCAAGAATCTGAAAAGTATCCGGGCCAATCTGGATCCGGTGCACGATCTGGATTTCATGCCATTTGCAGACGATATTCAGGCGGACTATGCCGAGGGCACAGATGCTCCGATAACACTGCATGACGGCTCCATGCTGGTTCTGAAAAAGCTTCATGCCGAGCACGATCCGAAGAATCGCATGCTGGCCCTCCAGGAGCTTTACGAAGCCAGGGAAACCGGAAAATTTCTGACGGGCCTGATTTACTTCAACCCGGATGTTTTGGATCTGGCAACTCAACTGGAACTGAGTAAGACTCCTCTGGCCTATCTGGGGCAATCCGATCTGGTGCCGGATTTGTCCGAGCTTGAAAAAATCAATCAGAGTCTGATGAAGTAATTACTGAAGCTCTTCGTAAAATTCGGGGCCCAGAAGCAGGCGTTCCTCAAGCCTGAGAATTTCCGGAAGCACTTTGTCATGAAGTTCCGGTAGCGATTTCAAAAGCCAGCGAATGGAGCGAAGAGCCTCAAGATCCTCGATCCTCTCAAGCCAGCCGTTGACCTGGCGGAGGGTTTCACTCGGAGCATAGCGGTACCTGACCCGTAAGGCAGTGCTTTTCACTCTGGGGTGGTGGCTCTCCGTAGCCTTCACGAACAGAGGGTATAGCTTGCCCCGATAGCGGAACTGGGCCATCAGGGCTTCCATCCCTTCCAGCAGATTGGTCTGCACCCTCAGGTTTTCGTGCTCCTGGAACTTGATCAGTTCATCAATCAGATCAAAATCCAGAACTTCGCTCCAGAGAATGGCGTCAGGCACTTTTTTTACCAGGTTGGAAAGAATGAATTCGTCTTCTTCAAGCTGTAAAAGCTCCAGGGCATTACGATATAAAAAGGCCTCACGAGCTGTATCTTCCTTCTGATCCCGCATCAGCCAGAAAAGTTTTACGTTTCTGGGAAGATCCAGAAATGCCTGGACACTCTCCGGAGTCCCAACCTCATCAATGCCGTCATAATCCAGTTCTTCCCTGGCCTGGCGTTTGTGCATATTCATGAGGGACTGAATGCGCCCGGCTCCTATTCTGAGCATGGCATCAGAAGACTTTGCGGCTTTCTCAATCCAGCGGGCAATCGGTTCCAGATCCCCTACCTGACACAGATGAAGATGAAGAAGCTGCATCTTTTCCCGTGCCGGAATAAAGTCGGAATTCAGTTTGGTCAGAAGCTGCTCTACATCAATGCGCCCATCCGATTCGGCAAGGTCCTTCAAACGGGAGCAGTACCGCCCCCAGCTGGTCTGGCCATGGACCTGGACCTGACCGGATAAAAAGGCCATGAGTTCGGATCGTCCGATTTTCCCTGTCTGATAGCACAGATAAAGGAGTCGGGATTTGCGGGACAGATTGTTTTCCTGCTCGATTTCGCTCAGCATGCCGTCAATATCTTATTCATTGTTCAGTCTGATGGTCAATTCCAGAACAGGACCAAATCATGGTCTGAAAATATTCTTTTCTTTCTTAAAGACATCTGTCTGATGTCAGGAAGCCACCAAATGGCACAAAAGAATGGTTCTCAGAGTCCAGAGAATGGTTCGAAGCCAGTTGGATTTCACCAGAAGCCGGATGCGACCTGGATTATAGCCCTCAAGCAGAAGCTTCTGGTGCAGGGGTACCTGAAGAATGGCTGTACTCAGCCAGATACAGCCTAGCAGAATCAGATGGAATACACTTTCCGGCCTGCTTTTCAGAAGCAGGAGTCCGGTGATCAATTCGGCCGTCATCACCGGGGCCACAATCCAGGTGATCGTTTGCATGTGTCTGGCCTGGTAGGCCTGAAAATCCTGCCGGCCAACGAAAGCAAACAATGGGTAATGATTGAGCTGAATCTGCCAGATCAGTCCCGTCATGAAGCAGCAGAGCGCAAAGTGTACAATCAGAAGCATAGTGCTAGAATACATCTTATGCAGAATAAAAAGAACTTCAAGGAACTTACCGGATTTTTTGAGCGCATCGGCAAAACCCACCTTCATCAGAAACTCATGCAGGAAACGGTGCATTTTCTGAATCCTCAGGATGGAGAAATGGGTCTGGAGTTTGGTGCAGGTCCGGGACCGCTCTCCCATCTTATCGCATCTGAGCACCGGGTTATTCTGCATACGACCGATGCCCTGGTCGACATGCTTTCCGTTGGAGAAAAGTCCTATCCTCACCATCAGATTATCCGCTCTCGCATGGATGCCCAGACCTTTTTCCCACGGCCCAGGGAAAGGTTTGATTTCATTACCGGCACCTTTGCCTTTCATCTGATGGACAATCCGGCCCTGTTTCTCAGAAACTGCCTGGAGTGGCTCAAACCTCAGGGAAGAATTGTCATTCTGACCCAATCCGATAAGATGGATCGTGAAATGGCTGAGAAATGGTGCAAGGCCGAAGAACTCAGTGGGGAAACCAAAGAATTCATGTATGGTATGACCAACAGTGGCCTGAATCATCGTCTCTATTCCGAAGCGGATATCAGTGCTCTGGCAGAACTCCTGGATCTGAAGCCCCTGTGTCAGCGAACCGGGTTTGAAGACAGTCTTTTACTGATCCAGCTGACACGCAAACCAGCAGGCTGATGGCTGGCTGGAAACCGGAACCGGTTCCCAATACCCTTCCTCCCTTACTGATTCATTGCCAGACAATGGATGAGGTTCCTGACACCGCCGGGGTGTACTGGTTTTTCGGGGATTCAGGAATCCCTCTCTATATCGGTAAATCCATTCACATGCAAAGCCGGCTCAAGAGTCATTTCTCTTCCCGGCATCAGGATCCCAAAGAGGCCAGACTCTTCTCCCGGGTCAGGGAATTCGGCTACGAATCATGCCCCGGAGATCTGGGAGCCCAGCTTCTGGAGGCTCTGAGGATCAAGCAGTATCAGCCTTTGTACAATCAACGCCTCAGACGCAGGCGAAAACTGGCCGTACTTCGGGCTGAAACTCCTGGGAACAGTCCTTATCTGAATCTGCTCTGGGAAGACAGCCTTGCTCCCAACCCCCACCAGAAAGAACTTCTGTGTGTTTTTCCAACCCGTCGTCAGGGACTTGCCCAGGTGGAAAACTGGATTCGGGAATTTGGACTTTGCCGTCGTGTTCTGGGACTGGAAAAAGGTCGGGGACCCTGCTTTCAGCGCCAGCTCAAGCGCTGCAAAGGTGCCTGTGAAGATGTTCATGATGCCGCTGAATTCAACCGGACTCTGACCGAATGCATGGAAAAAAGCAGTGTTTACTGGCCTTATCAGGGACTTGTCGGAATTCAGGAAACCTGTAATCTGACCACTCTTTCCATGACGTACTGGATTCAGAACTGGTGCCTGCTTGATATCACCGAAGTCCGTAGTCCTCCCGCCCAGAATGCTCCCCTGCCCTTTGATCTGGACACCTGCCGGATTCTGCAGCGTATCTTAAATCAGGGCAATGTCCTGAATCGGGATGGAGGGCGGATCATCTTTGAATGTTCCTGATTCAGGTCGAATCAAAGGCCTTGCTGTAATGAACCTCACCCTCGGGCTCATCATCTGAAAAACAGATGAACTGCATATAGGCTGGATTCAGATTCTGGTACCAAAGCTTGCCATTCGATCGAAAACCCAGACGGGAATAATAGGCCGGATCTCCAAGAAGGACACAGCCTCGCGCCTTTGTTTGCTCAAGTCTTTTCAGACCCTCCTGAATCAGCATTCTGCCAATTCCTTTTTTCTGGACCTCCGGAAGAACACTGACTGGACCCAGACCAAACCAGCCTTCAGAACCATCGGAAATTTGAACCGAAGAGAAGGCGATATGACCCAGAAGCACCCCGTTTTCCTCGGCTACCAGGGAAAGGCTTAGAGCATTGTTTTCCCTGAGCCTTGTGACAATCCCGGATTCGTCTCCATTGCTGTGCAGGGCATGTTCAAAGGCTTTTTCGATGACTTCAGAAATGGTTTTTGCATCTTCAGGAATCTCTTCCCGAATTTTTAAGGGCTGAAAATCAAGATCATAGATCCCTCGGGCTGCCGGCATCCCATGTAAAGCCATGACAGGACGCACCTGTTCGAGTTCCCAGGCAAGCCAGCCAGGCTCAAAACCTGTGGCACAGGCTGCTTTCATATCTTCCTGCCGGAAAGGACGAATATTTTTGACTCTGACAATTGCCACTGCCTGTCCGTCATGGTCCATCTCCCCCTCTTCATGCAGAAAGCGGCTGTTTTCCACAATCAGAAGATCTTCATCAGACCTGAGATTGGGTTGCCATCTTCGGACTTCAAGGGTTTTCTGACCACTGGCAATTCTTTGGCCACCGGGTTTCACAATTGAGAGGGTTTTCATGACAGGTCCTGGTCCGTTTCAAAGCTATGAGCTACGGATTTTACTCCCGGCCCAGTTTATGCACTAGAGTAACAAAGCGTGATCAGATTTTCCACCGCATTTTTCCCACCCTTTGATACGGGAATTCTATGGTGAAGATGTAGAAACCGCCTTCCCTCACGGCGTTTCCCTTTGATGTGGAAGGTGCATTGGCCCTGATCGCGTAAGTTTACGACATGTTTCACTTCTGCCGGGATGGGCTTTCTCTGGATCTGGTCTGTGACAGGTGCATTCCTGGCCGGCCTGGGTTCAGTATTTTCCGCTTGTCCTGTGAAAGATAGATCAGGTTTTTCGACTCGGCTTGTGACAGACGGAGGAACAGAACCTGAACGATACTCCCAAAACCAACTGTCAGATGCATGCGATCACACTGCACCCAGTAGCATAATTTTCTGACCCTCCACGATCAGAATTTCCGTACCTTCTTTC
>CAZDAM010000050.1:0-24991 GCA_964503595.1 uncultured bacterium
AAACCTGAAGACGGATGCAGGCCTGAGGGAACGGCAAGATTATGGGCAACGGGAACCGAAACATTCACCTGCATGATGTTCTGAACCGGACCAACACAAAGATCCCGGGAAGGAAAGAATCCTCCGGCTATAGGCGGCAGGCTGTCCAGAAGAAAGGTATGAATTCTGGAAGTCGTATTGCCTGATTGATCCAAAGCCTCGATCTCAATTCTCCAGTTTCCGTCCGAAGTGCCATCATAGGGAGGAACAGAAACCAGAAACTTGCGTTTCTGATTCAGGCTCAGAACCGTCGTCGTGGTCAACTCCACATTCTGGCCAAAAGGGTCAAAAAGCTGGAAGTCAGAAGCCTGAATATCCACATCCAGCCTCTCCACAATCAGATCCACAAAAGCCTGGGATCCGGTTTCCGGGAAACGTGAAATCACGGAATTATTCGTCGGGTTTGTCAGAATCAAAGGCTGGGCAATCGGGGTACTGTCCATGACGAAATTGGAATAAAACGTCCTGCGGTTCCCCACCCGATCCTGTCCTTTTGCCGCAATCCGATAGACTCCATCCTGTAAGAGCCCAGGAACCCGAACCGCCAGATCAAAACCGGCCGGAGGAGTTACTGGAATGATCACAACCGCGGATTCCGGATTCACAGCCAGAGGACCGTTGACCGTCAGACTCAAGGCCGAAGTATCCACACCGGAGCGATCCAGACTTCCGTTGGAAGGCAGGAAATCATTGAAATTCACAGCCACGATAAAATTGCTCTGATTCAGCCTCTGGCCCTGAACTGGCTGAAAATCGGGCTGAATCGCGATCTGGACAAAGTCCGGGCCCGTTGTCACCACATTGGGAGCCAGAGAATCCACATAGAATACGGTGGTGACCGAACTGGACTGAACGGGCTGGCCAAACAGGTCAACGCCCCCAAAGATGTTTGCTGCCACCTGGCCATCAAACTGCCCCGGACGGGAGCGGACAGAGTAGAGGTAATCAAAGATCTGGGTGGCTCCATCGGTAGTCCCCACAGCCGTAAGCACTTCAGCCGCCAGCGGATCAGAACCAAACTGGCTTAACTCCAGCACCGGAGCCTGAATCATGGGTACAAAAGTCCTAAGCCTCAGTCTCACTGGTTCAATCGGAGTAAAAAGCGAGGTCAGAAGGGAGGGAGGGAGACTCACCGGAGGAAAGACATCGGTTTCACCGGGAAGACCGAAAAAATCCACCAGGGACAGGGAAGCCACCGGAGCCCCATCTGGAAGGTAGAAGACTTCCACAGGAACCGCCTGGGAAGGATCCGTATTATCCAGAGCATCAATAGCCTGGACCCAGATCGTCGTAGGTATGGAAGGATTGGCCGGAAAATGGGTAATTGGAACCTCAAGATCAAAACTTCCTTCCTCATCCGGACGGGTCACAAAATAGGAAGCCACCGTGGAAGTACTGGGAAAGGAGCGAAAGAAACTGTCTTCTCTTGGAATGGACTGGGGAGAAGAACGGGGAAGCCTTGGAACCGCCTGACCCGTTACAAAGCTCCCCGGAGCCGTTGAAGGAGTCAGAACCACAGCCTTGGCAAAGAAGTCAGCTGAAGGTAGCCCTTCGATTTCCACCGCATCCCGGGAATCCAGCTGCCCCCGAATCCGGATCCGGTCCGCAGAAGTATAAATCTGATGCTTTCCGGTCGTGGCAATCAGGGCCGGCTCAATCACATTGGGAGAACGTCCTGGCTCCACATCCCGCATGACTTCGATCGAGCGAACCGCTCCCCCGATATTGTTTTCATCAAAGCCACGAAGCTGGATGACTTCCCTGACCGACTCCGGAATCGCCGTTACATCGACCTGAAATTCAAATGCGGCATCAGTAACGTTGAGACCAGAAACATCGGATACCAGATTACTGACATGAGCCGAAGTCAGCTCCACCCGATCCACCCGGGTAATTCCATCCACAACCCGGCCCTTCAGAATCAGGGTATCGGCATTGCCCGGATCCGGAATCTGGGGGGCGGCTGCTCCTGGCCCATTGTCCACGGTGAGCTCAGGAGAAATCAGGGAAATCACATACTGATCGTTATCCGCTCCCAGCTGGTTCGGGCCGGGGTAGTTATTGTCCGGTCCGCTTTCTTCCCGATCCTGATCCGAAATAATGATCTGGGGTCCAGTAGAATCTTTGACAAAGCTTACACTTGTGGTCAGGGCAGACGGATTTCCCACCTGATCAAAAAGCCTGACAATCAGATCGATGGGCCCATCCACAAAACCATTCAGGTTGATGCGCCGACGAAACGTAAAACTGTCCGGCACATCCCCGAAGAAATCCACCCCGGTCAGTCCCTGACCCCCCAGGGGGGATGGAGCTACATTCCAGCTTGGGTCGTTATCCAGACTGGAGCTCGCTGAGGCCCCCGTAGAGAAGTTACCCTGACCCAAGGTGGTAAACCGGGAAGCCTGACCGCTTGAATCAATGACAAAAAGCTCCATTTCCACGGAACCGTGCTCGCGAAGATCCAGAAAAGGCAGACTGGGCACAAAAGCATTGGAACTTTCAACCTCGACCTGAAGAATTGTACTGGTCACAATTCCCACTCCTACGGAAGGCAGGACAAAAATTGGGTTCTGGGGGGGCTCCAGGTCCTTGATCAGATAGAGAGCTCTGGTTGTCTCAGAAGTATTCAGCTGGGGATCCGTCGGATAGATCAGCATCTGATAGCCCCGCTGGCCACCAATGGCCGGATGAGGACCGCTGGGAGAGGCAGTAGAATCAGGATCTTCGGGGCTTACGTCAATGATCTGGGTAAAATTACCGGCAAAAGTAGGAATCTGCTCAAAATGACCATTTTTGCCCGCCCTGGTAACAAGCAGTCCGTCATCCCGGCGCAAATCCACCTGAACGGTATTTTCGTCATTGCGCTCATCATCAACCCTTCCGGAAATCCTGAAAACTTCCGCCTGATAGGTTGTATAGGGCATGGGAGGCTCTTCCTGATCCCCGACAATCAGAAAGGGCTGGGGGGGATCAAAAGAGACCTCAAAACTGTTGGGAGGCAAAGTGTCCCGGATCACCTGGATCACCGTCGTCGTACCAGCCACTCTCTGTCCACTGGGAAGCAGGGAACCCGGGCTCTGGCCGTTTCGGGTCAGGGCAGCCAGAAAGTCATCCGAACTGGCCCAGATTTCATAATCCCCATCCAGCATGGCGGTGAAGTTGTAGGTAAAGGTCTGGTAAAGGCCCGGGGCAAGGCTCGGGCCAAAAGGGTATTTCACTGGAAAAGGTGTTTCGGAAGGATAGATCGGGCTGTTATAGGGGAAGGCAATATCTTCATCCGGATAAGTTACCTGAGGAGTCCCGGGAGTCCCCACCTGAACAGAAATCGCATAGGGTCCGGTAATCGTGGTTTTCCGGGCAATCTCCGGGTTGATTGACGACGAGAACTGGACCGCAAAGAGATTGCTGTCCACAAAGGCATTGGATTCCGGCTTGGGGATCGCCCCCGGAAGACCATTCTGCCCAAAAAGAGAAGGATTATTAAAAACAAAACCGCTGTATTCCAGGGTCAGAGGCACCCCGGTTCCGGCGGAATTGGTTGCATTGAACAAATCCAGCTTATTGAAAACCACCGTATAGCGAAAACGGTTGAACAAAGGATCCGTGCTCCCCCGAGGAACTTCCACCAGCAAGGGGGCATCAATGCAGTTCGGGGTTCCCTGACAGCGGAAATGGTTGATAAAAGGACTGGCTGGTGGCCCCTGATCCGTATCAATAAAGATGAAATCCCCCTGGGCCACCCCTTCCTGGAAGACATGGGGGCCAAAAAACCAGGGGGTTGGCCCTGTCTCCCCGGTAACAGTGGTCAGACTGCTCGCCGTCGCCCCCGTCACCGCCACCGCCGTATTGGCCGGAAAATCAGCCCCGGCAGGAACTGCTGGACCCGCCGGGACACTGATGACCACAGCAGCTCCGGCGGGGGGAGTAAAAGTCACGGTACAGTTTCCCCCGGCCGCCGCTGGCACACAGGTCACTGCACCGTTATTCAGGGCAATCGGGATATTGAAAGTTCCGGGAGGATTGGGAATTTCAATAAAAACAGGCCTGCCATCAGCCTCTCTGGCCCAGGCCAGAAGCTGGGTCCGGCCCTCAAGCATGGGCAGATTCGGACTGCGCACCAGAAGCTCAGGATTCGTCGGGTTATTGAAGGGGGGATGAGTAATTTCCCCTACATGGAGAATCTGGCCAAACTGGTTGTAAAAGGCGACTTCCACTTCCCCCTCACTGGAAAGAATCAGGGGTTCATTGGAAACTTCAATCACATACTGGAAGGGAGACAGGAACTGAGCCCCATTTTCAAAACCTTCAATCACATGATCGCCCTCATTGGGTTCCTCTTCATAACGGAAGACGGAAATGGCTCCAAAACCGGAATTGAGGAACAAAAACAGACAAAAAAGGAAATAGGCCCACGAATTTGTGCGCATGAAGACAGGGAGTATAACAGGAGACCCCTTCCTCCTTCATCCAGAGCCGGCCCCAAGGTAAAAAAAAATCCCGCCGAAGCGGGATTTGATAGAAATCTGGTCCGATCAGGAACCGCATTTTCCGGTGCCAGCTTCGTTACATGAACTATCCATACATGTATCGATCGCTCCGTGGAACGTACACCAGACATCGCCCGCATCATTGGACTGATAGTTCTGCTCACCGGTAGCGCATCCTGGATCATCCGGAACTGAGGAAAGATAATTTTCACTCTTCAAAATCTCCAGACTAGCTTTTCCGTTTATCGTCATGCTGATCCCATAGTCCAGATTGTACATTTCCAGAGCCCCCAGAATGGTTTTCTGATTGGCATAGCAGGCCCGCATATTGGATTTGCGGCGGGCTTCACGGAAGTTGGGAACCGCAATGGCTGCCAGTACCCCGATAATGGCGACCACAATCATCAGCTCGATGAGAGTAAAGCCGCGGCGATTCATCCTCTTCATTGTTACTCCTTTTGCAAAGTGCAAACACTCTAACATTCAGACGCCTTAAGAGTCTTCCCGTTCAAATTATTTTTACTGACTATTCACCAGGGTCAACATGGGCATAAAGACCGCAAGGACGATACCACCGATAATCAGACCCATCAGTACAATCACAACCGGCTCGATGATGGAAGTCAGGCCTTTCACGGCATTGTCTACTTCCACCTCATAAAAGTCGGCAATCTTCATCAACATCTTGTCCAGTTCCCCGGTTTCTTCACCCACCGAAATCATCTGGACCACCATCATAGGAAATACCCGCGAATTCTTCAGGGGCTCAGCAATGCTTTCCCCTTCCCGAATCGAGTTGCGGGTTTCATCCACAGCTTCCTTGATGACGCAATTCCCGGCAGTTGCCGCCGTAACCTCAAGAGCCTGCAAAATCGGCACCCCGGAAGTAATCATGGTTCCAAGGGTACGGGTAAAACGGGCTACCGCCAGCTTCTTCATCATCATCCCGATAGCCGGAACCCTTAAGATATTCACATCGTAAATTCTTGAGCCCCGATCGGTTTTGAAGAACTCGAGAATAGCAATCGGGATCAGGAAAATGCAGGGAATGATAACAAACCACCAGTTGATGAGAATGTCAGACATCGCCAGCAGGAACTTGGTCACTGCCGGAAGTTCCACATTCATGGATTCAAAGATCGACTTGAACTGAGGCAATACGAACATCACAAGAGCCAGTACGATCAGGCCGGCAATCGAAAGAATCACCACCGGATAGGTCAGGGCTCCCTTGACCTTCGATTTCAAAGCTTCCGAGCTTTCAAGATAGGTCGCAAGGCGCTTGAGAATCCCATCAAGAATACCCCCGGCCTCACCGGCACGAACAAGATTCACGAACAATACGTCAAATACCCTCGGATGCTTGCCCAATGCCGAAGAAAGGGTGGAACCCCCTTCAACATCTGTTCTGACCTGGCCCAGTATCTTACCAAAAGCCGGATTTTCGGTCTGTTGCTGCAAAATGGCCAGACAGCGTACCAGAGGCACCCCGGAAGACATCATGACAGAAAACATCTGGGCAAAAATGGAAACATCCTTGGATGTAACCTTACCCCCAAAGATGTTGATGGAAAAAGCCTGCTGCTTCTTTTCCAGCTTGGAAACGAAATAGCCACGTTCCCGAAGACGGGCCCTTACCTGAGCCTCACTATCCCCTTCGATCTCACCCTGAAGGACTTTCCCTTCCAGATTTTTCGCTTTATATGCGTAAGTTGCCATGAAACCTCCCGCCCGATTCTTCCATTATACGTTTGATCGGAAGAACGGTTCAATGCAGGAAAAGCCTATTCCTTCAGCATTCTTGACAGTTCGTCCTGCTTGGTGGAATGACGCATGGCCTCTTCATAGGTAATTTCCCCGCGCTTATATAAATTCTTAAGGGAATTTTCAAAAGTGGCCATCCCCAGATTCTGGGAAGTTTGCATAATCGTGTAAAGCTGCTGAATTTTGTGCTCCCGCACACAGTTCTGTACAGCAGAATTGGCCAGCAGGATTTCCTGGGCCACCACACGCCCTTTACCAGAAGCCAGTGGAATCAGCTGCTGGGCAATTACGCCCCTTAACACAAAGGAAAGCTGGGTTGTCACCTGAGACTGCTGGTGGGGTGGAAACATATCCACAATCCTGTTGATGGTCTGGGCAGCATCGGTAGTGTGAAGGGTTCCGAAGACAAGGTGACCCGTTTCTGCCAGGGTCATACCTGCATGAATCGTCTCCAGATCACGCATCTCCCCTACCAGAACTACATCCGGATCCTCGCGCAGAACGTGCCTTAGGGCTTCGTTGAAGGAAATCGTATCCACGTGCAGCTCACGCTGATTCACAATCGATTTCTTGTGATAGTGCAGATACTCGATCGGATCCTCAATCGTGATGATGTGCTTGCGCTGGTTTTCATTGATGGTATCAATGAGGGCGGCCAGGGTTGTGGACTTCCCGGAACCTGTCGGCCCGGTCACCAGAACCAGTCCTTTATGCATCTCGGAAAACTTGCGGCAGACCGGCAGAACTCCCAGCTCATCAAGCGATGGAATCGAAGAGGGAATGATCCTGAAAGCAGCTGCAATACAGCCACGCTGACGGTAGACATTCACACGGAAACGGCCAAAACCATGCACGGAGTAGGAAAGATCCAGCTCCATGGTTTCCTCAAATTCCTTCTGCTGCTCGGAAGTGAGCATGTTGTACACCAGGGATCGCGTATCCATTGGAGTCAAAACGTCCAGATCGGTTTTTACGAGCTCGCCATCCACCCGGATCACCGGAGGAATTCCCACCGTCAGGTGCAAATCGGAGGCTTCGTTGTCCACCACCAGATTCAAGAGATCATTGAGTACGAACATGAATTACTCCCGGGAATTTCCCTGATTAGTGACCACCAGCGGTCACACGCACCACTTCATCCAGAGTGGAAATACCAATGAGGGCCTTGCGCATGGCTGATTCCCTCAGGGTGAGCATGCCTTCTTTACGAGCCAGGGTTGTGATGTCCTGAGTCGAACCGCCACGAAGAATCAGGGTTTTCATGTTCTCCGTCATGGTCATGACCTCGTAAATCCCCATCCTTCCCTTGTACCCGGAACCACCGCAGGTATCACAGCCGGCTCCCTTGTAAAGGCGGAAATTATTGGCATCGATATGCTTGAGATCGATATGGGCCAGAAGCTCTTCGGTAATCCCGAAGCTTTCCTTGATTTCCCTGCCGGCCCGGTATTCCGTCTTGCAGTCCTTGCAGATCGTCCTCACAAGACGCTGGGCCTGAATCAGAACGACGGAAGATGTGACCATGAAAGGCTCCACACCCATGTTCAGAAGACGACCGACCGTACCGGGGGCATCATTGGTGTGAAGGGTGGAAAGCACAAGGTGACCCGTCATGGATGCCTTGATCGCAATCTCGGCAGTTTCAAAGTCACGAATCTCCCCCACCATGATGATGTCCGGATCCTGCCGAAGAAACGAGCGCAGGGCCGAAGCAAAAGTCAGACCGATATCTGCCCGGCACTGAACCTGGTTGATCCCTTCCAGCTGATACTCGACCGGATCCTCCGCTGTCATGATGTTTACGTGCGGAGTATTCAGGGAAGCCATTGCGGAATAAAGCGTGGTTGTCTTTCCGGAACCGGTCGGACCAGTAATCAGAATGATGCCATAGGGATGTCCAATCCCGTCCTTGAAGCGCTCATAGGTTGCCGGTTCAAAACCAAGGGCCCCGAGATCCACCTTCAGAGAGGACTGATCCAGAATCCTCATTACGATTTTCTCGCCCCAGGTACAGGGAAGAGTCGAAACCCTCAGATCAATCGTGCGGTTGTTTACCTTGATTTTAATCCTGCCGTCCTGAGGCAGGCGTTTTTCAGCGATGTCCAGATCCGCCATAATCTTGAGGCGGGAGGTAATCGCAGCCTGGGCTTTCTTGGGAGGCTTGATGTCTACATTCAGAACTCCGTCCAGACGGTAGCGAACCCGAAGCTCCTTCTCAAAGGGCTCGATGTGAATGTCCGATACACCCTTGTTCACAGCCTGGGAAATGATCAGATTCACCAGCTTGATGATCGGGGCATCATTTTCACCCAGTTCTCCGGAGAGCTCTTCTGCCAGATCATCTTCAGATGCCTGGCCGACATCCCCGATTTCTTCCATCAGTTCGCCGGTCTTGGAAGCATCTCCGTATGCCTCATCAAGAGCGTCGTTCAGATCCTTGCCCGTAACAATTACGGGCTTGACCACCATGCCGGTCAGAATGGAGACATCATCAATTGCAAGAATATTGAGCGGATCCACCATGGCCACGGTCAGCTTGTTGCCCACCTTGTTAATGGGGATCAACTGGTGACGGCGGGCCATCGCTTCAGGAATCAGCTTGACGGTACTGGGCTCGATCAGGTAATTGCTCAAATCAATCTGGGGAACATTGAGCTGCTCGGAAAGGACCTTAACGATTTCCTTTTCCGTCACCAGCCCCATATCAGTAAGAATGGTTCCAAGACGCTTGCCTGCCAGCTTGCCCTTGGTAAGGGCCTCCTGCAATTGCTCAGCGGTGATCAGGCCTTTCTCGACCAGTGCATCGCCCAGTTTGATTCTCTTCATGCCTGACCTTCGTAGATTGTTTCAGCGTTCAACGAGCAGGGCATTCACACGCGCCAGATAAAACCGGGCCCTCTCGGCAATCCAGTCATTCTTAAAACGCCCCACTTTGCTTTTCAGCATCAGGGTTTCAAAAAGGCTTCGAGCCTGGTGAAAATGCTTCTGTTTCTGCTCAAATTGGGCATCAGAATCGCCCAGGTAATAATGACACATGGCTAGATAAAACTCAACCAGGTGATAGGCCTGAGCCTGGGGCCGGCAGCGCAAAAAATAGCTGATGGCCAGCTCCAGCTTTCCTTCCTTATAGGCCTGGGCCCCCTTACGCCAGTAGGATCGGGAGAAAAATTTGACCTGGTTATTACCCCAGTCGGCAATCAGAAGATCGCCAACCCCGGTCACCGCCATACCCATTGGGAATTTCAACTGGGAATCCGAAACCAGAAAGCCCTCCCTGCGTAACTCCCGGCTTTCAGTACGGGCCGTATCCTCTGCCGTCAGAAGCAGAAACTCCGGTATCTGACCCGCCACCCCAACTTCCCCCAGAAGCTCCCCCTGAGGCCCGTATTTCAGAATCTGATGAGCAATATGATCTGCTACATACATGCCCCCGGCCTCATCCACAGCAAGGGACTGAGGCATGAAAACCCTGGTCCCCTGATTCTGGGACCAGGACAGGACATCTCTTAAGTAGTTCCCTTCCGTGTCAAAAGCCAGAACCCTGGCCGTCCCACTGTCCACCATCAGCATTTCGCGGTTTATTGGTGACCAGATCAGGCTTTTCGGCGAACGCAGAGTCACTTCCGGCTGATATTCATCAATATTCATGAAATAGTGGGAACCACGGCCAAACAGCTTCTGCAGGGCAAAAATCTCGACCTTGCCACTGGCGTCATCGGAAACCCATAAAAGCCCTTTCCCATCCAGGGCCAGGGAATTGGGGCGGTTCAGTTCACCCTCCAGATTGCCTTCCCCGCCGATATTTCCCGCAAAGCTCGCATCAGATTCATAAACCCTTACACAAGGGCAATCGCGATCCACCACGTAGAAACGCCCTTGGGAAAAACGGACCTGAATCGGCTGTTTCAGATGTTCAAAGGGCATGACTCTTAAAAAGTTACCACTAAGGTCGTATTCCTGAACCCGGTGATTTCCGTAATCCGTAACCCAGAAAGTACTCTCTCCCAGCTCAACATGAGTCGGCAGAAGAAGCTGCCCCGGCTCCGAACCCCGTGTCCCAAGGACCCATTCCAGTTCGAAGTCTTCCCCTCTGCCAGTCAGGTTTTCCGAGAGTTGGGGAAAGTCATCTTTCGGGAGAAACTCAGTCGGCAGAGGACGCCTGGCCAGACGTCTTTCGATCTGAGGAAATTCCCCGTTGGCAGCCAGGGATAACCCCAGAAAGCCGCCCAAAAAAACACTAAAAACGACGTTTCGCGGAAATCCGCTGAACATTCCCCAAGTCCTGGTCATTATATGCATAATCAAAGGACCATTCATTGACCTTTGCCGAAGCTCCGGCTGTGAACTCTCCCTCATTGCTCCCGATTCTCAGACCGTAGCGATCAAGAAACCACTTTTCAACACCAAGACGCAATGCCGTTTCCTCATGCTCCCGCTTGATCACATCCACTGCGATATTGGTGTCATGCCTTACATGAAAAGCTCCACCAACAGATGCATTGACCGGAACATCGTCCTTACGGCCCGTTGTCCATTTCAGAGAAGCTCCCACATCCCGAACGGCAGCTCCCAAAGTAATGCGCTTGGAGGCCTGATACTGAAGACCAAAGTCAAAGCCGACCCCATCTGCACTTTCCGTGAAAAGATCCTGCTGCAGGAATTTCACACTCGCCCCCAAAGCCAGTTTCTGATCGAAGTCACGGGCCACACTCAGGGTAAAGTTCTCTTCTGCATCCTCAAAATAGGAAAAGATTCTGACAGGAGCCGTTGCCCGGCCTCCGGCCAGAGGATTCCCATCTGTCTCTCCACTTAAGATCGGATCGTCCAGAAGTCCGTTGCCATCAATATCGCCGCTATGGATACGGGTTTCCGGGATTCCATCCACCGAAAAACGGTGATATCCCACCCCGAAGCTCCAGCCTTTCTTTGCTGGTGCGGCATAGCCAAAATAGTTGTAGTTTCGATCCAGGCTCAGGGATGTATGCATGGCCGCAGCTTCACGATGCTCAAGTCCGGCCAGACCCGCAGGGTTCCAGTAGGTTGAATTGACATCCTGGCTGATGGCCGTCCCGGCACCACCCAGACCCAGAATGCGAGCATCCACCCCAAACTTGAGGTAGGCCGCTGCCTGGCCCGCAGCGGAACGTGCCTGGGCTGTCTGAACCCCCAAAGCCACGCATATGCTGATGATACCGATTTTTTTCATGTTTGCCTTCCTCCCCGTCTCGAAGCCCTCCATGGCGCTTCGAGGAGTGCTTAGTTTCCGCCGCTGCCACCAAGTGTGGGCGCTGAGAAGACCCCGCTACCATTATTCGTGGCCGTAAAACCGACCGATTTCACCCCTGCTGCCGGATTCTCCAGCACTGGATTCTGGGCATCACCACAGGTAAAAACCGTGGCCGAGAGTGTAATCTGGTTGGCCGTATTCACCGGAACTCCATCAATGCTGTACGAACCAACCACATTCCCCACACAGTTGATGGCCCCGCCGGTTACTCCGCCCTGAAGCCCCAGACCGTCCACAACCACAGGATAGCTGGTGTTCGGCCGAATGACCTGACCAACAATCGTGACTGTCTCCGGAGTCAGGGGAGGAACTTCCACCCTCACTGCCCCGGCCTGCGGAGCCAGAATATTGTTGACCACCTGCTCCAGAATTCCTCTTCCGGTAACCCTTAAAGTATAAGAACGGTTGTTGGTCGAGGTTCTTACCGGAACCTCAATCGAAAAATCTCCATTCCCCGAGATTGCGGCGTTCTGGTCCAACCTCAAACCGTCAATACTGACCTGAAAACTGGTGATGTCATAAAGGGCTTCAAACTTGGATAAGGAGAGACGGCCTTCGATGAAGCCCGTCTTGGGCTGCATGGAAATCACATATTCCACGGTCTGCCCTGCCAGGACATTGAGTTGACTGTTCTGGCCATCCGACCCCTGAGCAACTCCCTGATAGCCTTCAGCGGCAATCACCAGAGTCTGGGGCTGCTGGGCCACACTGCCATTTTCCGGAGCTGTCACCGGAACAACCAGAACATACTGACCATTGGAAGAATTGGAGGTCGTCGCGGTTCCCAGAGTGATCGTTGCCCCGTTGATCCTTTCCCCGGTAGAATTATCCACCAGGTTGATGATCACGGTCGCATCCCCTTCCGGTGGTTTCTGCTGAAGGGTCACGTCCGGAGCCGGACTGGTGGAACCGTTTTCGACATAAAGCTTGATATTGCCCTCACCAATCGCAGAAGTCGCCCCGGTGGTTTCATCGGATTTTTCCGAAGCCGTAATGGTCTTGAAGCCATCCTTGGAAAACCCAAGCGACCATTTCCCCACAATCAGGTTGGGAATGGTATAGCGGCCATTCTGATCGGATACAGCGTTACGAATCACCTGTGGCTCTTCCTGATAGACAGCAACCACGCTCACACTGGGTTCCGGAGTTTTGGTAGCGGCCCCACCCGAGCGATTGCTGAATACAGTTCCGGTGATCACTCCATTGTCAACTCCCGAGTCCCCACAACCTGCAAGACCAAGAACCAACAGACCCAGCATGAAGAGGGTCAGAAGCATCTTTGATGTACGAACCATCATGATTTCCTCCCAAACACAAACCGTTTCGGCAGTTTGAAAGGTGCGCGTAACAAATTTCCTTCACTTTGAGCCCTTGTTGTCCTTATGGACTTGATTCTGAATGCAATCCTTTTACATAATGAAAAGACTCTTATGCATCTGATTTGTTTAGCTTTGCTGATTCTTGAACTCAGTAGTCTGGCCTGGTTCGGTTATGCCCATCGTTTCGAACCCCTGCCGGACTTTGCCCCCCGTCTGGAACGCCTTCTGGAAGAAGTCCAGCCGAAAATCGACTCTTCTGGCATTGTCCCGATTGGACAGATGAGTGATGACAGCGTGGCCCGCCTGGAAGCCATGCGAAAAGATCAGATCGGAGATCTGGCCAACGCCCGAAACATCCTTCCGGGTGAAGAGACCCAGATCGAAAAGACCCAGGCACCCGCCAATCTCAAAGAATCCAAAGCCATGATCCGGGAGATTCTCACAGAGCTTGAAACCGATGTTCAGCTGGTCTGGTTTCAGGCCGTATTGCCCCTGCCCCTGCTCTTTCGTCTTGGGCTCTGGCTTCCCCCGCTCACCCTTCCCTGGATTCTCTGGAATCTGCGCCCCCAGCGTAAGCATAAGGATCCGCATGTCAAAGCTCTGATTCAGGCTATCCGCAATCAGGATGCCCCGAATTTCCTGAAATTTGCCCCGACTCTTTCCGGGGAGCACTGGCTCAGAAATGCCCCCCTGAAGATGAAGATTCAGGCTTTGCGCTGTCTGATTCAATCCAGAAACACGGAAGAAGTCCTGCGCTGGGGAAGCACCTTTACTTCTCTTCACCCGGAAAATAAAACCTTGGCTCTTGAGCTGGCATCCTATATTGCCTTAAGAGTCAGACCCCTTCCAAATCATCTGGCTTCCTGGATGAAGGAATGGTCCCCGAAACTGGGAAAAGCCGAAAGAGAAGCCCTGATTCGGGAAGCTGCGACGACCAAAGGGACGGCCTGGCAGGAAATCGCCTGAGTCTCAGGCCGTTTCATCCAGGCGGGCAAACCCCATCAACTGAAGCTGAATCCGGCGCCCCCCAAAATAGTTGAAGCCCAGTGTCCCGTATACCGGAGTTTTCCTGGATTCCATTTCCGGCTGCATATCAGCAAGGCCAAATCCAATTCCATTGAGCTGACATCCTCCCGGACCTTTCAGCGTCAGGCTCAGATCCCGGTTCTCCCGACCTACCCTACGAGCGCGAATCAGTGTATAGTCCCGGATTCCAAACACAGGGCGAGGGTTTCCTTCTCCAAAAGGCCCCAGAGATAGCATGGATTCGACAAAATTCTGATCAATCTGATGCAGTCCAACCCAGGCATCAAACCCTTTGATTTCAGTTTCTCCGAAACTGTATCTTCGGGCCGGCACCTGACGGATGGCTTCGACCAGATCCGAAAAAGCTTCCGGGTGCAGACGAAGCCCCGCAGCCTGATGATGTCCTCCAAAACCCTCCAGAATTTCCCCAACCTCTTCCAGAAGAAGTTTCAGAGAATAGCCGGAACGGGTCCTAGCCGATCCGGACAAAAGCCCTTCCGGATTCATTCCAAAGGCCAGGGCACATTTGCCGTATTCTTCCGCAAACTGGGAGGCCACTAACCCCAGAAGGCCGATTTCATCACTGTGGGTATGAATCAGGACAACCGGGAGGTCTGCGAAATCTATGATCTCCAGATTCTCCGAACCTTTCAGATTTTTGAGGCGTTTGGAGCGTTCCTGATTCAGAGTTTCCAGTTTTTCTCCATACCCGGTTACATCCTCGAGCTTGATGGCCGTCAAAAAACGAAATGCCGGCCAGGCTGACTCCAGACGTGACGCCGAATTGAGGCGGGGCGCCATGAAATAGCCAATGTGATCCTCATCAAAGGACTCCCCAAGCTCAAGCTTGAGAATCCGGCGCATCCAGAAATCCTTCAGAAAGGGAAGGCGGCTTTGCATCATATGCTCAAGCCCTCTTGAAACCAGAATCCGGTTTTCCCCATAGAGTGGCATGACATCAGCAATGGTTCCCATCGCCACGTAATCAATGCAGTTCTGAAGGGTGGAAACACAGATTTCCGAATCCTGACCATGCAGAAAAGACAAAAGAGCCTCCACAAACTTATAGGCCACCCCGACACCAGCCAGCCCCTCAAACGGGTAGGACCCGGAACGGGGATGAACCACGGCGCAGGCTTCGGCAATCTCCCCCTCGGGCAGATGGTGATCCGTAATGATCACATCGACCCCCTGGGTCTGCAGCTCCCGGATGGCTTCAGCCGAACCAAGACCACAATCTGCGGTAATGACCAGGGAAACCCCTTTTTGAATTTCTTCCTGCAGATTTGCGGCATGAATCCCGTGCCCACCCATGAAGCGATGCGGCAAAAACACACGGGGGCGGGCATGACGGCAGGCTTTTCGCAGTCCCCAGTAAAGGACACTTGAGGCACTCAGACCATCCACATCAAAATCACCATGAATCAGAATCTGCTCCTGATTTTTCAGTGCCCGGGCAACCCGCTTCACGGCGATTTCCATATCCGGAAGCAGGAAAGGATCGTGAAGCCCTTGGGAGGATTTTTGCAGGAATCCGGCAAGGCTTCCTTCCCGGCCGGCCCCCGAACTTCTGGCAAGCCAGGTACAGATTGGCTCGGCATACCCAAGGCTTGCGGCCTCCTGATAAATAGGTTCCGAAATCGGGGCCTGACTGAGTGGGACTCTCATGAAACGATTTCACCCAGAAGACTCTGGGAAGTGCTATCCGTAATTTTCACCAAAAAGCGCTTGCCCAGCATGCTGGGATCTCCGGAAAAAAGCACGGGCATACCGTTCTGCCCCTTGCCTTTCAGCATGTTGTCATCCCGCCGGCTGATCGCCTGGGCAGAAAGGAAAAACTCCTGTCCCACAAACTCCGCATACCGCTTCGTCTGAACCTCTCTTTGCACGTCCACCATACGCTTCAGGCGCTCTTTGCGAACCTCTTCCGGCAAGGAACCTTCCATCGCAGCTGCTTTGGTGTCTCTTCTTTCCGAGTAGTAGAAAAGAAAGGCCGTTTCAAAACGAACCTCTTTTAGAAGGCTGAGAGATTCCTGAAACTCCTCCTCGGTTTCTGTCGGAAAACCACAAATCATGTCTGTGGAAAGACAGGCTCCGGGAACCTCGCGCATGGCCGATACCAGTTCCAGATAGCGTTTCCGGTCATAACCTCTTTTCATGGCAGAAAGAACCCTGGAACTTCCACTCTGGGCCGGAATATGAAACCAGGGACAAAGATTGTCATATCGCGCCACAATATCCAGAATCCGGTTTTCAAAAAGAACGGGATGGGAAGTCAGAAAACGAATCCAGACATCTGGAAAGCGGCTTGCAACCAGATCCAGAAGATCGGCAAAGCGCATTTTCTCGTGCCTCCAGGAATTGATGGTCTGGCCCAGAAGAGTGACTTCCGTAATTCCGTTTTGTACCTGAGAATGAATCTTTGAGATGATTTCTTCCGCTGACGTGTTGATTTCCCGACCCTTTACGGACGGCACGATGCAGTAGGTACAGTTGAAATTACAGCCCGTCTGAATCGGCATATAGATGTGGTTATTGGAAACTTCCTCACCCTCACTCTGATGCTCATAAACGGAATAGTCCTCAAAGCGTCTGGCCGTCACATCTGCCAGAATCCGGCCAATGCCGGAAAGCTCCAGAGGAGTCACCAGAAAATCAATCTCGGGATGCTTCTGCATCAGGGCTTCTTTCTGGGCAGCCACCATACAGCCCATCAGACCAATTTTCTTTTCCCCTTTGCTTCTGCGCTTCTGGGGAAGCAGATGCTCCAGGCGGTTCCACACTTTCTGATCGGCCTTGTCTCTGACCGTACAGGTATTCAGGATCACAACCTCGGCCTCGTCCGGATCCCTGGTCAGCTCATAACCCGCTCCCGTGAGCATCTTGCCCACCGTCGAGGATTCATACTCATTCATTTGACAGCCGTAGTTGATGATACAGGCCAGATTGCGACGCATCATGAGCCTTCCCCCCAAATAGAAATCGTGGAACACCACAAAAAAGGCTGCTATTATACCGCAAATTCATTCAAAATCGGAGCAGAGGCTCTATGCTCTTTCGCGAGAAGCTCAATCAGAAAGCTTTCACCCTCACTCTGGAAATCGATCCCCCCCGCGGTTCCGGTGTCAAAAAAATCCTCAAGGAAATCGAACCCCTCATCCCCCATGTCGATGCCCTCAATATCGCCTGCTGCCCGGTGGCTAAGCTCAGAATGGATCCTATGGCATTCGGTGCGATTGTCGCCCGGGAATTCGGAGTGGAAACCATCCTCCATATCACCATGAGGGATATGAGCCTTTTAGGACTTCAGAGCTGGCTGATTGGCTGCGAAGCCCTCAATCTCAGTAATTTTCTGGTCATGACCGGAGATGCTCCCAAGCACAGCAACATCCCCGAAACCAAGGGTGTCTTCCAGGGGAATTCCATGGTCCTGATGAAGATCATGAAGAAAATGAATCAGGGACTTCATTCCGGTGGGGGAAAGCTCAACAAGAAATCCCGGCTTTACTTCGGCGCAACGGCAAATCCGACGGCCATCAATCTGATCAATGAAGCCAAAAAAATGCAGAAAAAGGTGGATGCCGGAGCCAGCTTCTTTCAGACTCAGCCTGTCTTTCAGATGAGAACCGTCAGGGAATACCTCAAGGTAACAGAAGAAGTCACGGCTCCTTCCATCATCGGCACCATGCTCCTGAAGGACTACGAATCCTCACTGTGGCTCAACCAGAATGTCCCCGGCCTTTTTGTACCCTCGGAAATTCTGGCCCGTCTGAAAAAGAACAATCATCAGGATGAGGCCCTTCAGGTAGTCACCGATTTTCTCAGAGACGGTCTCAACGAACTGGGCGGACTGCACCTCTTTCCCATGAATAACTACGGAGCCATGCGCGAGCTTCTGGCTGAACTCAAAACCCTGAAGGCATGAAGCTTCGGGAAGTTGCCTCCTTCCTGGTTTTCAGGCTTTTCGGCTCCCAGATCCGCCTGCTCTTTCTGCCCTACCTCATGCTGGCTACAGGCCATGCTCTCCTGAACCTCTCCTACGCCCTGTTCTCCGGCATGGAGCAGGACTTTCTGGATCAGATTCAGTCAACTCATCCCCACGTTCTGATCCGGCCGGAATCCTCCTGGTTTGAAGAACCTGTCCCACTCCCGAAGACCCTGTCCACGAAACTCGATTCATCGCGTGAGGTTTTTCTGACTCAGGCAATTCTAAGCCTCCCCCAGTTTGCCCAGGGAATCCTGCTTCGCGGAGTGGAACCGGTTCAAAACCAGGATCATCTGACTTTCTGGCCGAGTCTGTGCCCTAAGATTTCCGGAGCCCTTCCCACCAACTGGCCCATGAGTCTGTTTGAGGATCTGAAAAAGCCCTGCAAAGCCGAAATCACGCTTCTGGACGGACAAACCCTGAGCATCTACCCTCAGCGCCTGTTTGAAGATTTCCATCTGCCGGAAAAACGATTTACGATCCATATCCCTCTAAAGCCCCTGCAAGAGACTTTTTTGGGGGAAAGCTGGTTCAATCTTCTGGAACTTCATTTAAAAGATGCCTCTGAAGCGGATGAGCTTGCCCGGCTTCTGTCCGGGCACCCGCTGACCCGGCATCACCGCATTCGCTCCTGGCAGGAGCAGTTTGCCGAAACCCTGAAACTGTTTGCGATTCAAAAAGATCTGCACTCTGTCATCTTCACCGGAATGCTGCTTTTCATTCTGATGAGTCTGAGCTCAAGTGTGTATCTGATTTATCTTCGTAAAAATCAGGAATTCAGAACTCTCCTGTGGCTTGGGATGAACCGGGGAATTCTGCTCCGGGCCCTTGGGCTGATCCATCTCTGCCTCTCCTTCTTTTCCCTGCTTCTTTCCGCTCTCATCTGGTGGGCCGCTGACTTCTATCTCAAGTCAAACCCAATCCCTTTGCCCCAATCCCTGTTCTACTCCCCTGTGCTGCCACTAAAGCCTTCAGTGGACTTCTTTGGCATCACAGGCCTCATCCTGACAGGAGTTGTTCTTTTTACCGTACGTCGGGCTCAAAAAGAGCTCCCTCTTCCTGCCGAAGAAGAAGAGATATGAAATTTCTGCTTCTCTTCCTCGCTTTGATATTTCCTGGATTTTCTCTGGGAAACGGAGCAAACCCCAATGCCCATTTTCAACCAAGACTTCAATACCGTGAACGGGCCATGACCCTTCTAAGCATTACTCTTTTAAACCGAAAATCAGACCCGGTCCGCTTCAACAACCCATTCATGACCCAGGCCCATTACCGTATCGGAACATTTTCCGGAGTACCTCTCCAGACGGTTGCAGTTCTTGAAAAAGACTATCAGACCGATGCCAGAGGAAAAATCCAGATCCAGCCAGCTCCGGATGGGAAAACAGAACTTAGAATTCAGGACTTCAGTCTTCCGATTCAGATTGAACCGGGCGAGAAAAACCTGATTCTCCTTCATCAGAATCATCAAGATACGAACCTTCCGTCCATCCTCTCCTCCCGAATCAGTACCCAGGGGCTGGAAAGCTCAGCCTTAAGAGCCCTTCATCAGGATCTGGTACAGGCCTCATCCCGACTGAAGAAACTTCTGGAACAAAGAGATGGTTTTGCTGAGTTTCTGGACCCTGAATACCGTGACAAGAAAGGTAAAAAAGAAGATTTCACCGATTTTCTGATGCTCAAGCGCAAGGCAATGGAGCAAATCCGGATTCAGAAATTTCATTTGAGAAAATTTCCCGAAAGAATTCTTATCACTCTGGAGGTGAGCTGGCAGGAAGGTCAGAAAAGCCAGGATCTTGATCTGGAGCTTGATTTAAGCACCGCCCTCAAGCTCAAAAATTATCGGATTCTGAATGCCCCCTGAATCAACTCCGGCCCAGAAGGGCTCAGAACCAGTTTTACCCAGCTGATCTCGTTCAGAAAAAATTCAGCATGGGAAAACAGGGCATCTCCGATTTCCTGACTTCTTTCCTGGTTCTGGTGCAGGGGACAGAGTACCTTGCCTTCTTCCACAAAATACCCTGGCCCCAAAGGGCAGAACCCCAGGGCTCCACGACTACGGCTGCTTGCACATTCCCGCTCCAGTTCCTTTTGTTTCTGAAAACGAAATGCCTTCAGGCGCTTTAGCAAAAAATCCCGGAAATCCTGAACAGAAAAAACGAGAGAACCCAGACCTGCATCTCCACCTTCCTGAAACTCTGAAACAGCCCCCAGACGAATTTTCAGATTTTCCTGCTCCCTTTTCAGTTCGAGCTTATGAGCCAGGAACGGAACGTTGAAGACAACGCTCCCGCTCATGACTTCAAAGGGAATCTTCTCCTGTCTCAAGATACCAAGCCACTCGTTCACGAGACGGGCTGACTCGCCCGGAGAATGCGCCTTAAGTCCAAGCTCAAGCCATTTAAAAGACTGTCCCTGATAGCTTCCCCACAGGTAGACAACTCCTTCAAGAGCCTCAAGAGAAGCAGCAAGCCGTTTCTTGTGGGGACCTTCATAAGCCCCCAGAAAAAATTCATCCACAACCTCGGGCAAATGAAGCTGAAGGCAGAATGACTCCTGTTCACAGGAAAACAGCGGGGTCGTTTTCCAATCCACCCCATCCTGGCGCAGATAAGTCAGATCAAGGCCATCCTGGACCCGCACCACCTGAACCCCGGCCGATTTCAGCTCAAGCTTCAGATTGTCGCCAGGATCATCGGGAGTGAAAAGAATCTGTGGCCTGGCAGAACCATTATGGCAAAAAAACCATTCCTGCTGCTCCCGGCTACAGAAAACCGGGTTCGATTCACCATAGGAGAGAGAAAGAACCTCTCCGGAGTTGAGTATCGCCCTCTGTTCCGGGGAAAAACGCCTCAGAAACCCAGATGCGGTCCGCCAGGGAGCCAGAAGGCGAAATTTATGCCCATCCCACTCCCAGATCAGGTGTTCCTGACCAGCCAGCAGAGGCCAGAACCAGTTCGACAGAGCTCGGAAGGCCGGCTCATGGGATTTTCGAAAATATGCCCAGGCTGTCCCAGCCCTCAAGAAAGAAGCCAGCGGATCATGGGAATCCAGACGAATGGAGTTTTGAAGCGGCTTTTCAAAAGCCGGAACGGGACGACTCTGCCCTTCTTCCAGAGAAACGGAAGTTTTGCCGCTTTTCAGAAAATGCAGAGAAGCCAGACAGACCAGGGCCAGTCCAACAAGAAAGCGCAATTCAGCCCCTCAGACCAAGATTGGAAAGTTCCCGGCATAACCGGGCAACCGGAAGACCGACAACGTTATACCAGCAACCATCAATGGACCGGATAAAAGGGGCACAGAGTGAGTCCTGAATGGCATAGCCGCCGGCCTTATCCTGCCAGCTCTCTCCTTCAAGCCAGCGGTTCAAATCGGTTTCCTGCCCCAGATCAAAGCTCACCCGGGTTTCTTCTGCAGAGTTCAAAAGGAGATTTCCGGATGGATCCATAACCGCAAACCCGGTAAAAACGGAATGAGACTGCCCGAAAAGCTCTTCCAGCATGTCTCTCGCCACATCCTTTGAGGAAGGCTTGCCCAAAAGCCGCTGCCCCAGAGCCACCACGGTATCAAAAGTAAACAGCAGACCGCCTTCGGCTTCCGGCAAACGGTGAATGGTCCTGGCCTTGAAAGCTGCACTGAAGGTGACAAACTCGGCTGGATCCCCAAACCGGGCCTCCGGCTCGGAATCTGCCGTCAGAATCTGAAAGTTTTGATACAGAGCCTTAAAAAGCTCCTGCCTTCTGGGGGATGCCGAACCAAGAAAAACTGTACTCATATTCAGTTCCCTGAAATGACCGTAAAAAACCATAACCCCCCGGAGGACTCCGAAGGGTTATCGTTTCAGGCTGATGGAAGCCTCAGGAAGCCTTGGGATTGAAGGCTGGGAGGGTATAGTCGGGAACGATTTTGTGAACCCGTGCCATCAGGCGACTCTTGTTACGAGCAGCACTATTGCTGTGCAGGATGTTTTTGGAAACCATTTTGTCCATCAGACGAATGGTCGCAGGCAGAGTTGCCTTAACAGCTTCCATATCTCCTTCAGTGAGCATCTTGTTGATTTTTTTCTTAGCAGTACGCAGAGACGCCTTCAAAGCTGCATTTCTGGCCGTACGGCGAACAGTCTGGCGTGCGCGCTTGCGGGTTGACGGTGTATTTGCCATGAGAATTTATCCTTTCCATTTCACCTGAAACAGGATCGAGCATTATAGCAGCGAGCCGCCCGTTGTCAAGATCTCTTACAGTCTCGCTTCCCAGCTTTTCCTGAAATCCAGGAAACCGTCCTGAAGAATCGCCTCTCTCATTTCCGCCAGAAACGATCTGAAGAAAGCCAGATTATGCAAAGTCAGCAGACGGGCCCCGGTGTACTCCTGAGCCCTGAGCAGATGGTGCACGTATGCTCTTGAATGATTTTCACAGGCATAGCACGAGCACTTCCCATCCAGCGGACTAAAATCCTGCCTGAAACGTGCATTCAAAAGATTCAGAGCCCCCTCTGAAGTGTAGGCCCTGCCATGGCGGGCAACTCTGGTTGGCATCACGCAGTCAAACATGTCTACACCGTTTTCCACGGCATTGAGAAAATCAATCGGTGTACCAACCCCCATAAGGTAATGAGGGCGGGCCGGATCCAGATGAGAAGCCACTGACTGAAGGATTCTTTGCATGTCCTCCCTTGACTCCCCAACAGAAAGTCCTCCAATCGCAATCCCGTCAAACGGCTGAGACTGAATGAAGTCCAGCGACTCCCGCCGCAGATCTTCATGGACCCCCCCCTGAAAGATTCCGAAAAGGTTCTGATGCCCCTCATCTTCCTGATAAGCCGCAAGGGAGCGCAATGCCCAGCGGTGGGTGATTTCCATGGAACGGGCCACATAGTCCCGTGGAGCATCCCCCGGAGGACATTCATCAAAGGCCATCATGATATCAGACCCGATTTTACGCTGGATCCGAATGCAGGACTCCGGCTCAAACCTGTGCCTGGAGCCATCATAGATGGAACGAAAAGTCACCCCGTCTGCATCGATTTTACGAAGTTCCTTCAGGGAAAAAATCTGAAATCCACCGCTGTCTGTCAGGATCACGCCCGGCCAGTTCATAAAGCGGTGAAGCCCGCCAGCCTCTTCAAGAATGTCCGTACCGGGTTTAAGGTAGAGATGGTAGGTATTCCCCAGAATCAGATCATAGCCAAGATTCTGGACGTCCTGGCTATCAAGGGTCTTCACCGTTGCCCGGGTTCCCACCGGCATGAAAACGGGAGTGGGAATCTTAAGATCACGAATCTTCAGAATTCCGGCGCGAGCGTGGGTTTTGGAGTCTTTGGCAATTTCCTGAAATCGAAGCTGTCCCATAAGAGGCGGAGTATAACTGTTTCCCCCTGAATTTCCACATCCAACCCAATTCCTGGAAAACCCCGTAAACCAAAAGAGCCCTCCGATTTTCATCGGAGGGCTCTTTTCAGCTTTTCCTAGCGGAAATACTGATCCAGGAAACGCAAAGCGTCTGTATAAAACGCCCGCTCACGTCCATGGCTGTTTTGCAGAAGATACATAATATTTTTACGGCTTTCCTTGCAGATATTGGCAATCGTGGTTTTCATGGCACGATCTCCAATGCGATGAATTTTTGCCATCACCTGCAGCATACGGGACTCAAGAGCCTCGACGTCACGCTGAATTGTCTGAATGACATTGCGCGCAGCATCTTTTTCTTCCTGAAGCAGATGAATATACTGCTTCATAAGCACTTTCTGGTCTTCGTTCGAATTGCTGCTCTGCTGCAGCTTCACTTCCATCTCCATGACCTGAACATATTTGTCCTTCAGGGCATAAAGCTCATCAATGAAGCCCAGGACTGCCTGACTGTCTTCGGCACCGAGCTCCTGCACAATATCACGAATAGCAGCCATCTCAGCCCCACGGGACAGTGAGGACTCCGCAGCGCGAGGAAGACCCTTGCGACCGTCAACCGGCACGGTCTCATCGGCATGAACAATACCAGTGGTGCCAACACCCAATAAAGCTGCTAAAAGAATTCCTTGAATTTTCATTCCCATACTCCCGTTTCTCAGTTTCCAGTCCGGCCATCTTCCAGGGCTTTCTGAGCTGCAGCGTAAGCATCACGTGCAGATTTGATGCGAGTTGCATCCCCGGTGGCAATAGCTGCTGTCAGTTCCTTGTAGGCGCTGTTGACCGCCTCCTGCAGTGCCGACAGATTCACCGTAGTGGTAGCAGCCTGAACAGTGCTGCCTGCTGTTGCGGTATTCTGAGCCGCAGCAGCACCCGCTGCTGTTCCCTGACTGGCAGACGAATAACCGTAGTAACTTGTCGCTGGATAGGCTCCGCCGTAACCTGGGACTCCGTATCCAGGCTGAACTGTGCCTGTTCCATATCCATAGCCTGGCATGATCGAGCCATAACCCGGCATTGTATTGCCATAACCGTATCCAGGAGTGGCTCCGTAACCATAGCCTGGAGTCGTTCCATAATAGCCTGGGTACTGATTCCCATAGCCATAACCACCCATATACTGGGAAGTATCATTCAGAACCAGGGCTCCGGAATTGATTTCCTGAATAACCGCCCCCAACTCATTGGCTGCTGCATTCTTGTCCTGAATGGATACAGCATACATCAGACGGCGAATCAGACGCTCGTTTCCCATCGGAGGAACCGAGCTGATGATCCCCTGAAGACGAACTCTTGCATTGGAGGAATTGGTCGGGAAGTCTGCCACAACCTGATTCAGCTGGGAAATCAGGAAGGCCGGGTCAATATCCTGCTGACCATAAAATGTCTGATTGCCGGTCACTCCCCAGCCGATGGCGAGATTTCCTGCATTCCAGTCATTCATGATTCCGTTCATTTCCCGGGAAATCTGCTCTTTATTTCTGAGCGTGCTGGCCAGATACAGGCGGCGAACCAGATTGGAATCTCCATACTGGCGGGCATAACTCAGAATCTGTTGAATCCGACTTTGAGCCGACATAATGCGATTCTGATCAATATCAGCCTTCACAAAGCGCAGCTGATCACTGATCCAGTTTTCATCTACATACTGCTGACCATAGCCCATCCCGTAACCAGGC
>CAZDAM010000051.1:0-24975 GCA_964503595.1 uncultured bacterium
CACGGTGGAAAATCTGATCACGCTTTGTTTCAGGCATCATGCTCTGGTGCATGAATGAGTCAAGGGCCAAATCCGTAGCGATGAGATTCAGGGACCTGGAATGGGTGATGACAACATGGGGTGGCTGTCGTATCCTGCCTCAATGAAAACTCTCCAATCCTGCCGTGGTACGACAGACCTGAAAATGGTGAACCGGTCACTTGCTCTTCTGCTGGTAATGGCAGTGGTGACGGCCTTGGTCAAGCGCACCATGATTGAAAAAACCGGAGGGCAGCATACTCCTGAGCAGGCCATCAAGGCCTTGCAGATTCTTCAGGATCCCGAAAATGATGCGATTCTGCTGGATGGTTTCGGCAGACCGTTCTATCCAGATTCTCAGAACCATATTCTGCGCTCAGCTGGTCAGGATGGCCGCTTTCAAACCAGGGACGACGAGGTTTTTCTGATGTGGAGAGGGGAATGCCCGACGACCGTGAAAGTGTGGGCTAAATCCGCTCTTGGTGCGAATGGATGGAACTTTGAAAGTCTTCCTCAGGGCTGGGGTTTTGATGCCACCAGTTTTTCCCTGAAAGGTGGGCCGTTGACCTGTCCCTTACCAAGGCTTGCCGGTCCGGATGGTATCTGGAAAACCGGGGATGACCTGTTTCGTAACCTTCAGGAAGTCCCCATTTATTGAGTCCTGAAGCGGCTTGGATTATTATTGCCCTATGAAAAAACTGGTTCTGGCAAATCCCCGTGGCTTCTGTGCCGGGGTGACTCGGGCAATCGAGATCGTGGAAAGGGCTCTGAAACTGTGGGGAGCCCCTGTATACGTCAAGCATGAGATTGTACACAATCGCCATGTGGTGGACGGACTTCGGGCCAAGGGAGCCATCTTCGTCGAAGAACTTGAGGATGTGCCGGAAGGGGCTCACGTCATTTTTTCGGCGCATGGAGTTCCACCGAGTACCTTTCAGCAGGCAGAAGACAGAAGGCTCATGGTTACGGATGCAACCTGTCCTCTTGTGACCAAGGTGCATAAGGAATCAGTCCGCTTCGCCAGAGACGAGCACGAAATTCTCTATATCGGACACCGCAATCATGTGGAGGCAATTGGGACTCAGGGGGTCTCTCCTGATCTCACCACGATTGTTGAAACAGAAGAGGATGCCCGTACGGTTGAGGTCAGAAACCCCGAGAAGGTGGCTGTTCTGACCCAGACAACTTTGAGTGTGGATGACACACGGGCCATTCAGGAAATCCTCAGGGAACGGTTTCCTCAGATCAAGGAACCCTCCAAAGGGGATATCTGTTATGCCACGACCAATCGGCAGGCTGCCATTCGGACCATCTGTGAAGATGTGGATGCGGTTCTGGTTGTGGGGGCTCAGAATAGTTCCAATTCCAATCGTTTGAAAGAGGTAGCCGCAAGGACAGGGCGGCCTGCCTGGTTGATTCAGGACGAATCCCAGATTCAGCCGGAATGGCTTGATGGAGTGAACTCCATAGGCATGACCGCGGGAGCTTCGACTCCGGAAGAACTGGTGAAGCGCTGTATTGACCGCTTGATGGAATTGGGTGTGAACACGATTGAGGAAAGGCAGATCATTCCTGAGAATGTGACCTTTGGTCTGCCGAAGATGGAAGCATGAAGCATCAGGACAAGGATTGGGAAGGCGTTCCCGAAGAATATCGCAATATCAGTTCCGATTCATTGAGATTCAAAGTGGCGTGGCTTCTGCAGCGCTTTGTTCTTTTTCCGGCATTTGGGTTTTACACCCGGTTTTTGAACAAAACGGAATTCATTGGACTGGAAAACCTGGATGAACTGAAAGGCAAGACCTTTCTTGTATGCCCCAATCATACTTCCAGCTGGGATATCTGGTCGGCATTCGAGGTGGGTTTCAAGGCCCAGAAGGGCTTTTTCGCCAGCAATGCCTATATGTGTGGACTCGGTGCCATTGAAAGGCTTGGCAACAGCTTTACCCGCTGGTTTGCCACCGCTGCGGGCGTATTGGCGGTCAACCGTAAGAAGGGGCTTGATCAATGGGCTCTTCAGGATGTGGATCGACTGCTTCGCGAGCGCAAGAAAGATCTGGCCTGCCTGATTTATCCTGAAGGGACCCGTTCCCGAACCGGTCGTCTGGCCCGTACCTACAAAGCCGGAGCCGGATGGCTTCAGGCTGTGCATCAGGTACCGGTTGTGCCCGTGTATCAGATGCATTACAACAATCTGCCCGGTTTTGGCCGCAAGCTGAAAATTGTGATTGGCAAGCCCATGTATTTTGAAGAATACGCAGAAAAGAAGGATTCCCCGACCACCTGGATTGCCATTACCGGCAAAATCATGGATGAACTGCGAAGGATGGAAGAAATCCATAACCCGCTTTCCGAAGAGGATCGGGCCGAAATGCAGGCTGTGAAAGATAGTCTGGCGCGGGATATGCGGCCCAGATTCCCTGAAGCTGCCCAGTCCTTCTGCAAGGATATGGGACTGAAGCTTCCTGTTCTGGGAGTCCTGCCTCTGGGCCTGAAATTCAGGGATCGATTACCCCATGAACTGGGTGAGAAAGGCATGCTTGGATTTGCCTCCACGGCCTGGAGTTCCCGCGATCGCCTGAATCGTCTTATGGATGAAATGGCCGAACTCAAACATCCCTGGGGTGTGGAGTGGTTTCATAATTCCTGGCAGAATGAAGCCCAGCGAATGACCCGTATGGAAGAGATTGCAGGCAAGGCCCCGGCGATTCTGGTTCGCTCCTGCCCGGCCCCCAGTCCTGAAGTGGTGCTGGCACGCCTCAGAGGGATCACCGAGAATCGTGCTTCCAAGGTATTTGTGAGGGTCAGCCTGCCAGAAACAGCGGCACTTTTCAGCCAGCCGGCACCCCAGAGCATGGTGGAAGAACTCCTGAAGTCTGCTCGCCTGACCGAGGCTGAAGCCCAGCGCGCAAGCTCCATCCCTCTGGCCACTCATATCGTGGTGGATGGAGGAGCGGAATCCCGGGATCTGATGACACTTCTTCCGGCAATTCGTCGGGTATGTAAAGGAGATCGGATCAGGATCGGGATTGCCGGTTCCGTGGGAACTCCAGATGCTCTGGAAGGAGTTCTGGCCATGGGAGCCAGCTTTGTCCTCTTTGAGAATGTCTTCCAGGCTCTGGAAGGCTCAAGTCTTGGTAGCCGTGCTCAGGATATGGTCCACAAGATGCGCATTTCTGATGTGCAGAAATCGTGGTTTCCCGAAGGCTATGAATTTCAGCTGAAGGAAGATACGGTTCGGGCAGGAACGCTTTACTGCCGCCGGGCCGAGCGTCTTCATGAAATCCTGGCTTCCGTGAATCTTGTGGAAGAGCTGGAAGCCTCTCAGATCAAGGAACTTCAGGACAGATACTTTCAGGGAAAAGAACTGGAATCAGTGCTGGAAGAAGCTCAAAAAACCCTGCAACCCTATTTCCCGGATCTTTGTGAAGCAGCTCGGGATTCTGATGGTCTTCGCAGGCTGAACCTCATTGCGATTTACTGGATTTTCTCCCGTCTTGAAGATGCCGAGTCCGAAGAACCCAGGGATCCGATGAATCTTCTGATTCGGGGAGATGGTGCACTGGCCAATCTGGTTCAGTGGATGAAATCAGCCCCGGCATTCAACCGCCTGCCTACCGAACCCGCTCAGCTTCTGGAACGCCTGTGTCGCGAAGCGGGACTGGAGCCTCTTCAGAAAGAGGTTTCAGGTATGCTTGAGCGCGTGAGCGAAGGATTGAAACAGTCGTGAAATTTTTTCTGCCTGCTGGTGCTCTGGGAATGCTTCTTGGGGTTGCCCTGGGTGCCTTTGCAGCCCATGGTCTCAAAGGAAAGCTGAGTGAGCAGTCTCTGGCCGTTTTTCAGACCGGGGTGCACTATCAGTTCCTGCACAGTCTGGGCCTTCTGTTTTTGGGGCTTGCCTTTCGAAATGGCCTGTCCGATCCACTACTCAAGTATGCCGGTATCTGTTTTCTGATCGGTATCCTGTTTTTCTCCGGAAGTCTTTACTGGCTTGCCAACAGCGGGCCCCGATGGCTTGGTCCGATCACCCCGCTGGGCGGAACCCTCTTCCTGATTGGCTGGGGTCTGGTGGCCTGGTACGGCATGCGCTGAAAAGCTCAGGCATTTCCAGTTTCAACATTAATACAGAGGAATCACTTTTGGCTGGCCGTATCAGACAGGTATCGAAGGCCTTTTTCAGTAAGCCTGTATTTCTGTAGTCGGCTTTTCGGTTTATCGGGAATGGTCAGCTCAATGAGTCCCAGGGCAATTGCTGGTTGCAGATAGGCTTTTCTTACATGCTCAGCGTTTCTAAGACCCAGAAGCTTCTGGATTTCCTGCCTGAGAAGTTCCTTATCCATGACATTCAGGAGGCGCCCGACTTCCGTGGTGACTTCCGTGGTGACTTCCGTGGTGACTTCCGTGGTGACGGGGGAAGAGGCAAGGGTGCGCGACTGCTGTTCGGTCAAAGGGGGAATGGGTTTCAGATAAACCGTGAACCGTACCCTTAGGCCGATTTCTTCAATGGTGGCAAGCGGCAGATTCTGTTCTGAGATTCGGCGAAAAATCCCCGGGATTCCACTTCCCCACTGTTCGATCAGATCAAGCTCTTTGAAAACCCGGGCGATAACAGGATTACGGATTTTGGAGATGCCCTGTTTCATGTCTTCAACGGTCATACCGGGAAGAAGAAGGCCAGGGCTGTCCACTTCGATACGATCGTCAAAAAATGCAATTCGGATGGGACTGCCTTTCTGCGAATAGTCAGTATGAACCAGGGCATTGATTACGACTTCGCGCAGAATATCAATGGGAATACTCCATAAGTCCTTACGACGGATATCTGAAAAATCCGCTCCCCGCATCGCATGTTTTTTCAGGAACAGCATGATTTCATCCACAGCCTTTGGCAGGGAGATATCGATATCAATGTGATCAAAGATATTGTCTTTGTTGTTGCCCATAAAGCGGCCACATTGAATCCAGGCATCATCAAAGTGAAACCTGCGATTTCTTCCATAAAGCAGCATAGCGCCTTGAGTTGGAACGAGTTTGCCCTGTTCGGGAATCAGTAGTTTCAGACTTTGAAGGGAGGAGCCGTTTCGAAATTTGTCTCCAAAATCCATTTGAATCTGTTCCAGATCCAGATTTTCCTTGGTCAGATGAGGCATGGGCAGAGCATCAAAACTGATTCCTGAAATACCCCGCTGAAGCTCCGAAATCAATTGAATGTCTGCCTGGCGATTGGTGGAGCCAAGCCTGACATAGACCCCGTTTTCCATTCCTTCAGATTTCAGATAGTGGGGCCGGGTACCACTCAGGAAAACTTCAATCACAAGGACGGTCTTCCCCTGGAGTGTGGTCATTTCGATGTTTGGAACCAGTCGAGGAGCAATGGAATCCGAAATCAGATTACAGATACGTTCTTCTTCATCCAGAGGGTTTTTGACACCGATGATTTGACGATCATTGGTAACCCCTAGAACAATCCGACCCCCGGAAGAATTGGCAAAAGCTACCAGCGTTTTCAGAAATGGTTTGGGAGAAGAGAGGTCCTGTTTGAATTCGAGGGTCTTTCCTTCCGGCTGGTGAAGGATTTCTTGGGTGAAAGGGGTCAAGTTGGAATCTCCAGTTCTAGGAAAGTGGGTTAGCTGGAAAATCTACCATGTAATTTCCCAGAAACTCCCGTGCCTCCCCGGATAGAGGACTGGATTTTCTGGTGGTTTCATCCATCTGCACAATCACGGTTCTGGCTTTGGCCACACATTTTCTATTCTGAAAGACTTCCTGATAAATGTGAAGAGAGCTGTTTCCGATTCGGGTCACTCCAGTTCCGATATCAACCTTGCCGGGCCAGCGAATTTCCCCCACCAGATCAAGATTGAGATTGGCAATGACAAAGGAACCGTTTTCCGAAGTCAGGGGCTGCTCTGGATGAAGAAGCAGTTCGGCTCGGCCAGTCTCCAAAAATGTGGAGAAAACGGCATTGTTCACATGTCCCTGCCGATCGGTATCGGCATACCGAATTTTGTCATAGCTCTGGAAAGGGAAGTCTGAAAGGTTCTGAGATGGGGGTTGTGTTGTCATGTTGCTATTTTAGCCGATACGAAGCCCCACTGGAATTTGATTCAATGACTTTGGAATGGACCAGAGGCCTAGCGTAGAGAGCAAATAGCTTGGAGATCCTACCAGATCAAATTGTCCTGATCACTAGGTAGGCATCGATATGGGACACAAGAGATTCTTGTTCGGCCTGAAAATCAAAGCAAGGTGGGGTGGGGGAGCTTGATTTCATGATGGCTGATGCGGCCAAGTCATCAAAAATGGGGAAGTGCTTCAGTGGCATGTGATCAGGCTTTCATGTCTTGCTGGGGTATGAGAAGCGGTGATCCATCCATGAAAACTTTATAAAATACTTTTATCGTACACAATTTTTGTGTATATTTAGTCCATGGACAGCAAAACAATCCTCAAAATCCTAAAGGCAGACGGTTGGTATAAGTACGCACAGGAAGGGAGCCATATTCAACTCATTCATCCAACCAAAAAGGGAAAAGTAACTGTCCCTCATCCTAGAAAAGACTTGAAGAAAGGTACTGAAAACTCAATTTTGAAACAGGCCGGACTGAAGTAAGAGAGGAGTGAACATGGCAACTTATTTTTGCAGACTATATCCACAGCACGGAGGCTATACCGTCCTTTTTCCTGACTTTCCCGGGTGCATCACTGAGGGAGACTCTTTGAAAGAGGCTATTTCAATGGCAGAAGAAGCCCTGGCATTTCATATCAAATGCCTAAAAGAGCAGGGGGATGATATTCCTGATCCAAGGCCTCTGGAGCTTGTCGTGGGAGATGGGAAAGATGAGGATGGAGAGCCATTTGTCGCATTCGGTATTGAACATAAATCGACCGCACTGAAACGGAAGCGAATCAATATCAATATCCGGGAAGATCATCTGGACGAAATCGATAAGGCTGCTGAAGAGGCTGGAATGACCAGGTCAGGGTTTCTTGTTCTCTGCGCCCAAGCCAAGATCCAAAATGACTCTGATATAAGTCAACAAGAGTCAAAGAAAAAAAAATAACGTCCCAGTATTGTTGTCTTGGCATTCTCTCGTGTTTGATCAGAACCACCGGAAGGAGGAACCGATGCACTTGATTTGGATTTATGGAATTGTGCTCGCCGGGGAATTGATGGACGTTTTTAAGGACTGCCGCAAGGCGATTGTGGATGAACCTGCCCCGCAGGACTGCTTTGTTCTGGAGGTTCGCGGCGAATCAATGATCACAGATGTACAAACACCTATGGTCTGAAGCTCTTGAACATGGGTCTGGTTCCAGTCCCGGATTTTCTCGGTCAGGGATTTCATGGTCTCCGGTATTTCTGAATGGTGTAGAGCATGATGGCAAGAGCTCCGGCCAGAACGAGGCGAAAGGGAGGAAAGGCTAGGGCTAGGGCGACCAGACCTCCGAAGACGCCTCCCATGACCTGAATGAAGCGAAGCTCCTCCATGACATCCCCGGTCAGCATGTTTTCGAGCTCCTGCTCATCCATTTTATCGAGCTGGGCCTTGACGATGTGACGGATGTCCAAAGAGTGCAGGGCCTCTACAACGGCCCGGGTTGCCATGGCTTCCAGGCGATCGCTTTCCGAGGCAATTTTTTCAGGCAGGCCGTCCAGCAGTCCATCCAGCTGGTCGAGGGCACCTTCAAGAGCCTTGGGGACATGGGGAAGCATGGTCAGGACCTGTTCCTTGAGTCGGGGGCCCCAGAAATCCCGTGTCATGGCAGCCATGAATTCCGCCAGATCCAAAGAGCCGGTGAAGGAACGGATCTTTTCCTCGACCATATTGCCGACTCTTTCCTTGGTGTCCTCACTTTGGGCAATGGTTTTGAGGACTTCCATGACCATGGCTTTGAACTGGCGTCGAAACTCCGGTTTCTTGAAAGTCTCCCGAACGGTTTCTCCGGCATGTTCAAAGAAGCGTTGCAGAATCCCGCTTTCATGCAGATAGCTACGGACGATTTCCGGGCTGATCAGCCTTTCCAGAATTCCGTCGGCAATCGATTCAATCAGATCTTCACGCCTGGCCGGAATCAGTCCCTGCCACACCGGATTTGGATGGCGGGGGTGAAAGAGCATTTTGATGGCAATCCAGTTGGTACCGTAGCCAACGGCCACCGGGGCCAGAAACTGATTCTGCAGGGTGGTTGTGCTTTGGGAGAACTGAAGCCAGAGAGACATGAGGCTGAACTCTGAAAAGCCGGGATAAATCAGAAGCAGAATTTGAGCCCCGAGATCAATGGCTTGCAACAGAATCAGAAGGGCGCAAAGGCAAAGAAGCGGGATTTCCAGACGGTTGATCTGGCGGGCCATCCGAATCGAGAGGGCATCGTCATGAGTGGGAGAGAAGAAGGAACGGTTTTCTGTCTGAGAGGGGGTTTTTGCCTTCTTTTTCAAAAGGCGGGCAAACAGGACCCCGCTCCAGCGCCTTAGAAAGTGTCCGGCTCTTGGGGCCGGACCGGTATCGGGAATTTCAATTTCAGGTTTTGGATCTTCAGAAGATTCATCTTCCGGATCGGTTTCTGGGGAATCCTCGACTTTGCTTAGGCCGACGATTTCATCTCCAAGGATGGCTTTGCGAATCCTCTCCGAGCGGCTGGCATGCTGGGATATCCACTTGATCAGACTCATAGACCCTTCTGAATCAGAATTCCTTTCAGATGTCCTTCACCCTTCATTCTGGGGTAGTCAGCCGGTTGGCCTGGCAGTTCAGAGCGCACTCTGAATCCGGCAGGAAGTTCAAACCAGTTTGAGAATTCCCATTGATTCAGACCAGCTTCATTGCAGGTGAAGAGGAGGAACCCTCCGGGGTTCAGAAGTCTCAGGCACATCTGGGCCAGATCGGGTACATCCCGCTTGAGCTGGAAAGTGACCTTGCCCTTGGAGTTTCTGGCCATTGTGGGGGGATCCACCACGATGCCGTCAAAACGGGTTTCGCGCTTGATAAGTCTTTGACAGTAGGCCGAAAAATCTTCCCGTACGATTCTGTGACCATCCATTGAAAGCTGGTTGGCCTCAAAATTGGCCTTCACCCGATCCAGGGCAGGCTGGGCAATATCCACGGAAGTGGTCTTCCACCCATGTCTGGCAAAAGCAATGCTGAAGGCACCGGTATAGCAGAATCCGTTGAGCAGATGGCCCTCAGTCCGGCCAAACTGCTCCAGAAGCCACTGACGGTTATCCCTTTGATCCATGAACAGGCCGGCATTGATGCCATGAGCAGGATTCACCAGCATGACGAACCCGTTTTCTTCGACTTTCAGATCTTCTGGAGAAGCTTCTCCCAGATAGGGCCTGGATTCCTGCTCCTGGTAGATTCCCCGGGTGTCCCGAATCCGGTTTTTCAGATAAATCCCGCTGGGCTTGAGTTCCTGATTCAGAAAGGCTGTGATTTCAGGAATCTGTTCCAGGGTTTTTTCATCATAGGCGTGAATTACAAGCCAGCCGGCATAAAAATCGATGGCCAGTCCGGCAAGGCCGTCAGTCTCACGGTGAAAGAGTCGCACCGCCCCGTTTTCAGGCAGGGGAAAACGATGGTTCAGAGCTTTTTTCAAAATAGGAATGGTTGTGTTCACGAAGGCAGTATAGCCTACCTGAAGTGCAAACCCAATTTGCGCGTAGAAGCTGATAAAAGGTATCCTGTTCGTCCCACAGACAAATGAAGGAGAAACCCCATGGCGAAATCCAGCGCCTCTGTTCAGTCTGCCCCGGAAACTGAAATCCAACAGGAAACAACCATGTTAACGCCCGATGTTGAGGCACCGCCCCAGGATGAATGGAGCGGGCTTGAGCCCACCCGTAAGGGGATGGGCCTGGTACAGTTTACTTTGGATAAAGGAGTTAAGACGACGGTGGTTGGAACGGTATACGGATTGGATTTTGACATTGAGGATGAGGGCTACAAGGTCAACGCATTTTTTGATCATTACAACAAGCGCCTGAAGATTGTGGACTATGAGGCCACGGATTATCGGGCGATGCTGGGGCGGCTGGCCTGGCTTGCTGAAGCCAATGGCTTTGACAAGATTTTTGTGAAGGCGACCCGCGAGGATTTTCAGCAGTTCCTTTCTCATGGATACATGATGGAAGGGCTTCTCAAATACTATTTCCGGGGGAATGATGCTTATATTCTTTCCCGGTTTTCTTCCCAGAACCGGGTGCGCTCCGATCTTCTGATTGAAGAGGCCCGACTGATTGAAAAGCTGATCTACGACACTCCAGACAAGCCCCCCAGAAAGCTCGATCCGGAATTCTCCATCATTCGGGCAACCCATGAGCATATTCCGGCTCTGACAACCATCTACCGTCAGGTTTTTGAAACCTATCCGTCCCCGCTGACCAATCCGGATTACATCAAATCCACCATGGAAAGAAATGTAATCTACCGCCTGGTTCTGCAAAACGATGACAATGCCGTGGCCGCCGCATCAGCCGAGATTGATTTCAAGCACTCCAACGCGGAAATGACGGACTGTGCCACGATCCCGACCATTCAGGGCAAGGGCTTGATGCAGCATCTTCTGGTGGCACTTGAGCAGGATTTGCGTGAGAAGAAGGTGGAAACGGCCTACACCCTGGCCCGTGCGGTTTCTTTTGGAATGAATCGTGCTTTCTTCAGGCTGGGTTATGAATTTTCCGGCAGGCTGGTCAACAACTGCGATATTTTTGGCCGCTTCGAGGACATGAATATCTGGGTCAAGCGGCTGGAAGCCCAGAAATAGGGCTCTTTTTTCAGGATATCCGTCTGGGCCAGGGAGCTGGCTCGAGTTTGTGCATCTGGGTTTCGATGCGGTCGAGCTCTTCCTGGTAGTTCTGATCAAAGCCCTGAGTAGAACTCAGGAGCCAGCGCATGGCCTTGAAGTCTTCCTGGCCGTTGAGCATGGTGAGCTCGCCTTCGATTCTTTCCAGAGTGTCCAGAGGCCGGATCTGGTAGGCAACACTTAAGCCCGTGCTGCGAACGCGGTGATGGGGATCGGAAAGGGCATTTTCCAGGTAGGGCCAGTATTCTTCTTCAAAAGCAGGGGATTGAAGAACATGCAGCAGTCCTTCGAGGGCATTGGCCCGCATTCTGGCTTCGCGGTGGGTCAGAGCCTTTCTCCAGTGAGTCAGGAATCTTGAGTTCAGACGTTTCTGGCGAGCAAGGATAGCAGGAAGATTCTTGGCAAGATTGGACACCATGAAAGGATGGTTTTCGAGTTGCCAGACCAAATCGGCGGAAGCGGTAAAAAAGGCTTCCATTTCCGGGTTCTGGTGAGCATTCATGATCGAGGCCAGGCGTAGCTCAACACTCCAGCATAGCCATTCGTCCAGTTCTACGGGAGCCTGGGGAAAGCGGTTGGCGAGTTCCTGGGCCAGCACCTGACGGTCAATCGAAGGGCCAGTTCCTGAAGTTTCCTCAGAGCGTTTGCGAAATTCCTGGTCTCTTAAACGGGAGAGGATATAGCGGGCACGGGTACTGATTTCCGGTGTGTCGCATTGCAGGAGGGCGCGCAAAAGAGAGCGGGCTTTCTGATGTTCCGGTCGCAGTTTGGGACCAAGAAGGCAGAGAATCAGGACGATTTCTTCAATCCCGTTATCTTCTCTTGTGATTAGTTCAAAAAAACGGTCTTCCTCTCCTCCGAGACCACTGAGTTCCTCGGTGAGATGGAGGCGCTCCAGAACCTTGCCCAGCCATTCGGCATCCTCTGTTGAGACTTCTTCGCGGTTTAAGAGCTCCTCTTCAATGAAAAGGCGCATTTCACCCGTGTCCCATCCGCCTTTTTCAAGAAAGGAAGCCAGGATTTCGCAGGCATTGGCAGTGTCGGTTTCGGATCGAATCAGGCGATACATGAAGACCTGAAACCTCCGGTGACTGCTCTGTCAGAAACAGTCACCGAAAGGTTGTGGTTGCGACTATTGTTTCATGGAAACACGCATGTTGTCGAGACTGTAGATGTGTTTTCCATCACAGACGACCCGAGCCATGGCAACGGCATAAGGGCCGTTCTGATCCTCGGCAATCTCGCGGATTTCCAGAATGTACTCGATTTCCTTGTTGTGCTGAAGAATCTGACCCCGGTACTGCCAGTCCATCCACTGATCGTGATTGATCCGGAAGTAGGCATCTTCACCCAGATTCTGATCCAGGCCCAGATAGAGCATGTAATAGCGAAGAGCCTGAGTACAGGCATCCAGGCTGTAGCTTCCCGGGACCACGGAGTCCATGTAGAAGTGGGAATAGAAAATCCACTCGGAAGGATCCACGGCTTTGACAACCTTGAGATAGCCTTTGCCGAAACGCCCACCTTCTGGCCTGAGTTCCACGGCACGATCAAAGAAGAGGGCTGGCCATTGAGGCAGTTTCAGCCGGGTTCCAATCTCGTGAGGAGCTGGCAGGTTTTCCTCGGTGATGACCGTGCTTTTCGCGTTGAACTCCTCAATTTTGGCCTTTTCATCGGCTTTGAGGGTCAAGCCGGGTGCGGCGGCCAGTCCATCTTTGGAGAAGAAGCCGAAATGCAGGTCCTTGCCTTCGGCAATCAGGGTGCCATCGGGCAGGGTGTAGGTTCCGTCATACTTCACCATGAAGGTATCCGGGGTGTTCACAACTTCCTTCAGAACCACGTCGGCAATGATGCGATCCTCGACGGCGAACAGATCGGCGTGGGTGATCATCCGTCCTCCGAGGTTACGGATAAAGCGATCGCTTGGACTCATCATGTCAAGTTCCAGAAGCTGGGGCAGAAGGCCACAGGGTTGCAGAACGACTTCGTTCAGGACACAGAAAGGCAGGGTGTTGTGATGGGCCCTGAAATGCCATTCCTGAGGATCCAGATCATATTCGTTCAGAATGCGGGCTCCGGGTTTGACCAGACGCTTCTGGCCCTCAATCTCCAGAACCCTGGTGATACAGGCGTAAGGAGGATTGGGCATTCTGGAAATCTGGCGGGACTGATCAAAGATTTTGTAGTGCTCGCCAAAATACCGGCTGGGATTTCCAACGGTCAGTTCAATCAGCTGGGTTTCATTGGTATGAACGGCCCGGCCAAAACGATCGTAGGCCTGTTCTCCGACTTCCGGCAGGGCAGGAAGTTCGGAATACCGGATTTCCCAGGCCAGATTTTCAATATGAACGACTTCCTTGCCATCGCAGTACATGATGGCATCGGCGTAGACCCTGGGACGGGATCCTGGCTCAATCTTTCTGACATGCATGATGGTATCAATGCGCTTCATGCCCGGAATCACCTGACCCCGACATTTCACCTTGATTTCTTCGTTGGGAACGGCATGAAAGACTCCGCCTCTGGCTTGAAAGCCAAAGCCGAGATAAATCATGTAAAGCCTCAGAAGCTGGGAACAGCCATCCAGCATCAGGGTTCCCGGCATCACGTTATCGGTAACAAAGTGGCTGGTGAAATACCAGTGGTTGTCATCCAGATGAAGCGTGGATTCCAGATAGCCGTAGCCATGTCTTCCTGAAGCCCGATCGATGCGGACTTCATCCATCATCAGAAGATCTTCTGTGGTGACTTTGGGAAAGAAATCCGGGCCGTAGGTAGCCGGAAAAGGCACTTCAAAACCGGGACCGAAGCAGCCGTAGACATCACCTCTGGCCAGGGCCTGGAGTTCTTCACGGTGAAAACTGTTCTTGCGGCATTCCCGCACTGGATTGTACGGAAATTCGGGAGTCCCCGGTGTCCAGTCTTCGATGATGGCATCATCCTTGGCAGCCAGTTCTTCGGGAGTGAAGTAGCCGGCACAGCCATTCTTCCACTGAATGAAACGGCGGTTATTGGCATAACCGACACCTTCAAAGAAGAAGAGCCAGGTTCCGTTATGGTTGACGAAGCTCTTGATCTCGATTTCATAGCGCAGGGTACAGGGAGCCTCGGGCATACCATCAAAGATGGTGAAGTCGGCACCCAGCAGGCGGTAGACCCTTTCACCAGCGACTTCCTCATCAATTCCAAGATAGGAGATCAGAAAGAGATCAGCCTGACCGGATTCAATGCTGACACAGATCGGAACATGGTTGTCCACCAGAAACCAGTCTCCCTTGCGCACGTCAAACTCGGTGACGCAGCGACCGGGTTTCATGCTTTTGGGGGTTGCATCCATGCTGACCACCCGATCCACCAGAAGATAGGGAGGAGTTGGATAGCGGGTACGGAATTTGAAGGAGTCCACTACGGAGAAATCAGGGCCGAAAACATCGGCCAGCTTGCCATCGGCAAAGGCCCGGCAATGCTCTTTGTCAAACATGGGATTCGGGGTGGGCATCAGGCCCTCGTCGGAATGGGTGGCATGTACAGTCAGGTGAACCGGACTGACACTGACAGGACTTGCGGGTACGGAAATACCCTGCATATTCTGTTCCACCTGCATGAGCTGGACCTGTTCTTTTAGGAAAAGTTCCTGCTGCCTGGCCATCTTTTCCATGTATTCGAGTTGAGATGTGACAAAAGTAGAATCTGCCATGATGCTCCTGTTTTGTGCGGGTTCTGCAATTGCCTTGGGGGCAATGCTCACCATATTCTGCACCGGGGGTACAATTTTTTGCGGAGCAGGGGTTTTTACCTGCACCGGGATGGATGGTTGTTGAATTTTCTGAGCCGGTTCAGCCTTGGGAGGAACCGGTTTCTGAGGCACTGATTTCATGCTCGGATGAACGAGAAGATCGGCCAGAGCCTTCATATCCTGCTGACCCAGAGTCCGGCCGGTTGGAAAGCTCAGCTTGCGCCCGGCTTCTTCTGGCTGTACCAGCCAGGGTTTAAGAGCCTTGAGATTCAGTTCTCCTCCGCTTGCCAGAAGTTCGGCAAGTCCGAAAAGAAGCTGAAGTTCTTCACCCCGTTCTCTTGAGTTGATGCTCATGGTCCGGTAGGGGCGGTTTCCAAGAATGGACTGCACCATACGGCAGACACTGGTCTGGGGCCCAAGCTCAAGAAAAAGGCGGACCCCGTCATTGTAGGCATTTTCAATCACGGGAATGAAATCCACGTATTCGCAGCAGGTTCGGACAATATTGGTTGCCAGGGTTTCCTGATCGGGGATATAGCCCTTTCCTGTCGCGTGAGCATAGAAGATCAGATCTTCAGGAACTGTGGATGGGTTGGACCATAGGGTGTGCAGCTCTTTTTGATGATGAAGGGCCAAAGAACAGTGATAGGCCTGGGGAATTGGCAGAGGGGTGATGTGCCAGCCGCCTTTTTTGAGAAGGGGCTCAAGCCTTTCCCGAATCCCGGAAACCATGATTTCACCAGGAGCATTGAGCATGCAGAGATAGACACCGTCCACGCCTTCAGCGATTTCGGCAAAATCTTCGGGACTGGTACTCACAAGAGTGGTCATCCAGTCGACATCTCCCTGGATTTCGACATGCTTTCTCAGGGTTTTGAATTCACCGCTCAAGAAATCACTGAAGACCTTATCCTGTGTTGCCTTGGCAAAATAGGAGTCGATATTCCAGACCCCAAGTGCGCTTAAGCAGTTGATTTCTCCCCCGGAAAAGCCAATGACGGCATCCGGGTTGAAATACAGATCCTGGGTCATGAGCTGGGTGGTCAGACACTGGAAAAAGGTGGTGGCGAAACTGATTTCAAAAACACCCAGATCATAAAGATCGACTTTTTCCTCATCCCACAGACGATGACCCAGAGCAAGCGTTTTCGCATGTGAGGTACGCTTCTGCATGGCCTTCTGAAGATTCGGCATCTTAAGCATCAATTCCCGGCCCAGATCGGCATAGAGATTGCCAAACCCAGGGTAGAGCAGAGCTGCCTTACCGTGATTGAGGATTGGATCCGGCTGGTAGAAAATGCCTCTTGGGTCCCTGAGTTCCTGTTCCGGTTTTTCGCTAAGCCAGGCCTTGGCCCGGCTCAGATGCGATGCGAATTCCTCATCAGAACGGGCAACAATTGCCAGCGTCAGATCGTTCGGTTTTCTTGAGGTGAAATCCGTTTTTGGAGCTTCATCAAGAGCCTGAATCAGTTCAGAAACACTCGATGCCCGAAAGGCGGCAATCCGGCTTTTGGAGCGCACAGAAACAATCGGAGCTTCTTCAGCCTCCATCAGATGGGCAGCCCACATCTGGTTGAGGCCCCCAAAGGAAAGACTGAGGCCTTCCCTGATCTGGTTTTTGCCATCAAGAATCCAGGGGCGGGGACGCAGTCTTTGGGAATTCCTGCCGGGATCTGCCGGCAGAAACTGCTGACTAAGGGCAAGAGTCAGGGTCGCAACGGATACCAGTCCCTGAGAACATCGATGGGAACCCAGAAGTTCACTTGAGGAAGTCTTGAGTTCATCGGAAAGCAGATGATTCAGACTTGTGTCCCAAAGAAGAGGAGCATTCGGAGTTGCCCAGCTTCTGGCTTTTTCCAGAAGGGAGGAATCCGTGGAGCATTCCAGCCGGTTCAGGTAGGCCAGGGGCTTTTTCAGGGCGGTGGATGCGGCTTCCAGAAGAAGGACTGCTCCACCCTCGGCCTGAAGCTCCCGGCTCTGAATCCCGCTGAATTCCTCGGCCAGTTTTTCCTTGTAGTCCAGAGGAAGATCGACCGAACCCACAATCATGTGATCGGCATCACCTCTTAAAATGGCTTCTGATGCCAGCTTCAGGGCCCGAAGACCGGCTCCTTCTTCCTGAAAGACCACATAGGAAGGAGCTCTGAGATCCAGTTCACTGCTGATCCGGTTGGCCGGGAAATTGGGAATATCCCCAATCACATCATCAGAATTGACGGGGGGGCAGATTGCATTTCTTAGGGTCTGAACCAGCTCTTCGCCCGGATTTTCATGCCCCAGGCGTTTCAGGAGACGCGGTGCCTTCAGGCGTAAGGTGTGATCCGTGATATTGGCCATGAAGCCCATCCCGACAATCACTCCGGATCGCTTGGGAGGCAGGCTGATTTTTTCCATCTGGTTTAAGAGACGGTGAGTCATGCTCAAAAGCAAAAGCTGCTGAGGCAGAAGTCTTTCTGCTTCTCTTGGGCTGATTCTGAATCTTCCCAGAACGAATTTAAGATCGGGCAGGCTTCTTCCAGAGTAAGACAGTCCGGAAGATTTTGGCCAGCGTCCCTCAGTCTGGGAAGTTTCCGGCTTCTTTGAGGATTTGAGGGCATGCAGAACTTCATGTACGTCACCGAGGTTTCCGCTGGTGATTTCCACGGCAGTGATAGCGAGTTTTTCCGCTCTTGATCTGGTCGTAGAGAACTCGACTTTCTGCCCTTTCCATTCCTCAAAGATCACGTGGGCGTTGGTGCCCCCAAAGCCGAAACCGCTGGCGGCGGAAACACGGGGACGTCCACCACGGGGTTCCTCCCAGGAACGGGATTCCTTCAGGAGTCTTAAGGTGCTTCCTTCCAGAGCCTGGGCCGGTTCATCGTGAAGAGTCGGAGGCAGGGTTTTATGGATGACGGATTCCATAGCCTTCAGGGCGGCGGCCATACCGGCAGCACTCAGACAGTGGCCAATCTGGGATTTGATGGATCCGACAACCACCTTCTGAGTGTGCCCGTCCAGAAGACGTCGCATGGATTTGACCTCGGTCGCATCCCCAAGTGTGGTTCCGGTACCGTGACATTCAATCAGTTCGACCCGATCCAAGGAGATACCGGAAGATTTCCAGGCATTCTGCATGGCACTCAGCTGACCATCGGAGTCAGGGGCGAGGAGTCCCCCGGCTTTTCCATCACAGGAAAGGCCACCGGATCGAATCAGACACAGAATCGAATCCTTGTCACGGATGGCATCGGAAAGGCGTTTTAAGACAAAGGCACCGCCACCTTCTCCGACAACCAGACCATTGGCATTCTGGGCAAATGGGCGGCAGTTTCCAGTTGCTGAGAGGGCTCCCAGTTGGGAGAATCCCACGGTCAGAGCAGCCATTTCACAACGGTTGACCCCCATGGCAATCATCATGTCGGCCTGATTTTCCCTCAAGGCCCGACAGGCCAGCTCCAGGGCATAAAGTCCTGATGCGCAGGCTGCATCCAGGGCAAAACTCTGGGCTTCCAGCCCGAAAACCTTGGCGGCCAGAAGGGAGGGAAGAGCTGACTGATGCCAGTTTTCCATTCTGGATTCGTAGGGAGCATCAAGGCCCTTTTCACGCAAAAGCTTCAGGGCCAGTGCTTCTTCAAAGGCTTCCTGGGCAGACTCAATCGCAAAGGTCAGATTGCCCTGAATCAATCCGGCCCGGTCTTCCCGTCTGGTGAGCTTTCCGGCATCCTTCAAGGCTTCATGAATCAGGTGCAGGGTCCAGTGATAATAAGGATCCAGCTTCTCGATTCCATCAATGGAGTCGCGGTAAGGGCTCAGATCTATGTCAAAATCAATGAAACCGGCCTGAAGGCTGGCTGTCTTGTCCACTTCCCCCGGCTTTCCGGCAAGAAGTCTGGGATCAAGGCCGTAGCGGGCCTGATTCAGAGGCCGGGTACAGTCCCGTCCGGAAAAGATGTTGGCCGCAAATTCCCCGACGTTGCGAGCCAGGGGAAAAATGGCACTGCGGCCAATGACGGCTATGGGTTCAGGATGCATTCACCGCTCCTTCTTCTTTGGCTTTCGTGGTGTAACTGTTGAAGGACTCGTTGAAAATGGCTTTCCAGCCTTCTCCGTAAGCCAGAATTTCCTCATCCTGTCCAAGAAACCACATGCTCATGGATGCGGCTCCGGCCTTTTCCCTGAGTTCATCAATCTGGATCAGACAGGTGATTTCCTTGCCGGCAACGGGCTTGAGCTGAACATAGCGCTCAAAACCCTGAGGGATGCCAATACAGCCCTGATGAGTGCCCAGCCAGATCAGACCCATCTGGGCCATACCATCCAGAAGGACCGGATCGGCACTCCAGCTTTGCGGTTCCCCGAGCCCCATATTTTTAGGAGTACTTCCCATCATGGTGGCTTTCATGGCCATAGGTCCTATATGGGTGACTTTGGTGATGCACTGAAGGCTTGGTCCATGAAACAGATAGTCCCGATAGAGCTGGTTTAAGGGACGGGTTTCCTCATTCAGATCCGGTTCAGGCAGAAAAGAAACCATGGGGGCTTCCTCACCAAGAACCAGCCTGGCGTTGTAAGCAGGTTCCATACCGCGACCAAATGCATCCGAAAACCAGGTGATCTCAAAATGCAGACCATGGGTATCGGGGCGGATGAAGCGGACTTCTTCCCTGAAATTGACGGGGGTCTGATCCAGGCTTACACCTCTTAGGATTTTCAGATCCTGCATTTCATAGTGAGGGAGGGACGGGCTCAGTCGGGATGCAGCCTGAGCTGCCCATTCCACGACCAGGGCCATGGGAACAACGGCTTTGTCCTTGAGGCGATGATCTAAAAGCCAGGTATCCTTGTTCAGATCCAGGATGAATTCGTGGACCAAAGGAAGTTCCTGGGGTTTGTCATCGGAATTGCCCAGTTCGATGGCACCGACACCAACGACAATTTCGGTAACTTCAGGATTTCCATGCAGAACTTCCCGGGCAAACAGAGAAGCACCGGCATCTGGTGGAATCAGACCGATTCCCTTGGCTTCAAACATACGGGCAAGTTCCTTGGTCACCATGCCTCCGGCAAAAGGTCCCCAGTTTACGGAAAGAAAGCGGCATCCATCCCATTGCCCGGTATGAGTCAGGGCTGTGTGATTCAGAACCTCATTGGCACTGGCGTAGTCGGACTGACCGACATTGCCGAATTTTCCGGCCACTGATGAGAAAAGGGCCACCAGTTTCAGATCCTGGCCATTCAGAGCGTCCAGAACATTGAACAGACCATCGATTTTGGTACGATACACTGCCAGGAACTGATCTTCGGTCTTATCCCGAATCAGTTTGTCCTTGAGGATTCCTGCTCCGTGAATGTATCCGGCAATGGGTCCCAGTCTTTCCTGAACACTGCCAAGAGTCTGGTTCACAGCTTCAGGATTGCTGACATCCAAAGAGATGTATTCGGCTTTGGCTCCCAACGCTTCAAGGCTATGAAGCTGGGACTGAATTTCAATCTGGGCCATCAGGCGGGAGGCCTGAGAATCCAGATCCCTTGGAGAAACCTTCTCACCTTTGGCCTTGGCCTCGGCGAACAGAAATCCCTTCAGATCTTTTTCATTGCGTTTTTCCTGAGGAATATTGGCAATCGATTCAGGGGTGTAGGCAGATCGACCAGCCAGAAGGAAGCGTTTCATGCCCTGTGTGGCCAGTTCACGAACCATATCAGCGGTGATTCCACGAGCCCCACCGGAAACCAGCAGGAGATCTTCAGGATCGAGGTTCATGGTGTCGCCTGTTGCGGGGAACGGGGTCTTGATGGGTTCCTGGGTGTAACGCTTCTGGTTGATGAAGCCAATTTCCACAGGATCAGAAAGTCCGTCTTCATGGGTGAAGCCAAGCAGGCTCTGAGTGATGAATCCCAGATCTTCTCCAGGATGAAAGTCTGCCAGATGTACGCGAAGGGTTGGATGTTCCTTGGCCATGGACTTCAAAAAGCCAGCTGTGGCGGCCTGTCCGGCAAAGTACTGGGTGTCCTTGAGAATTCCAAAGTCGCCGCCCATAGCAGTGGCGGAAACAATCAGACATTTTCTGGGATCCTGGGAATCAAAGGCCTTGACGGCCATTTTTCCGAGGTAAAACTGGGCCAATGCCAGTTCTTCCAGAAAGCGGCGTCGATCGGAGGCGGGAGTTTCCAGAACATTTTTGGAAAAACCAAGACCGGAAAGATTGAAGATTGCGGCCAGAGGCTTCTTGAAAGCGGGAAGCGACTTTTCAAAGCTTTCAAGGGAATTGAGATCCAGATCGGCAGCGCGGGAATATTTTACAGATTCAAGGGTGGCAACCTGAACTTCCACACCGGCTGTATGGAGTTTGTCCTTGAGGCGGGAGGCAACTCCCAGAGAATCCTCCACAATCAGAACGCTTCTGTTTTCAAAAAGCTCAAGCTTTGGCTCTTTGGCGTCCGGGAGGAGCCTCAGGGCCTGAACCGAGCGGTGGATTCCGCTCTTGGTCCAGGCTTGTGAGGTTGTTTCGGTCTGAGTCAGCGGGGCTGATTCAGAGACCGGATTCAGTTTTTTTTTTCGCCGGCCTGAGCCTGGGCTCCACCGGACAGATAGTGAATCACGTCACCAATGGTGCGGATAACACCAAGCTGGCTGGGTCCAATGCTGGGAGCTTCGGGGAAGCGTTCCTGCATGGCACCGAGGATTTCGACGCGGCGGATGGAATCCACGGCCAGGTCGTTTTCCAGATCCATTTCAGGGCTCAGCATATCTTCCGGGAACCCGGTTTTTTCAGAGATAATGCCATAAAGAGCTGTCTGAATTGCAGAGCTCGCCCCTCCGGTTGCTTGAGCAGGAGCCTGAGGAGCAGGTGCAGCTGCCTGAGCCGGAGCAGAGCTTGCTCCACCCAGATATCCGACAATATCACCGATGGTTTTCAGAATTCCCAGCTGGCTGGGTCCAATGGCTGGAGCAGAAGGGAATTTTTCCTGAACTGCACCGAGGATTTCGACGCGGCGGATGGAATCCACAGCCAGATCGTTTTCCAGATCCATTTCGGAGGAAAGCATATCCAGTGGGAAACCGGTTTTTTCGGCAATGGTACTCATCAGGAAGGCTTCAATTTCAGATCCACCGGTAGCGGCAGGAGCCGGGTTTGCCTGAGGAGCAGGTGCAGCTGCTTGAGACGGAGCGGAAGTGCTTGCTCCACCACCCAGATATCCGACAATATCACCAATGGTTTTCAGAATCCCCAGCTGGCTTGGCCCAATGGCTGGAGCAGAAGGAAATTTTTCCTGAACTGCACCGAGGATTTCGACGCGGCGGATGGAATCTACGGCCAGATCATTTTCCAGATCCATATCGGAGGAAAGCATATCCAGCGGGAAACCGGTTTTCTCGGCAATGGTGTTCATCAGGAAAGCTTCGATTTCCTGACTAAGGCCAGAAGCCTGAGCAACAGGGGCTGCTACCGGAGTTGGTTGGGCTTTGGCAACTGGAGTTGCTACCGGGGCTGATTTTGCTGGTTGAGGTGCAACTGCTTTTTGAGGAGCAGGAGCAGGGCGTTTTTCAAACATGCTCGACAGGAGGCTTCCGCTTGGTGCAGGAGCCGCGGCCTGAGGAACTGGTTGTGGAGCACGCACAGGTGCAGGGGCCGCTACCGGAGCTGGTTGAGCAATTGGAGCTGCAAATCCGGCGTGCTGTTCCTGCCAGGTGGCCTGGGGAGCTGCAAGAGGGGCCGCAACGGGCCTGGGCAGGGCTGGTAGGGTGGCGGCCTGTCCGGAAATCATCTGCTCCAGCAGACGGTTGGATTCCATCTGGGCGCGCAGGAATTGCTCCTGAACTTCGAGCATGCGCATGCGGTACTGGTGCAGGGCATCAACAGACTGGCTTTCCTGATTGTGATCACGGTTCATGGGACTCCCTTTGGAAGCGGTTACGGGCCTTGGTGCCACGGCTTTTTGGGCCACCGGGGCGGCTGGAACAGATACGGGTTTTTGAGGCACAGGGGCTTTTGGAGCAGCCTGTACCGGCGCCGGAGCAGGCACTGGTACCTTAACAGGAACCTCAATCACTTTTGGTTCCGGCAGACTCAAAGCCTTGCGAGGCTCATTCATTGGAGCCTGACGAGTTTCCTTGCGCAGATAGTTGGCCCCATTCAGAAGAACGGTGACCGGAGATTTTTTCTTTTTCAGAACCAGGCTTTCTGGCTTGATTCCAAAAGCCTGAGCTTTCAGTTCCAGCTGGCTTGCGGAATAAAGCGAGGCCAGGGTGGAAAGAAATGGCTTAAGTTGAGGGATTTTGGCATTGCGGCCAAGTGGGTTCAGGGTCGTGGCTTTTGCACCCAGGGTCGCCTGAATCAGACCGGAACAGACGGTACCGGCACCACATTCCACAAATGTAGTCACTCCATGACCGAACAGAGCTTCCAGTTTTTCATGGAAACGAACCGGATAGAGGAGCTGATCCCTTAAGGTTACACGTGCTTTTTCAGCATCCTGAGGATAAGGCTCGGCAGTCATGTTGGACCACACATTGCCGCTTCCTGGCTTGAATTCAATCTTTGCCAGAAAGTCCCCGAATTTTTTGACGGCTGGTGCCATCAGAGGAGTATGAAAGGCAGCGGAAACATTCAGGGCCTTGATCTTGAAGCCTTCCTGGCTCAAAGCCTGGCTGACTTTTTCCACTTCGGACTTCTTGCCGGAAATCACGCCTTGTTCAGGGCTGTTGCGATTGGCCAGGACGACCTCGGTACCCAGACGGGAATTGATGGCTTTCAGGCTGGTTTCCACTTTTGCCAGTGGTGCCAGAACGGCAGCCATCGTGCCCTCGCTGTTCTGAGCACAGGCCAGCATCAGATTGCCTCTTTCATGGGCAATCGCCATGAAGTCGCGGCGGGAAATCCTGCCGGCGGCCAGAAGGGCACTGACTTCTCCAAAGCTGTGCCCGAAGAAATGAGTGGCTTTCAGGCCAAATTCCTGAAGCAGGGTCAGAAGCATCAGCTGGCTCAATGCCAAAGCGGCCTGAGCATTATCCGTGCGGCGCAGAATTTCATCCTGCTCGGCCTTTTCTTCTGCCTTGAAGGTGGGTTTCGGCCAGATCAGAGCAGAAAGGGGACTGAGTCCTTTTTCCTTGCGGAAAGCCTCAAACTCATCGACAACCTTCATCAGGCGAGGGTAGGCCAACAGAAGATCCCGGGCCATTCCGATATGCTGGGATCCCTGTCCGGGGAAGGCCAGAGCCACTTCCCCCTGAATCCGGGCTGAGCCGGAAGGTTCAAAGAAAAGGGTTGGGCCATGCAGGGCCTTGCCAGGATTTGAGCCCAGATGATCGATTGCGGTTTTGAGCTGGGAAGCCAGATCTTCAATACTCTGGGCAACAATGGCCAGACGGCTTGCATCCTGAATCGAAGCATTATGCTGGTTATAGCGGGCCAGATTCGAAAAATCCTCAGCTTTGGAAGAGTTTTCCAGGGCGCTTTTCAGGTGATTCAGAAGCTCGTTCTGATCTTTTCCGGAGAAGAAAAGACCTTCGTTGTCACCGGTATGGAAAATGCCTTCTTCGGTGTTGGCTTCGTTCTCTTCCATGACCACGTGGAAATTGGTTCCACCAAAGCCGAAGGCGCTACAGGCTGCCCGGCGTGGATGGTCTTCCAGATTGACCCATGGGCGGGTCTCAGTGGAGATGTAAAGGGAGGAATCCTCAATACCCAGTTTGGGGTTGGGAGCCTTCACGTTGATTGTGGCTGGAATGACCTTATGATAGAGGGACAGTGCGGCTTTCATCAGACCGGCAATTCCGGCGCTGGCCTTGGTATGTCCAATCTGGGATTTGACGGATCCAAGGGCACACCATTCCCGATCCTCGGAAGCATCGCCGAAAACCTGACGTACACCGGTGATTTCCACGGCGTCACCAACTGGTGTACCGGTACCGTGAGCTTCCATCAGACCAATGGTTCTTGGGGTGACGGCAGCCATTTCATAGGCCTGGCGCAATGCCTTCATCTGACCTTCGGAAACCGGCTGGTAAATCGATTTGGCCTTGCCATCCGAAGAGGACCCGACCGAGGCGATCTTGGCATAAATCCGATCTCCATCCCGTACGGCATCAGCGTAGCGTTTCAGAACTACGAGACCAAGTCCCTCTCCAATCAGAATCCCATCGGAATCCAGATCGAAGGGGCGGGAGAATCCTTCCTTGGAAAAGGCAGGAGTCTTGGAGAAACAAAGATACATGAAGATATTGTTGACGGTATCAATTCCCCCGGTCACCACCATGTCGCTGGTTTTGGCCAGGAGGGCGTCGACAGCCATTTTCAGGGCTCCAAGAGCCGAGGCGCAGGCTGCATCGATTACACAGTTGGTACCACCAAGATCCAGAGTGTTGGCAATCCGGCCGGAGATCACATTTCCCCGAACGCCACGAAACCTGTTTTCCTGCCACATTGGAACGCTCTCGC
>CAZDAM010000052.1:0-24647 GCA_964503595.1 uncultured bacterium
GGGGTAAGGCCCGGTACTGAAGCTTAGGCTTCGGTACCGGGCCTTTTCTGTTTTCCGGGCTTTTCAGGAGGTCTGGATTATTGGGCCTTGAGAAAAAGCTGAAGCTGGTTCAGTAATTCCGGATTGGACCCGCAGGCAAGGATGCTTTCCCGGATCTCTTCAAAGCTTTGGTGGAGTTCAAAATAGGACGGAAGGCCTTTTCTTACCCGGCGAAACTCGTGTTCAGGCTTACGGGAGTAGGTGATCTCATACTGGAAGTGTTTTAGGGCCATTCGGGCTCTTTCTTCCTTTTTTGGGTCGATGGGTTGCCGACCTTCAAAAAGGTCTGAGATCTGAGTGAAAAGAAAGGGATTTCCGACAGCTCCCCGTCCGATCATGATGCCCTGGCAGCCTGTTGTCTGGAACATGGAAAAAGCATCCTGCGGACTTAAGACATCCCCATTGCCAATGACCGGAATTTTCAAGCTTCGGGTGAGCTGAGTAATCCATTTCCATTGGCTTTGTCCGGTAAACTTCTGGGACTGGGAGCGGGGATGAAGGCAGATGGCATCGGCTCCGGCCTGTTCCATGAGACGGGCGAATTCCAGACAGTTGGGTTCCTCGCCTTTGGGTCCGGTCCGGATCTTGACTGTAATGGGTAGCTGAGTAGCTTTCTTCATGGAGGAGACAATTTCCATGGCGCGCTTCGGATCTGACATCAGGGCAACCCCATAACCGGTGGAAGTGACTTTTTTGACTGGACAGCCCATATTGATATCAATCATGGCAGCTTCGGATTCGGCTTCGATGACGCGGGCACCTTCAGCCATTTTTTCCGGTTCTCCTCCAAAAATCTGGATTGAGACAGGTTTTTCGGCAGGCAGGATCTGAAGGCGGACCATGGTAGCTTTGAGGCGGGAAGCCAGCCCCTGGGCGGAAACCATCTCTGTGACACAGAGACCGGCTCCAGCTTCCCGGTAAAGAAGACGGGTTGCAGGATTGGAGTATCCGGCCATGGGAGCGGCCAGAACAGGAGGCCAGATTTTTACGGAACCGATCATCAGAGGCTCGATTAAGGCAACTTTTTCCATAGGCTTTCGTATAAAAAGTACAGGCCTTTGCCGTCAAGCGGTTTGAGGTTCATAGGAGCGAATGATGAAACGCACAGCCAAATGTTTTGCAGTCAGTCTTCTGGTAATCGGAGCCGTATCGGCAAATCCGAATGCTCATGGAATGAATCAGCAGGCTTATACATCCTATATGGTGGGGCAGCGGGGAATGACGAATCAGGGCATGGTGGACCCTTCCTTGGCCGATCCCCAGATGAACCTGAATCAGCCTTATGTGAACCAGCAGATGATGATGGAACCGGATGCACCGGGGATCACCAATCCTCTTAGTATCAATGCCCTGATTCATACGGCTAATGCGCGGGTCAATCCTCAGCAGATGCAGGATCTGACTATGGCGGTCCAGGCTTATGTGGACGGAAATTTAAGCGATGCCCGTGAGCTCTTTTCGGCTGTGACCAACAAATATCCGGAAGGTGTGGCAACAGATCGTGCCTATCTGGGTCTGGCAAAAGTGGAAAGAGCGTACGGAGCTTATGATGTTTCCCGCCGGATTCTTGAGGCGGTCATTCGGAAAAACCGGGATTACGAATCCATCCAGCTGGCCCGCAGGGCCTATCAGGATCTGGAGCAGGAAGTCAACCGCTCTACCGGGGAAGCCGCTCAGATGGTGGAAGTCGCTTATGCCCGCTATCAGGAAATCGGTTGGTTGAATGTTTTCAGCAAAATCCGGGCTTACAATGAGTACAAGGATGCCAAGGCCAATTATGAGGCCCTGATGATTTCCTCCCGTCAGTTCGATCAGATTTTTGTTCAGCAGAACATTACAACCCCGGTTCCCGGAGCAAATCTTCCCGACAATGATAATCTGGACAGCTCTGTTCCGTCTGATGTGGAATCGCAGATCGACAATATTCTGGATCCGGGCATGACAACAGCGACTCCTGTTGTGGTTCAGCCGGTTGTAACTGCTGGAAGCATGAACCAGAATCGGGGAATGTTTCCGGTAGGGGACACTTCCATGAGAAGCATTGCGACTCCGCCAGTGACGGTTCAGCCAGCTGTTGTAAACTCCACAGCTATCCCGGCTGCTGAAACAGCCGCGGCCACGTCGGCAGAAACCCCGGTTACAGAACGAATTAAAAATATGAATATGGATGAGGCTCGTCAGGAATATATGAAAGCATATGACGATCTCAGAGAAGCCCTGAAGAATAACGATCCTCAGGCTCGTCAGGATGCCCAGACCCGCTACCAGGCAGCTCTGGAGCAGTACAATCTGTTAAGAGCCCGTCAGTAAATCGAAAACAACAGAAAGCTCTCGCCAGCCTGCTGGTTGGCGGGGGCTTTTTGTTGTCTGGACTCAGGTCTTGCTTTTAGGCAGGAGAAGGTGAAAGGTTGTACCTTGCCCCGGTATGCTTTCGCAACGGATATTTCCGGAGTTTTTCTCCATAAGCTCCTTGCAGAGGATCAGTCCGAGACCGGAGCCTTTTTCTCCAGATGTTCCCCGGGTTGATTCTACCCGATACAGATTGAATAATGAGTCCAACCGCTCCTCGGGAATTCCCACTCCTTCATCCCGAATGCTGACTTCTACGGAAGAGGGCCCCCGGCTTGCGTGAATGAAGACTTTTCCTCTTGGGCGGGAGAATTTGATCGCATTGCTGATCAGATTCCGGATCACGGTCTGAAGCATATAGGTATCCACTTCAGCAACAAGCTCTTTTTCCAGGTCGCACAGAATTTCGACCTGTTTGGCCTGGCGGATTTCGGCAAACAAGGGAAGTACCTGTTGAATGAGCTGGTTCAGGGAGACAGGATCCTTGCGGACCTCTGAGGCGCCAATTTGAAGGCGTGACCATTCCAGCAGATTTTCCAGAAGAGACAGAATGCGTTTGGAGTCCCGCTGCATAACAGCAAGAGAGTGCTGAACGTCTTCCTGGGACATGCAATCGAATTCACGATGCAGAAGTTCCGAAATATTGGAGAAGGCACTGAGTGGCCCCCGCAGATCGTGAGCAATGATGGAGAGCAGGCGATCCTTGGTGAGGTTGAGCTCGGTAAGTTTGCTGTTGACCTGATTGAGTCGCGAGTTCATCTGCAGGATTTCCTTACGGGAATGACGAAGCTGCAAATGAGCTTCCACCCTGGAAATCAGTTCCAGTGGCTGAAATGGTTTGGGGATATAGTCAACAGCTCCGCACTGAAAGCCCATAGCGACATCTTCTATTGTATCTTTGGCGGTTAGAAAGAGAATGGGGAGATCACTCCATTCTGAACGGCTTTTGATCCGGCGGCAGACTTCAAATCCGTCCATTCTGGGCATCATGACATCCAGAAGAATCAGATCTGCCTGATTGTGTTCCAGCCAATCAAGGGCTTGGGGTCCATTTTTGACGCTGGCTGTGCGAAAAGGCATGGTACTGAAAATCCCTTCCAGCACCATCAGATTGGATGGAGAATCATCAACTAGCAAAATACAATTCGCTTCATCCATTTCATGAGTGTAGCGAATTTCAATTGGAATAGGAACGGATTGCTATAAATTTTAGCCTGGCAGGATCAGACTCAGACTGTCAGGTACAAGAGATACAGTGCAGGGGCTTTCTCCAATGTAATCCCCATCAACCTGAATCGGGACTCCTTGCTTATGGATCTGGAAATGATTCCCGATGGTTCTGAGGATATGGTGGCCGGATGGAAGATTTCCCTTTCCAAGTTCGGCAAAGGTTTTGAGAATGCCCATGACACCGTCACGAACGAGGATTCCTTCCAGTTCAGATGATGTGAGACCTGCTGTCTCTCCCAGTGGGTACGGTCCTCCATAGAAAGGAGAGTTAAGCGCAATGAAGGTATGTCCCAGGGCGACTTCTGTGTTGGCGTGGACATCGAATTCAGCAAGACTGGTCAGGATGTTTTTCAGTGCGCTCAGGGCGTAAGCACCCTCTCCCAGGATTTTCTTCAGAGGAAGCGAGACCTCCCGGCAGATACGGGCGTCCAGCCCGACTCCGGCCATCAGAAGAAAAGCTGCTTCGCGGATCGCTTCCTCGCCGGGTTTTCGAAATTCGACTTTCCCTGCGGAAATTCTTTGGGTATGTCCCTGAAGCAGGATTTCGACAATCTCAGGATCGGAAGAAGGGTAGTTCAAGGCATGAGCAAGGACATTGGCAGTTCCCGAAGGGAAAATCCCCAGGGGGGTGAAGCTTCCCAGCATGCCTGAGGCTACTTCGCGTACGGTTCCGTCTCCCCCGGCGGCAAGAATGACCTGAGCTTTTTCCTTGAGGGCTTCCCGGGCCAGAAAAGTGGCGTGGCCAGGGGCATTGGTCGGCTTCAGGACCACATTGTAGCCATGAAGAGTCAGAAATTCTTCCAGATAAGCCAGGCGCTCAGGGCTGAAACTTCGGGAGTGGGGATTATGAATCAGCACGTACATGAGTCTATAATTGTGCTTATGAATCAGGTTACGGTCAAGGATCTCATTGTACGTCACGAATCAGCACGGGCAGCGGGGACATTTTTCAGCCCTGCGGATCCCAATGCCAGGGAAGTTCTCTGGCAGAGTGAAGCTCTTTCCTTCTCCCTTGAACCAGGGCGGGCCTTTGGTCTTCTGGGGACGAACGGTTCAGGAAAAACTTCCTTCCTTAAAGCAATTGGAGGGTTGATTCAGCCTGCCAGTGGAAGAGTGGAAATCCCTGCCAGCACTGTGGCTATTCTGGATTTGAATCTTGGATTTCATCCTGATTTTTCCGGATTTGAGAACCTTTTGATGATGAATGCCTGCTACGGCAAAAAAGAGCATGAAATCTATGATGTAGAGAAGGAGATTGCTGAGTTTGCCAGCCTTGGGGATTACCTGCACCGCCCGGTGAGGGAATATTCGGTAGGCATGAGAATGCGGCTTGGAATGGCCTGGGCGCTGGAGCAGCGCTTTGATCTGATTCTGATGGATGAGCTATTGTCGGTTGGGGATATGGCTTTTCAGAGGCAATGTCTGGCCCGGATTCAAAAAAGGCTTCAGGATGGAGCCTGCCTGATTCTGGCGACGCATAATCTTCAGGAGGTCGCTATTCTCTGTCAGGAAGCGGTTGCCCTTCATCAGGGCAAGATTCTTGCTCAGGGTTCATCCGATCAGGTTCTGGGAGAATATCTGCGCCACAGTGAGAAAGCCGGAATCTTTGCTTCAACAATGATTGGAAGGCCGATGAACGCAGGAGAGCCTTTACTTCCTGGAACAGATCCTGGAGTCAGGATCACAGGTTCCCGGCTGACAGATCGTTTTGGAGATGATATTGAAACCATCAGAACCCAGGAGCCTTTTTTTGTGGAACTGAGTTTTGAGATTTCAGGGGAAAGTATGATTCAGAATCCCCTGCTTCGGATTCAGATCCTGAGAAATGACGGGATTCTGGCGGGAGCCTGTAACAATTATCGCAGTGGCCAATGGCTGGATCTTTATCCAGGAGAAGCCACGATCCGGGTACATTTTCCTTCCTGTCAGCTGCTCGAAGGAACCTACTATATTCATGCTTCCCTGTGGCCGGATGAGTTTGAAAGTCTGGTTCTGGATCATGCCCACTGTCATCTGGAAGTTCCCCTGGCTTTTCATGTGGAGAGTGAAAGAAGGCAGGGGACAGGCATTGTGGCGACTCACGCCGAGTTTCGGATTGTGGGTCCTCTGGATGAAAACAGCAGCTGAGGGTATTTTTGAAACAGGCGAAAAAAGGACATGATGTGTAGCAGGGTGAAGCTGAAGTCCCTGGAACTTGCCTGCTGAAAATCATGATGAAAAACGGGTTCGGAAAGGACTTCGATCTTTCCGCCTTTCTCCCACCAGCGCCAGCAGAAGTCCACATCCTCACAGTAAAGAAGAAAGGAGGGGTCGAAGGGGGTCTGCAGAAAGTCTTCCCTCAGTCCCAGATAAAGGCTTCCCTGAATCCAGAATGTGGCAGTTCCAAAAAGAAGCTCCTCCTGCCTTTTTTTACGTAGCCAGGGAGACAGGAGTCTTTCCCGGATAACTTCCAGGGGACTGGGCCACTGGCGGATGGTGGGCCAGAGTCCCTGGTTTCCTACACTGCGGGCTCCGAGAAGGAGTCCTTTCCGGCGATTGTGGTTCTCAAGCAGTTGAGCAATCATGGAAGCCGGAAGACGGGTATCCGGATTGAGAATCAGGATGGATTCTCCCTGGGCATGTCCAATCATCCAGTTGAGGTTGTCAGCCAGGCCGTATGGGCGATCCCGGTTGAGGAAACGGATTCTGGGGTTTTGAGGTTGGGGCATATCCGTAGGCAGATTATGCAGTACCAGAATCTCGTCGTCTTCTTCAGTCTGGGGCAGGATGGTTCGAAGGAGACGAACAAGACAGAGTTCGTGTTCGTGTGAGACGATAAGAATGGAGAGACGCACAGCAGGAAAATCGTAGCATGGAAAAAGCAATCATTCTCGGTTTTGATGGATTGGATCACGCCCTGTTGCGCCGTTTTCTTCAGGAAGGCAAGCTCCCCAATTTCCAGAAACTTGCCCAAAAGGGGGTGCTGGCTCCTCTGCGTTCCACGATTCCGCCTTTGACTCCACAGGCCTGGACCAGCATGATCACCGGGGTCAATCCGGGAAAACACGGGGTTTTTGACTTTGGCGAGATCCCGCGCGACGGCTATGAGCCCAAACTGGTGCACTCCAACGCCCGTCTTGCCCGAGGGTTCTGGGAGTATCTGGAGAATGAGGGGTTTTCCTGTGGCATTCTCAATATTCCTTTAAGCTGGCCTGCTGAAAAGCTCAGACTCGGCTACATGAGCGGAGGCATGCATACTCCATCGCTTTCGGAGTACAGCCCGGATTCCAGGGTCATGGAAGAACTTCTGGCCATTGAGGGCAGTGTGATTGATGTCATGAGTTACTGGTATCAGGACATGCAGGGCTTTGTGGATGCTGTCATGGCCATGGAGGAAAGGCGTCTCCAGCTGATTCAGAGACTGCGGAAAAAAGCTCCGGTGGATGTTCTGATGGCTGTTTTTGTCGGGGTGGATCGGATCTGTCACGCTCTTTGGGGAATGCAGGATTTTGTGGTCGGGGAGCAGGGCTGGAAGCTTCAGAATGCGGTTCAGAGAATTTATGAACTCATGGATTCCTTCCTGGGAGAAATTCTCAGGGATGTGCCGGATTCCACGCTGGTTCTGGTTGTTTCCGATCACGGATTTGGCAGCCTGGAAAAGGATGTCTATCTGAATAACTGGCTAGAGAGGTGTGGCTGGCTGAAGTTTTCGCCACCGAAACTGATTCAGGAAATGGTTGGGCATCCCAACTGGCAGCATGGTGTACTTGGAAAGGCGGCTTTAGAAGTTGCGGCCCGCTTTCCGGGGTTTCTGAGAAGCATCCCCCCCTTGCAGAAATCCTTTGATGCTGTGGACTGGTCCAAGACCAAGGCTTTCTCAGCCGGACTTTTTGGCAATGTCCATCTGAATCGGCGGCATCGTTTTCCGGAAGGTTTTCTGGTGCGCGATAAAGAAGAATACAACCTGAACCGGCGTTCAGTGATGGATGATCTTCTGGCTCTGAGGGATGAGGACGGGGGAGTTGTGAATCACATCTGGCTTGCCGAGGACATCTACCATGGTCCGGCTCTGGATATGGCGCCGGATCTGATTCTGAACATGCGGGATTACGCCATGATTACCCGTGGCGGCTATGAGTTCCGTTCCAATCTGATTTTTGATACTCCGGCAGTGCATCATTCCGGAAATCACCGCATGGATGGAGTCCTGATTGCCTGTGGGGCAGGGGTGGACCCGCAGAGAAAGGTGTCTCCTCAGGCTCATCTGATGGATATGACCCCGACTCTTCTGGCTCATATGGGCCTTCCTATTCCTGAAGATATGGATGGCAGGGTCTTAACGGAGCTTTTTCGTCCTCCGGTCAGAATCCGCCGGAACCAGGAAACTGTATACCGCCAGTTTCGCGGGAACGAGCAGCCGGAAAAACCTTCTGAAGAGGTTCTTTCCCGTCTGAAAAATCTGGGTTACATCGACTGAAGACTTCGTTTGATCTGTTGCAGTTCTTCTGGTTGGGTTGCCCAGGAGCACATCAGCCTGAGGGTCCTGTCCGCAGGATCCCAGGTGTAGAAATCGGCGATTTCCCTAAGCGTGGCTTCGGCTTTTGGTTTCAAACGGCAAAAGAGGGCATTCGAACCCTGATCCAGGGTCTGGGAATAGGCATGGGGTATGAGGATTTCCCCCAGTCCCTGTGCCATCTGATTGGCATGCCTTGCCATCTTCAGCCATAGATCATCTTCAAGCCAGGCCAGATACTGAGCCGCGATATAGCGGTTTTTGGAATGCAGCTGAAGGCATTGTTTCTGCATGAAGCCGAGGTGTTTTCGGGCTAATGGGTCAAAAACCATGGCGACTTCCCCAAACAGGAGTCCGTTTTTTACACCCCCGAGAGTCAGGGCGGCAATTCCCATCTGAGTGAGATCCGAAGGCTTTAGAATTTTTTCCGCCAGAGCGTTGCTCAGGCGAGCTCCATCGACGTGCAGATCCAGGTTTTCAGACCGGCAGAAACTGGCAAGCTCCTGAAGTTCTTCAAGGGAATAAACGGTTCCAGTTTCTGTGGGCTGGGCGATGGTGACAACCTTGATCTGTACCCGGTGGATATCGCCCCGGGAGTGAAGGTAGGGGCGGATATCATCGGGACTGAGTTTTCCGCTGGCTTTGGGAATGCCAATGAACTTGGAGCCGGTGATCCTTTCCAGAGCCCCGCATTCATCGACATGGACATGGGAGGAAGTGGCCCCGATGACGGCATCATAAGGTTTGAGCAGGCAGCTTAAAGTGACGAGATTGGCTCCGCTTCCATTCAGGCAGAAGGCAATGGCGTCGCTCTGGGTAGCAAAGATGCTGGCGAGTTTCTCGCGGGCGTTCTGGCTGAGGGAGTCTGAGCCATAGGCTGGAGCGGGAGAATCTCCCAGATTCAGGGAAGCCAGGATTTCTGGATGGGCAGAGCTCCAGTTATCCGAAGTCAGACAGATCATGCGGCCAAAGAAGGTTTCAGATGGCGGGTCAGGCGCTCGATTTCCCGCAGGGAGTATTCCACCATCAAAACGCCATAGGAACTGAGGCTGGCATGTTCTTCATCCAGAAGACGCCGGATTTCCTGGAGCATGCCCAGAATTTCCAGTCTTTCCGAAGCCTTGTATTCCCAAAGCCGTGAAGAGAGCGATTCCAGCCAGAGAGCATAGTGAAGTACGAGTCTGTCGTTAAGCATGAAGTATTCTTCGGCAAAGCCAAAGTATTTATGAATTGAGGGCCGATACATCCCTGCGTAGGAGGAAAAATAGTCATGCTAGAGGAAGACAAGAAGGACTGTATCGTCTTTCTCGCTCGTCAGGATATAAAAACGAGAGAGAAGCTCAGGCAGACCATTCTGTCCGAAGGAGAGCAGGAGTATATGAAGATTTTAGAGGAGCAGGAGCAGAAAATCCATGGGGCTTCGGTGAAGATGGAACCTTTAGCGGCCCAGAAAGGCTCAAATCTGGGATACAGAGTTTCTCTGGCTGTTTGTGCTCTGCTTGTTTTAATGGCGATTGGTGGTGGAATCCTAAAGGCAGATCAGCAGCATGTTGCCCTGATGAAGTCGGCCAGTGCTTCCATGGAACCCCTGATTCTGAACCGCAGGCGTGAGCCTTACCAGAAATTCAGTGTGCTGGAAACTGTTCTTCCTTCTGGAAGTTTCACTCCGGACAGATTTAACCGGGCAGTTCAAAGCGAAGTGGCCCTGGGAGCAAAAAAGATCATGATCCGTGTCCTGGATGCTCCGGGAGGCAGGATCACTCATGAAATGATTCTTACCAAGGAGAGTATGAGCACGATACTGGACTGGCAGGGTCCGGTCAGCGTTGGTGGCCTCAATGGCTTCTGGAAAATGGGTGGTCCAGGACTTTAGTTTCAGTCTGTTTGTGGTTGTGGGGCTGCTGATGGCTGGTTTGCATGCCATAAGCAGTCTCTTGTTGTCTTTTCGGAAAGGGTTTCCACCGAAAAGCGGTCCCTTGTCTTTTGCTTCTGTTCTGATCCAGTTGCCTATCTATAATGAGGAAGATTCTGTTGTCGGGCTTCTTGATACGGTAAGCAGGCTTCGCTGGCCAGCCCATCTTCTGAAGATTCAGATTCTGGATGATTCGGATGACGGAACTTCATCACGCATTGACGACTGGCTGGAAATTTATACAGGAGAATTCCATTTTGATCTGATTCGAAGAGAGAAGCGTGAACATTTCAAGGCGGGCGCCCTGATGAATGGCCTGAGTCGGGCAGAAGATTACTCTTATGTACTGATTCTTGATGCCGACTTCCGCCCCGGATGCGAATTTTTAGAGCAAATGATGACTCGATTGCAGGCCAATCCGGAATGGGTCGCTCTGCAGGCCCGCTGGGAATTTTATAACCGGAATCAGAATCTCCTGACCCGTCTCCAGGCTCTGGCAATGGATACTCACTTTGCCATTGAGCAGAATCTGCGTCACCAGTGGGGCTTCATGGTTACCTTCAATGGAACAGCGGGTCTGTTTCGCAAGGATGCCATTGAGGATGCCGGAGGCTTTTCAGGAGAATTTCTGACCGAAGATCTGGAACTTTCCTGCCGGTTGTTTCTGAAGCAGAAGCGCATCGGTTTTGCTGTGGACATTGTCTGTCCCAGTGAAATCCCGGCGGTCTGGAGTTCCTTTGTAAGGCAGCAGGAAAGATGGGCTCAGGGGAGTCTGCAGACCGTCAGAAAGTGGCTTCTTACCATGCTGCTTCATCCTGATGGTAAGGCCCTGGCAAAAGTCCATCTTCTCGGTCACCTCCTGCATTATCTGATTCATCCTCTGCTTTTTCTGGTGGCTTTGGGACATTTGGTGGGTGGAGATAGCGGTGTCTGGAACCTTCCGGTTTTCTGGGGGATGATTGCTTTAGGAACATCCCTGATTTATTTAAGAGCCCTGATTCTTCTGAAACGCAGATTGTCGGAATGGTTTCTCTTGCCAGGGCTTCTACTCATGGGTGGAGGGTTGATGGTTCGTCTTTCCCTGGCTTGCACCCGGGGGATTTTAGGAAAAAAAGGGGAGTTCATTCGCACTCCCAAAGGGAAAGGCAAAACCAGGCATCTGGGGGGATTCTGGCTTTGTGCCATCGAAATTATGGTCGGAATCCTGGGTTTTTCGGGATTGTTTCAAAAGTCAGGCTACACTCCTGGTGCTGCTTTAGGCAGTTGGATTGCATGTGGAGCTTGCTTCAGTGGAGTTTGGGGCTTTTTTGAGGCTATACTGGTTTGCATCTGGAGGAGAAAGCAACATGCCAGCCAGTGAAATGAAGCCTTTTCGCTACCGAATTTACTACCTTGACGATGAGCAGGTGAATACCCATCTGTTTGAGCAAAGATTTCGGGGCCAGTATGACATCGAGGTTTTCAATCGGGTCGGTGAGTTTCTTCAGGCTGTTTGCCAGCACACCCCTGATCTGGTGGTTCTGGATTTGATGATGCCGGACATCACGGGCTTTGATGTCTTAAATCTTCTTCGCTCCACCCGCCGCAGCCGTTTTTTACCGGTCCTGATTCTGACCGCGATGGAAAAGTCTGAGAGTCTGGCTGCCTGCTTCGAGCAGGGGGCTGATGACTTTATGCTGAAACCACCTGATTTTACCGAGCTTGGGATTAGAATGGAATCCTTGATTCTAAGGCATTACCGTAACCGCGAGCAGGTCCGTCAGCGCCGGATCGATTCCATGCGTCGCATGATTAGTGGCTTCAATCATGAGTTCAACAATCATCTGACAATTCTTCAGTCTGATGTAGAAATGCTGGGCATCGGAGTGACGGAGCCCAAGCAAAAGGAAAGAATCGAGCGTCTGCTTGAGACGGTGAGGCGTTCGGCAAACCTGCTTAAGGTTCTGACCCGGCTTTATTCCTGGAAAAGTGAAAGCTCTCGGAGCTGCAGGCTTTCCGACTTGATGCCCCGGCTCAAAAGCATGCTGGAAAAGCAGATTCAGGATTCAGGCATTGTTCTGGAGTGGGAGGATTCCACTCAGAAGGATCTGGAACTTGTTGTATCTTCGGAAGCGATGGAGACCGTATTGGACATTCTGATGAAGAATGCCACGGAGTCTTTTTTTGAACAGGAGAAAAAGGATAGAAAGATCCGGTTTGAGGCCCAGAATTCAGATCAGATGCTGCAAATCCGTGTGGAGGATAACGGTTGTGGAATCTCCCAGGAGCTTTTGCCCAAGGTCTTCGATCTTTTCTTTACCACCAAGGGTTCCCTTGGGGGCAGTCTTGGGACCTCAAAGCTTACGGAAACCGGGATTGGGCTGAGCCTTGCCGAGGTTATTCTGGGAGATTGCGGAGGGCGCATTGACCTGGACAGTCGCGAGGGCCTGGGAACAGTTGCTGGAATAATGGTTCCTCTGGGCCATCCAGTTCATGCCGGGCCGGAATGGCAGCCGCAGGTTCGTCCTCACCAGGGGCCGATTCAGGTGGCTCTGGTTACGGACCCAGGAACGGATTCCATGCTTTTAAAGGAATGGATGCTGCTTCAGGGGATTACCTGCACTGAAATAAGCCCTGCGGTTCCAAGTCCCCGGATTCCGGCAGAGTCTGATGTCCTTCTGATTTGCCATAAGGGGGAAAGGGCCTTTGGTTTTGTGGAAAAGGTCCGCGAGAAGTGGGGGCGATTGCCGATTATCTGGCTTTGTGAAGAACATGAAAAGGCGGAATTTGAAACGAGTCTCCGCGTTCATGATGTACAGCCGATCTTCCGTCCTTTGAATTACGAGGAGCTGACGGATGCTCTGGATCGTCTGCGCTGGTCTCCGGTCTTCAGCCGTTTCTAGTCTGGTTCAGAATCTCTTTGCTGCGGATCAGAAGATCGGTGGCGTAGGGCTCCTTGTTTGAGGTCTCGGATACGAAGCGCCTCCACAGACGTGCTCCGGCTCTTTTGTGAAACAATCCCATGATGTGGCGAAAGAGGGCATGCGGTCTGTTTCCACTCTGAGTCAGGCGATTGGCATATTCCTGAAGAGGCTCCAGAAGCTCCAGTGGATCAGAAAAGGGATCCGGCTGATGATAGATTTCAGAGTCCACGCGGGCCAGAACCCAGGGCTCATCCCGGCAGATACGTCCCATCATGACGCCATCAACGGAGTGAAGCTGTTCTTTGGCCTGATTTAAGGTGCGGATTTCACCGTTGACCTCGATCAGAAGATGAGGGAGTTCCTTTTTGAGACGGTGAACATCTTCCCAGCGAATAAGGGGGACGGTTCTGTTTTCTGCGGGACTGAGTCCATTCAGCCAGGCTTTTCTGGCATGGACGATGAAGTTCGTCGTGCCAGAAGCTTCCAGGGTTTTGACAAAATGTAGCATGTTTTCATAGGAGTCGAGTTCATCGACACCAATCCGGTGCTTGACGGAGACCGGAATGGAAACAGCGTTACGCATGGCATTCAGACATTCTGCGACCCGTTCGGGTTCTTTCATGAGGCAGGCTCCGAAAAGCCCGGATTGCACCCGATCCGAAGGACAGCCGACATTCAGATTGAGTTCGTCATAACCGTAACTCTCGGCAATCCTGGCGGCTTCAGCCAGTCGGCAGGGATCGCTTCCTCCCAGTTGCAGAACCAGGGGTTTTTCAGAGTCATCAAAGCTCAAATACTTGTCAAGGCGCCCCTCTTTATGGGCGTGGAGGATGGTATGGTCCACAACCATTTCTGTGTATAATAAAGCCCTTTTACTCATCAAGCGGTAAAAATGGCGGCAGTGTCGGTCCGTCACGTCCATCATGGGCGCCACGCTGAGGCGATGGCGTTCTTTTAATTCTGCGGCAACTGGCATAAGGGGCGGCAGTTTAGCATAGTGGTAAAGGTTTGAAAGGCAATGGAATCTCTTGAAACTTCCATGGAAGAGCAGATTCGGGATGCACGCCGTCGTTGGTGGATTCCCGAAGAGTTTGATGGTTCCCTGATTTTTCAGGGGCTTTGTGAAAAACTGAGTCGCCAGAGTTCGGAGGTGGAGCTCAGGCGGGAAAGAGGAAGTTTTCATCCAGAGGAAATTGCCCAGAGATTCAGGCAGTTTCATGCCATGCAGGAACTCCTGAATCAGAGGCCCGGCTCTCTTGGGGCCCGAAGTGATGCCGAAATGCGGCAGAAACTCATTGCGGAAAAACTGTTTCTGAAGCGGGAAGAACTGGCTCTTCTGGGGCTTGATATTCTGGATTTTCTGGAGGTCCAGGCCCTGTCCCGTCAGCCCCGACTTGAGGCGCTTCGGCTGGAAAAGCTGGATTCTGATGAAAGTCTCTGGGAGTTTGCCCAGACCCTGGGTCGGACCTTTGATGAATCCCTGGGAATCCGGGATACGGCATCGGCAAAGCTTTCGGGTATTCGTCAGGAAATGGTGGCTTTGGAAAGCCAGATCCGTCGGGAACTCAAGCGCTTGATTCAGGCCGAAGATATGGCTCCGCTTCTGCAGGAAGAATTTTTTATCGAGCTGAACGGAAGGCATGTTCTTCTGGTCAGAACCGATCGCAAATCAGCCTGCCGCGGAATTGCTCACGGGACTTCCAACTCAGGTCAGACGACTTACATGGAGCCGCAGATTCTGGTTGAACTGAACAACCGTTTTGAGGAACTCAGGCAGGAGGAATCCACGGAGATTACGAGGATTCTGGGAGAGCTGAACCAGATTCTGAAAACCCTGGTGGAGCCTCTGAAACAGGTTCTCCGCCAGCTTGTGAGGCTTGATGTTCTAAGAGCTAAAGTCCTTTACGCCCGTGAGTATGCCGGTTGTGAACCGACTTTTTCCCCGGAAGGCCGGTTTGAGGTTCATGATTTTTACCATCCGCTGGTAAAAAACTGTGTGGCGAATTCCATTCTTTTGAAGGAATCCCAGCGGATTGTCGTGATTTCCGGGCCGAATGCCGGGGGCAAGACAGTCACAATGAAGTCACTGGCTTTGATGTGGTGGCTGCCGTCTCTTGGAATGCCTGCTCCGGCCAGTTCTGCAGTTCTTCCTGTGATTGATCGGATCCTCTGGCTGATGGGAGATTACCAGTCCCTGATGGATTCCATGTCTTCGTTTGCGGCTCATCTTGGGCGCTGGCAGAAGGTTCTGGGAAGTGCGACTGCCAACAGTCTTCTGGTTGCCGATGAGATCATGAATGCCACGGATCCCCGGGAGGGTGAAGTTTTGGCCTGTGAAATGCTCAGGTATCTGGGGAATGCCGGTTTGAGAGCTTTGATTTCGACTCACTACAACGAGGTGAAGAATCTGGCCCTGGAACAGGATCTCTTTGTAAATGCCTCCATGATTTTTGATACCAGAAACCTGAATCCGACTTTCCGGTTTACGGTAGGAACTCCCGGTTCCAGCTATGGGCTGGAACTGGCGACCAAATTCGGTCTTCCTGAGGAAGTTCTGGAGGGGGCCCGAAAAAGGCTGGGAAGCACCCACTTTGAACTGAAGGATCTTCTGGAAGAAGAGAAGAAACAGCTGGTCCGGGTGCGTAATTTGAGAGAAAAAGCCAAGAAGCATGTCGATATCATGAAATCTTTGCGGCAGGAACTGGAATCGACTCTGGAGCGCTTTGCCCGGGATCGGGAGAAGGTTCTGGAAAAAGCGTATCGTCGCGTCATGCGTGAAGATGAGGGGTTTCGTAAATCCTGGGATGAAAGATTCAGAGAGCTTGCAGATTCCAGAAAGGAAGAGCCCGATACAGTACCGGTTCGGGAGAAATTCCGGATTGACTATGAGGCTCGGGCCCGTCGTCAGGCCAAGGAACTCAAAAAGCTCCTTCCTGTGGAAGAAGCCCGCGTTGGTGATACGGTTCTGATCGAGGCCTACGGAAAACAGGCAAATGTGCTTGAGATCAAGGGCAGGGGTTCCAGACTCAAGGTGCAGATGGACGGAGTCATTCTTGAAGTCAACAGAAATGACGTCCGTTTGAGTGGCTTCACCCTTCAGAAAGGCCCCAGGGGCGGATATATGCTTGAAGCTTCGGATGATTTTGATGAAGTTGATTTGCGGGCCATGCAAAAGGATGAAGCTCTTTACCAGCTGGAAATCTTTCTGGATCAGGCATTGCTGAAACACTTGAGGGAGTTGAGAATCATTCATGGGAAAGGTGTGATCAAGCAGGCTGTGATCGAATTCCTGAAGCGTCATCCACAGACAACAGGTCTTGAGCTACGAGCCTTGAATGATGGCTTAACAGCGCTGGTGTGGGGATAGTCTCATGAAACTCCATCAGGAACTGGCGGCCCGCCAGATTCAAACACTTAAACTGACCCCCCAGCTGCAGCAGGCAGTCAAGATTCTTCAGGCCTCCCGCCAGGAGCTGGAGGAGATGGTGGAGCAGGAAGCTTTGGAAAATCCTGTCCTGGACTGGCAGAAATCAGCAGGGGAAGGATCTGATATTCCAGAGACCGAGGAAAAATCCGAAGATCCCCAGAAGGAAGATCTGGTTGAATACGTCCAGGATTTTGAGCGCTACGTTGGTGAGGACCAGGACAGCTGGTCTTCGGTCTCTCTGGAAGAACAGGAAGGTGGGTTTGAAGAATGGTTCAGCCGCCCTCCTAGTCTTCAGGAGACACTTCAGCAGCAATACGATCTCTCCTGTGATCGTGAGCTTCTGAAAAAAATCGGGGTTTACCTGATTGCATCCCTGGATTCACGGGGATACCTCAGGGAAAGTCTTGAAAGAATTGCTTCGGCCCTGATGGTGGATATGGAGGATGTGAAGGAGGCACTGGCACTTTTACAGAGCCTGGAGCCCCTTGGGATTGGAGCCAGGGACTTAAAGGAATGTCTTCAGATTCAGCTTTGGGCCCAAAAAAAGGACTTGCCTCTGGTGGAGGCAATTTTGGAATCCCATCTGGAAGATCTGGCGGCGAACCGCTATCGTGAGATCAGTAAGGCAACCGGAGCGGATTTTGATCAGATCGAAAAAGCTGTGGCCTACATCCGCAGTCTGAACCCCAGGCCGGCTTCGGGGTTCCTGCTGGAGTCGGCCCAGCCGGAATCCATCACTCCGGATATTTTTCTTGAGTTTAAGGATGATGAGCCGGTGATCACTCTCAATGATCATCTGCTCCCCAATCTCTTCATCAATCCCTGGTACCGGGAAAGAATCCAGAATGCGGAGGGAATGACCAAGGAAGAGCTGGGCTGGTTGAAGCAGAAGCTTGATTCGGCAATGTGGTTTCGTCAGTGCATCGAGAAAAGAAACGAGACGATCCTTCTGATAGCGGACGCCATCTTCAATATCCAGGCTGATTTCTTTCATGCAGGAGTAAAGGGCCTGAAGCCCCTGACTCTGGCCGATATTGCTTCCAGAGTGGAGCGCCATGAAGCAACTGTTTCCAGGGTTGTAAACGGAAAATATGCCTTGACACCTTCAGGGATTTTCGAACTGAAGTTTTTCTTTTCCGGAGGACTGAAATCAGATGATGGGGAAATGGTATCTTCACGCCATATCCGGGAGATTTTACAGAAGGCTATTGAAGAAGAAGATGCCAGAAGACCGATTTCGGATCAGGCCCTTTCCCAGCTTTTGAAAGCTCAGGGCATTGATATTGCCAGAAGAACGGTTACCAAATATCGCGAAATGATGGGGATTCCCAGTTCTTCGCGGCGAAAGAAATATGTTTGAGCCATTCCCTTCGGCTCTGTTATAAATTTCCCTTCGATTTCAAAATAAAGGAGTGGTTATGGCCGGCCATAGTAAATGGGCAAATATCAAGCATCGTAAGGGTGCGGCGGATGCACGCCGGGCCAAGGTCTTTACCAAATTGATCCGGGAGCTGGTCAGTGCCGCCCGTATGGGTGGAGGAGATGCTGATGCCAATCCCCGTCTGCGCCTGGCCATCCAGAAGGCCCGCAGCGCCAATATGCCTAAAGATACCGTGGACAAGGCGGTCAAGCGCGGTTCCGGCGGTGGAAATGAGGACAATTTTGAAGAAGGGATCTATGAAGGGTACGGGGCCAATGGTGCCGGCTTCATGGTGGAAGTCTTGACAGATAACAAGGTCCGCACGGCGGCAGATGTACGTCGCTGGTTTACCAAATTCGGCAATGGACTGGGAAGCCCCGGAAGTGTCGGTTACAATTTTGATCGGGTTGGGCAGATTCTGGTAAGCCGCGATCTCATGGCTGAAGATGCCCTGATGGATCATGTTCTGGAGTCCGGAGCAGAAGATCTGGTCACGGATGATGAAGAACAGTTTGAAGTTCTTTGTGCTCCGGAGAATTTCAATGATGTCAGGGATTATTTTGAAACCAACAGTATTGAAGTTGTGGAATCCGGAGTGGTGATGCGGCCAAAAACCCGCGTTCAGGTGAGCGGGGAGGATCTAATCAAAATGCTGAAACTGGTGAATGCACTGGAAGACAACGATGATGTTCAGAACGTGTATCACAATTTTGATGCAGATGAAAACGAGCTTCAGGAGGCCATGGAGCGGGTGTGAAATCTCCTGGTGTTGTTCTTGGAGTTGACCCGGGGCTGGCAACAGTTGGCTACGGGGTTGTCGATCTTCAGGGAAGAGAACCCCGCTGTGTTGCCTATGGCTGTATCCGTACGGAAGCCTATCTGGATCTGGGAGCTCGCCTTCGGATCATCCGCGAGGATCTGGCAGCTCTGATTGAAAGATATGAGCCTCAGTGGGCGGCAGTGGAAAAACTTTTCTTCAACCGCAATGTGACCACCGGGATTGCCGTGGCTCATGCCAGGGGGGTCATTCTCCTTGGGATTGCGGAAACCGGGGTCAAACTTGCCGAATATTCCCCTCAGGAAATCAAGAGTCAGCTTTTGGGTTATGGACGGGCGGAAAAGCATCAGATGCAGTCCATGGTGCAAAAAACGCTGAAACTCAGTGAGAAGCCAACTCCAGATGACGCGGCGGATGGCCTGGCGATTGCCCTTTGTCATCTAAAGCAGCTGCAAAGGAATGCAAAGTGGAAGTGAAGCCCCAGATCCATGAATCCTGGCTTTCCCGTTTAAAATCATCTTTTGAGTGGGAAAGCTTCAGGGAGTTGAAGCGTTTTCTTCTGGAAGAGAAGAAAAACCGGAAAATGATTTTTCCACCAGGTCCTCAGATTTTTGCAGCTCTGGATTCGACTCCCTTCGAAGAAGTCAGAGTCGTGATTTTAGGCCAGGATCCTTATCACGGTCCGAATCAGGCGCATGGAATGTGTTTTTCGGTTTGCCCTCCTGAACCGGCTCCTCCTTCACTGGTAAATATTTTCAGGGAGCTTAAGGATGATCTGGGTTGCGAGATTCCTGGCCATGGAGATTTGACTCACTGGGCGAAGCAGGGGGTTTTACTTCTGAATACGGTTCTGACTGTGAGGGCCCATCAGGCTGCCTCGCATCGGGGTAAAGGCTGGGAACCCTTTACAGATGAGATTATCCGTAGATTGAGTCAGGAGCATGAAAGCCTGGTCTTTTTTCTGTGGGGCCGCGATGCCAGAAATAAAAAACCTTTGATTGATTTGGCCCGGCACTGTGTTCTGGAGTCTCCTCATCCATCGCCTTTGTCGGCCCATCGTGGATTTTTCGGCTCCCGGCCTTTTTCCCGGGCGAATGAATTCCTTCGGTTGAGAGGGCGGACCGGGATTGACTGGCAGATTCCGGTTTAGGGGTTGACGCTTTCCAGAAAAGATTCAATACTTGATCGTGGGGATCTTGTGTCCGGGAGGATTGATAATGAAAAATCAGCTTATGAGAGGAATTGCAGCGATATTACTGGTGATTCCTGTCTCAGCCGACAACTCGGTGAATATTGTGGGAGCGGCCCGCAATGCAACGAATGCGATGCTCTCCGCCGGGGCTCAGGAGGCTGTGCGTGTACAGCAGCTCGAATCCAGACTGGATGAGCGGCAGTTCAGTGCTATGCAGCAGCTTAATGCCAGAAACGCGGCTTTCACTCTTCCCACCAGTGATCAGCCAGCGACTCCCCCGGCAGCATCTGGTGGGGCCACTGAAGCTCCTTCGGCTCCAGCCTCGTCTGCCAGTGGCAGTAGTGTGGCTCCCTCGGCTCCAGCCTCGTCTGCCAGTGGCAGTAGTGTGGCTCCTTCGGCTCCAGCCTCGTCTGCCAGTGGCAGTAGTGTGGCTCCTTCGGCCAATGGAAGAATCAATGTTGCCCAGTTGGGGAGCGGGGCAAGTGAGCTTGTCGATAGTAAGCTTGATGAATTAGGCAATAATCTGCGGAATGTTGAGGAACTGACTTCAAGATTTCAGCAGAATCCAAGTGATGAGAACAAAACGTCCCTTACTGCGGGTTTACAGAACTATTTCATTATTAAGAATACACTTGAGCAGCTGGATGGTTTGAATGAAGATCAGGCTGGGCTGCTTCGTCTAATAGGTGGGGATCACTTCAATAACAATGTGCGTATCAACGTAGCTCCTGTCATGGAAGGTGTGGATCAGAACACTGTAGATGAGCAGTTTCTGCAAAGCTTGACTAGAGCAGAGAATAGTCCAGAAAATCCTTCTGTTGATACTTCTTCAGAGGGAGGCTCCGAGACCCGTACAGGAGAAGTCGATACGACTCCTGAAGAAGCTCCAGTTTCTCCTGAAGAGGCTATTATGGCCAGCTGTGGGGGGAATTTTGGTTTGTCCGATAAAGGCGCCTTGATGGCCAAACTGGCTTCCGTTGAGTGTTCTCAGGCTCTTCAGGCGGATCCGGCCAAGGCAGTCCTGGTTCAGCAGGTCATGTGGGATCTTTCCAATTCCCGTGGCAGCAGTCTGCTTCTGGGAAGAGGTGGCCCTGGTGAGAGAATCGCATCCTTAAGGGATGCTTTAGGAGTCAATATCGGCTCCAATCTGCCACCGGCTCTGGACATAAGGGCTCGCCAGAGAGCCATTGCTTCGACTTCTCTCCCGAATCCGGATACGGGAAATGCCGGGGGTCGGCCAGTCATTGATCAGATGGGAAACAATAGCGATCGCGACTGATTCCGGTCAGAGAAAACCGCCCTCTTGCTGAAAAGGAAGGGGGCGGTTTTGTTTTTCCCTGAAAAAAACCTAAGGGTTCGGCCATTGCTCTGCGATAAAGATAGGGAGGAGGTGGAATCCGTATGCTTAGTGTTCAGGACGCGCGGGCTCTTGCCCTTAAAAACTGTATCCGAAAACCCGCTCATCTCAGGCATATTGTAGATGCTCTACACTATTCTCTGGCTCAGGATGTTCTGGCAACAGCCAGTCTTCCCGGTTTTGATAACAGCCAGATGGATGGCTACGCCGTATGCAGTGGTGATTTCACAGCGGATTCCACAGTTTTACCCAGGGCTTTTACTGTTCCGGCTGGATCGGTTTTGTCTCATGCTCTCAAGCCAGGCCAGTGCGCCCGCATTTTCACCGGAGCCCCGATTCCAGATGGAGCAGATGCTGTCATCGCTCAGGAAGATACTTCGGAAGAGGACGGACAGGTTTGTTTCAGGGTCAAGCCCAGACCGGGACAATTCATCCGTAAAATGGGCTCGGATATCCGGGAAGGGGAAGTTCTGTTTGCGGAAAAAGAGCGCCTGAGTGCCCCTAAAATCGGAGTTCTGGCCTCTCAGGGCATGTACCAGGTGGAAGTCATTCAAAAACCCAGTGTGGGTTATATCCTGAGTGGGGATGAGTTGGCCCTTGAAGGAGAAGAACTGGTTCCGGGAGGAATCCGTTCCTCAAATGGGGAAATTTTTGAGGCTCTTCTGGGTCGCTTTGCCCAGGAAGTCACCGGATATGGAAAAGTCGGGGACAGTCTTGAGGAACTGGAAACCCGCCTGGAGCTTGCCACCCAGCATGATCTCTTTCTGATCTCCGGCGGGGCTTCGGTGGGAGAGCGGGATTTTACAAAAACGGCTCTTAAGAATCAGGGTTGGGAAATCCTGTTTGAGCGCATTGCCCTGAGGCCAGGGAAGCCTCTGGTGATGGCAAGAAAAGACCATACACTGCTTTTTGGAGTACCTGGAAATCCGGTATCCACCTATGTAACGGCTCTTTTGTTTCTGGTGCCGGTCTGCCTTAAAATGGCCGGGGCCCAAATCGGTGATAAGCGGATCTGGGCGGTTTTAGAAGAAGATATCAAAAAACCCCGGGGACTGATGACCTGCCTTAGGGGACAGTTTTCTTCTCAGGAAAATGAACTGATTGTCAGTACCAGGCTCAATCAGAATTCAGGGGCTTTAGGGGCGATGGCCCGAGCCAATTGCCTGGTGCTTTTGGATGAAGACATGCAGGAAATATCACGGGGAACCCGCGTACCTGTTCTGCCACTGGATGACGGGATGGAGTGGATCTGATGTTAAAGACAAGGATGATCAGACTTTTGGGACCGGCTTTGTTGCTGGCATCGATTTCGACCCTTCAGGCCCGACCGGAGTATGCCCGTCGGGAAAATATGTCCTGCATTCAGTGCCACTTCCAGGCGGATGGAGCAGGGCCGCGCAATTTTCTGGGGCATTTCTATGCCAAGAACGGCTATAGTTTCAAAAACACGGTTTATGGGCGGGGAGTCTGGGAAAAGCAGGAGCCGATGGCCCCTGATCTGTCATTCCAGCGTCCCACGGCGGAAGGGCAGCTGCTTTCCCGCAATACCGAAATCCTGAAATCGATTCGCTATCGTGCTGAATCCAAATCAGCCTATTTTGGGGGAGCTCAGCTGCTTTTGAGTGGCAAGCCTTTTGTCCGGCAACTTGACGAGGCCAAAATCGCCTATAACAAGAATCTGGAAGACATGCTCATGCGGGATTTTTTCGGCATGGGGTTATACAGCGTTGAAACGATTGCCCTTCATTCCGGTCTGGGCCTTGGGATGGTGCATGCGCCGCTGGTCCACCTGAAATCCCGGGGTCAGAAAAAATCTCCCGAGGATTATCTGGCGGCCCGCTCGGCCTTGTTTGCCAAGGTGGCCGGATTTTCGGAACGGGAACATTTCATGCCGATTTATGCCGAGTTTGATTCTGGAGATCCTCACTATGCAGCCAAGCCTGATTTCAAGACAGGCAAGAACCAGTCCTGGAAACCGGAAGATATGGATCGAACAATTTCGATGGAATCCATGGCCATGGGTCTTTATTCCAAATCGATTCTGGTTGGCCAGTATCTTGATATAACCCGTCCGGATGGAGAGGGAATTACTCCCCGCTCGGGCTATGCAGCCCAGCTTCTGGTCTATGAAATGATCAATACCATGCTTTGGATGCGCTATGGTCTGGCCTTTGACGGAACCAGCTTCCAGGCATTTCCTCCCCATTACTATGAAACCAAGGATCTGCTTTATATTCCCCATCAGATGATGGTGGAGTTTGAAGAAAAAACCGGAGCTCCTCGAAGCTATTATGTCAAGGAGCGCTTAAGCCATGTCCGGGATCTGGGATCCCTGCTTCTGGGTTTATCCGAATTTTACGGCCTGGCCGATCCCAATCGTATGCGGGGGCGCAAGATTTTTGGCGAGGGTAGCGATGATTCCGAGGAATTCCCTTTTTCCTGGAATGCCCGTCATCTGGCCCGTGAACTGACCATGGCCGTTCTGAAAAATATGGAGGCCATGCACTTTGATACTCGGCTGGGAACCCTCTACTCCACTGCGACGTTTGTCAAACCTCTTGAGCATATCAAGTCCGAGGATCTCGGGCTTTGCATGATGGGCCTTGGTAATGTCTTCAAGTATTTTTATGATGAACCGGAAATCCGCCATGTGGCCGGGAATCTGCTTTATGCTGTTGCCCAGTTTGTGGTGCAGAGAATGCAGGCTGCGGATGGGGGCATTGCTTCGCTTTATGATGCCAAGCGGGTCCAGGTGGATCATCTCAACCGAACACTTGAAGTGCAGTCCCTTTGTGTCCTGGGGTTGATGGAGGCTTATAAGTCCACCCGGGAAGAGCGCTTTTTTCAGGCCGCCCACAAAGCTTATGAATTCATGATTACCCATCTTTGGAATGAGAATCTGAATACCTTCAGAACCCATGAAGAAAGCCCGGTTCTAAGAATTCAACCTTCTCTCTTCGGAGCGACAGTTGGGGCTTTGAGAGAGATGGTTCTGGCAACGGGGGACTTAAGGACTTTTGCCTACCTCCTGGCCTATTTTGACGGGATAATGAAGAACTATTCTCTTCAGCTTTCCGAGTTGTCCTTCACCGGGGAAACTCTTGATGACAATCCGGATTCTGATGGCGACAATATTCTGGAAGCAGGTAAAGCAGGAGGAACCCATGGGGTTGCCCCGGTCATGGCTTCAGAAGTACAGGTTGAGCCGATTCGCTAGAGCAATTTGCATAAAAATAAAGAAACCTGCCTTCTTATTCCCGGCCTATTTCATGCACCAGAGAATGATGCCTGAAGCAAAGCGTGATCAGATTTTCCACCGTGTTCTTTCCGCCTTTTGAGACCGGAATTCTGTGATGGATGTGCAAAAACCGCCTTCCTTCACAGCGCTTTCCTTTGAAGTGGAAAGTGCACTGGCCCTGATCGCGCAGATTGACAGCATGCTTTACCTCTGCCGGAATCAGTTTTCTTTTCTGTCCCGTGACAGGTGCTTCCAGCGCGGGTTTTTTCACCCGCTTTGCTTTCTTCAGGGGGCAGTGATGCTTGAGATA
>CAZDAM010000053.1:0-23920 GCA_964503595.1 uncultured bacterium
ATACTTCAATGATCATGCGAAGCAGAAGCTTGGTGAGTTTCATGGTGGCACTGTTCTGAAGGCGTCGAAAATCAAGGGTATTCACCCAAAGAAGCATGGATGGCTCTCCTGCAACCGCTGAATAAGGGCGAGCCACAGCATCCCCGAAGAGAGTGGCTTCCCCGATGACATCCCCTGCCTTCATCACTTCGATCAGGGTTCCGGATCCCTCGGAGCCGTCTTCTGGAGGCTCTCTCAACTCAACTTCACCACTTAGAACCAGAAGTACCCCGGCCTGAACTCTTCCCTTTTCAAACACAGATTCATTGGCACGAAAACGCTTCAGTTCGGAAAACTGCAGAAGCTTTTTCAGCTCCAGCCGATCCAGATCGGTAAAGGTAGCAAACTTCTGCAAGTCCTCAATCAGCATGAGTACCTTTCAATTCCTCAATTTTTGACTGGGCCTGACGGATATCCTGCTTGATTTTACGATGACGCTGGGCAAGAGCAAGAACCATTCGAAGCATGAGTTTGGAAAGAATCTTGGGTCCGGAAGTCTGCAAGCGACGAAAATCAAGGGCGCTGATCCAGACCGCAGTCACCCTTTCAAAAGCCAGGGCAGAAGCGGTGCGTTTCTGGGCTTCTCCGAACAGTGACATCTCACCCATAAATTCTCCGGCCTTGAGTTTGGCCAAGGAAATTTTTTTGCCCCCCGGCTCGATGAAAATCTCGATCACGCCTTTGAGAATCAGAAAGAGGCCATTTCCCGGATCGCCCTGCATGAAGATGATTTCTTCCTGAGCAAACTGCTTGACCTGAGCGAACTGGAGAAACTTCTTCACCTCAATTTCTTCCAGATCCTTGAAGATTTCAAAGTTTTTGATTTCTTCAATCAGCATGGATTCTCACCACTTCTCGGCCAGAGGATTGAATTCCTGTACATCGCCCACCTGGCCATCGATAAAGACCACAAACTGTCCCGAGCTCAGAACCGGTTTGACCCCGCCAGCCTCAAAACGGACTCCACCACTGGAAACCATGACCTGAATCCGGCCATCACGGGAAATCACCTTGAAGAGAGATGGACGGGCATAAACCGTGGATTCACCAACCCCCAGTTCAATCAGGCCTTTTGTCCCTCTGGAATCAAAGATAACTTCTCCCGATTCCAGCATAAGATTGGACTTGCTGCCTTCATTATTGGCAAAAATCTCAAGACTCTGGACCATAAGCTCGGACTCGGCGGCCAACCTGATCCTGACTCCGTCAAAGGTAGTGAGACGAATTTCACTTTCAGCAGGAGTCCGGTAATTCCAGCCATCAAAACGGCGGGTATTGGCCTGAACCGGCTTCCAGTCAACGGATACATCTGATCGGCCCTGGGCTTCACCAGTAAACTCGACAACCTCGATGTACATCTTGGACTGGGCATCCGAGGTTTTCGCTCTTTCCTGCAATAAAAACCAGAGAGCACCCATGGAGATGGAACCGCAGAAGAAAACCGCGATAAGAATGACACTCAGATTGGAGCGCAGAGAGGACTTGCGAACGATTTCTTCCTGCACCTGCTGCCTTTTTTTCATCCGGCGGCGGCGCTGGCGTTCCTTATAATCTACAAACTCAACATCCTGCCATTTTTTGGCCATCTTCCTGCCTCATTCATGCATACGGGCTGGCCCGCGCTAATCACATCGGCCAGATGACGGGCAGTTACTTAGGCTGTAAGGGGGAATTTCGGGAGGACCAGCATTTCCTGCCCGGAACCACGCCTACAATTCAATCCGAACGCCCACATTTGCCTGCATCACTTTTCGGACCACGGCCTGACCATAAAATGGGGCCACGCAGACAATATCCAGCTCAATGGTTCTTGAGCGATCATTTTCCTTGGCATAGACCTTCAATGCAACCGTAGCAACATTCGGAGCCAGAAGTTTTGTTCCAATCATACCACGATGTTCCGGTTTGAGGCCTCCACCCGCCGAATCTGAAAAAGTGGCGGAATAAAGCCCCTCTCCAGCCAGAACATTCGTCGGTGTCAGAGCTCCGGCCCAGGAGTACTCGGTCTGAAACATCAGATCAGAATAGAATTGATATGTGTCTTCATTGGCCTTGAGAACCCGAACCCTGCGTTTCAGAAAAAGTGTGTGCCTGGCACAGACAGGATTGGCCGGAGCCTCTTCAAAACCGGGAACATCCTGGTACCCCGGCTCACAGGACACCCAGCGGGCAATTTCCCGCTTATAGGAATCGGAGGCACTCAGACCATCATCCGCACCGGAACCGAAAAAACGGATTTCTTCCGCCGCAGACTGATCGACCTGGGGAGCTCCATCAGCCAGATTCTTGGTTGCTGCCGAGTAGGCTTTACCATCATCCAGATCTCCATCAGAAACCTGAAAGGCAAAATTGCTCTGCTTGTCCCGGGCTGTCCCGGAGAATGTATTCAGGGTAGGATAGGACGCCTCGGCCATGGTTTTACTCAAAAGAGTGGAAGTAAACTCAAGGCGTTCGGAAACATGCTGTCTCCACACACCCGCATTGTACTGGTTGGTCCCACGAAGAAAGACCTCATAAATCAGAAGCATGAGAATGCTGAAAATGCTTAGTGTGATCAGAATTTCCACCAGGGTGACTCCCTGTCGGCGATGAATCGGCATATCAGTCATCCCCGCGAGTCACTTCATAAATACCAGTGACTTCTTCTCCCCGCTGTGCACTATCCAGAGTGGCTTCAAATTCCTCGCCAAATTCAAACTTTTCCCTGTTGCTGACTTCCATATCCACCATTTTCTCGAACCCGCCACCAGCCTGAGTTTCTGCATAGCGAAGATAGACTCTGGTCAGATTCCGGCCAGCCTCAACCACCGAAACCATATCTGCCCGTTTGACATAGCCCCTCGTTGCAATCAGAACCGAGTCCGTGGTGAAACTCATGGCCCCCTGAGAGCCGAAAACGAAGATTTTCTCAACGATATAATCGCCGGTGAAAGGATCCTGCCAGGAAGGCCCCATTGCCAGATCATTATGGACTGAAGAGTTGATTTCCACAGCCTTCTGAGTTGAATTTTTGGGATGGCTCGTCCGAATGTCCTTGATAAAGCGATTCAGGTGAGTCGCCATAGGACCATCAAACTGTAAATCTCTTGGGGTGAGATTCCAGCTCCCGCTCCTGCTGACCACAGGAGGAGAGGGATTGGGTCCGGACTGAGGGCAACCCGTCACCGTAACAGTCCCCGTAAAAAACATCGGCCCCGGATTGGAATAGGGATCGATACAGCGGGTGAAGTCATAGTAAGGGTTTTTACCAATGGCATAGGCTACGGCATCATAGAACTGAGTCGGCAGGAGGCGGATCTTCAGAAGAGCGTGCTGCTGACCACCCACCGCTACAAATTTGGCCTGCAGCCTTTCCCTGTTTTCAAAGACCCGAAACTTGGAGTCCCCGCCACCCTTAAGAAAGATCACGGCAAAAGCCATTAAAGTCATGCCAAAAAGTACCACCACAATCATGATGGCCCCTTTTCTCTGATTCATCGTCCTTTTCATCACTGCTTCGCCAGATTTGCCTTGAAAGACACAAGGTAGAATTCCTGATCCCGGCGTGCAGAACCGGCACCCCCCACACCACGGGGAGTCCAGCGCACACCTACCACAAGTTTCATGAAAGCCCCATCATCCTTTCCATCTCCATCCTCATCCGTAAAGTTATGGGTCGGCTTATCCTCATAGCGGGGATTGTACGGCCCGGGAAGCGGGGCCTCCTGAAAGATTTCATCCATGCCATTTTCCGTGGCCCGGTCATTGGCTCCGCTATGTCCAGAAGCAAAGGGTCCTGTCAGAGGGGCCGGAAATCCGGGGCGAAAATTAGGCAGCATCGGATCGGCTACATCATTGGTAAAATACTGTCCTGCCGTAAAACCAGAAAGCTGTTTGTAGGGATTGATAGGCCGTCTTCCCGTTACGGCACAGCCGCTGGAGTCCGCCCCAAGACCGGAAAGGCCTGCGGATTCATTGCGGGAGCAGTCATTCTGGGCATCAAACCAGGGGTTGGGATAGAAGGAAAAGGTCAGCTCGCGATTGGCCAGGGCATTTTTCTTCAGCTTCACCGTCATATTGCTTCCGGAAGGACTGGAAGAACTGTGGGGGTCTCCTCCCAGAGCATTGGCCCCGTCCTCCTTGTAGATCCCGGCAAAAACGAGGATCTTATAATCAATCCCCTTGCGGGTGATGATGCGATCCCCATCCGAATCCGTTTTATAGCCCCCTCCATCGCCACCCAGAATAGCCTGAAGATTATAGCCTGAAAAATTCAGAGAGCCTCTGGAGTCCAGAAAATCGGCTTGAGCTCTCCCGTTCACCGCCGGAGTCCCTCCCCCGAAACCTTCTTCATCAATGGCTAAAAAAGGAACGTCTTCGGAGATCATGCGCTGCATGACGTTTTCGGCAATTTCAAGGCCCGTCTGCCAGCTTTCGGTATATTCATTGGAACGGTTTCCAAGCGACATCAGCCCGAAAACCGGCAGAAGAAATGTAACCAGTACGGTAGCACCGATCAACACTTCAATCAATGTCAGGCCCTTATTCCTTCGCATATCTTCCTCACAGAAGCTCTACGGCCAAAGCGGCCAGACGGCTTCTCTCCGATTTGACAAAATTGATGTGAGCGAAGAGATCCTGTCCCTTGAACCGCTCCACCAGAAATGTCAGGCCATTACTGGACGGATCCAGATATGGATTGTCAATCTGGTAGGGATCCCCGGTAAGAATCACCTTTGTACCCTGCCCTGCCCTGGAAATGATGGTCTTGACTTCGTGGGGGGTCAGGTTCTGGGCTTCATCCACAATCAACCACTGATTTGCCAGAGAACGCCCCCGAATATAGGTGATGGCTTCCATGGAAATCTTATCGTGGTTTTGCAGGTACTCCATGTACTCCTGGGGAGGACTCTCCGTAATATAATTGTCCATGATAAAGGAGAGGTTGTCAAAAATCGGCTGCATCCAATGAGTCAGTTTCTCTTCCTTACTACCGGGCAGGTACCCGATGTCCCTTCCCAGGGGCATAATCGGGCGGGAAACCAGAAGCCTCTTGTGGCGTAAATCATCCACAACCTTCTGCAATCCAGCCGCCAGTGCCAGAAGGGTTTTTCCCGTCCCGGCCTTACCTACCAGGGTACAAAGCTGAATGGAATCATCCAGAAGACAGTCCAGAGCAAACTCCTGCTGTTCATTCAGCGATGATATACCCCAGGGGCTGCTGTTCTGATTTTTGAGGCAGCGGATTCCCTGCTCGATGGCATCATAGCGCCCCAGAACCGTCTCATCTTCCCCTTCAGTCCTAAGAATCAGATATTCATTGTGCACCAGCACATCAGATTCAAATGCGACATCCTGCCCCTGAGCCATACCATTGAAGATTTCAGAGGAAACCTCAAGCTCTTTCCAGCCGGCATAAAGCTCATCGAAATTGATTTTGTTGGTTTCAAAGTCCTGGGTGTGCAGATTCAGGGCATCGGCCTTGATCCTGGCATTCAGATCCTTGGAAACAAAGACAACCTGGGTCTTCTTGGAATGCTTAAGCTGCATCCATTTGGCAGCTGCCAGAATCTGGTTATCCGTAATCGCCTGGGACAGGTGTGCCGGAAGCTGGTTCTCAAACTCCACCAGCACCTGGATTTTGCCTCCACCTGGACCCTCGACCCCCTTCATCAGACTGCCCTGTTCTCTCAGCCTGTCCAGAAGTCGGGCCACTTCACGGGCATTGCGTCCCCGCTCATTGGTCTCCTTCTTGAAGCGATCCATCTCCTCGATGACCTGGATGGGGATCACCACATCATTGTCCTCAAAGGAGAGCAGGCTTTCCGCGCTGTGGAGCAATACATTGGTGTCCAGAACAAAGATCTTCTTCATCGCGGCTCCCTTCGTAGTGGATGGAAACATTCATCCCGTTCGAATTATAGCACCGGAGAACCGATTGAGGGCTCGTCTGCTCGAGAAAAGTTGAATTGCCAGATGCCCTGTAAGCCGGGTTCTGTCTGGCTTCCGAAAAAGCCGCGGCACCCATCTATCTGGGACGACTGTCACCAGTCGCCTCAAGCGGTCAACCCGATGATCAGCGAGCAGCCTCGACTCACCTGTTTGACCTTGCTCCGGGTGGGGTTTACCGCGCCCCCAGTTGCCTGGGTGGCGAGTGAGCTCTTACCTCACTGTTTCACCCTTACCTTTGATCCGAGGATTAAAGGCGGTTTGCTTTCTGTTGCACTTTCCGTCGGATTTCTCCGCCCTGACGTTATCAGGCACCCTGCTCTATGGAGCCCGGACTTTCCTCAAACCCGGTCTAAAACCGAATCCGCGAGTGCCCGGACATCTGGCTTCGCCATATTACACTATCTGTCTCTGTTTTAAGAACGATCTCGGCAAATAGGTGCTTTTTAGGCTTTTACTCTCAACGAAACAAAAGGTCTCTCAATTCATGCTTTGCTTTGAAACTGGTATTCCGCACATAGCGCTTAAAAAGCATCGAATTTGGCACTTTTCTACTATATCAGGCGACACTGTCCGATAAAAATACGCAAAAATCACAAAAGTTCTTGCTTGTTTTCGTCTGTTTTTGTACCGGGATGCTATGTGCAGAAAGAGAGCTGGAAATCACGGATAAACCCTTGACCGATACCCTGGAAACGTTGCCTGATCAGGATTTCATAGGGTGAGGCATGAGCATGTTCTCGGGTCTGAGGAGCTCCTTGAGGGTTTTTTCTTCCATCAGACCTTTCTGAAGTACCAGATCAGCGATGGGAATTCCGGATTTGAGGGATTCCTTGGCCAGATCCGAACAGGCTTCGTAGCCAAGATGAGGAGCCAGGGCCGTGACAATTCCTGCTGAACCCATGACCAGGGAACGGCAGCGCTCCCGGTTGGCTTCAATGCCGTCAATACAGCGGATTCTTAAAGTATTCATGCCGTTGATGAGCATTTCCATGCTTTCGAGAATGCTGTAGGCAATGATGGGCTCCATGACGTTGAGCTCGAGCTGACCGGCCTCGGAGGCAAGGCTGACACTGAGATCGTTGCCAATCACCCGAAAGGCGATCTGATTGACGACTTCCGGAATCACCGGATTGACCTTGCCTGGCATGATCGAGGAGCCTGGCTGAGCTTCGGGAAGACGGATTTCTGCAAGTCCGGTACGGGGACCGGAGGAAAGCAGCCGTAAATCATTGGAAATCCGTGAAAGCTTGATGGCCAGACGTTTCAAGGCATTGCTGTATTCGACAAACGGCCCGGTGTCGCTGGTCGAGGCAATCAGATCCTCATCGGAGCGGATATCGTAGCCGGAAATGGTTCTGAGATGACCCACCACAGCCGGACCATACTGGGGATCCGCATTGATGCCGGTTCCAATTGCCGTTCCCCCCATATTGACCAGAGTAAAATTTCTTGAAGCACGGGTCAGACCGTGGACTTCATCCTCCAGCTGGCGGGCCCAGGCCCGAAATTCCATTCCAAGCGTCATGGGAACGGCATCCTGAAGCTGGGTACGGCCCATTTTGATGACATCCTGAAACTCACGGGCCTTGATGCGAAAGGCCTCGATCAGAAGCTTCAGATCAGCGACAAAGACATCGTGGTATCCCAGAAGAGCCAGCTTGAGTGCCGTAGGATATACATCATTGGTGGACTGGGACAGATTCACGTGGTTATTGGGATGGCAGAACTGGTACTCACCCCGGGCATGGCCTAAAAGCTCAAGAGCCCGGTTGGCCACAACTTCATTGATATTCATATTGGTGGAAGTCCCTGCTCCCCCCTGAACCATATCCACCACGAAATGGTTATGCAGCTTGCCCTCCAGAATTTCTTCGCAGGCCCGTACAATCGCATCCCTGACATCAGGCTTCAGAAGGCCCAGCTCGGCATTGGCACGGGCACATGCGATTTTGACTACGGCCAGAGCCCGGATGAGACGGGGGAAATTGCTTAAGGAAACCCCGGTAATCGTGAAATTCTCCATGGCCCTTAAGGTCTGAATGCCGTAAAAGGAATCTGACGGTACGTCCTTATAGCCAAGAAAATCGTGCTCTCTTCGGGTCTGGCCGGACATATAGCGGCTGGCCGAGTCTTCAGGGGAAGAACTGGAGCTGGCCAGACGACGAAGCACCATCCTGGATACCCTTTTCAGGATTTTGCTGAACAGGGTGGGTTCTTCCTCCGCCATTTTCTGCATGGAATCCTTGGTGATCACAAGAAGCCGGGTCGGCTTGACTGCTCTGGCTGTCGTGGAATGAGGAGAATCATCAATGAAGCAGCCTTCTCCGAAGTGCTCTCCTTCAACAAAGGTAATCAGACGAACCGGACGACCACTTGGAAGCACCCGCCCCAAAGAAACCTCGCCATCTTCAAGAAGATAGAAATGAGTGCGGGATTCTCCTTCCCGAAAAAGAATTGCTCCCTCTTCAAGAGTCAGTTCCTCAAAGTTTTGGGCAAGCCACTGAATTTCAGCTTCATTCAAATCCCGAAACAGCTCCAGACGGGCCAGACGAATTCCCAACTCTTCCATCATTCCTCCAAACCAAAATAGCGCAGGCGTATGCGGCGGTAGCGCAGAAGCCTCTCAGAAGTCTCCTTCAGACGCCTGATTAGTGCAACATCTATTCCTTCTCTGGACAGAATTTCACTGCTCAGTTCAAGAGCCATTCCTTCATGACAGTACGGGAAGGAAAGCTGCATCAGATCATTCAGAAAAGTTTTATCCCGCTTTTTCCAGAGATCGGGCTGGGCCTCAAACCAGGACTTTACCAGGCTCTGATTTTCGTTTCGCTGAAGGCGCGAGAACAGGGAGCGCATCTCATAGCCAATCCACTCGACACTCTCCTTGCGACCAGGAACCAGAATTTCCTGAAGAAGGGCATCCTTGTCGTGACGCAACAGAGATTTGAGGTAATGCTGGTATTTCTGGCCATCTTCACCGGAAAGCTTCTCGCCGACAGTCTGAATCACCTTTTCGGAATCCTCATGCCTTAAAGCACAGAGCCGGGCGGCCAGGGTCTTGAAATTGCTTTTCTCAAGAACGAGACCGTGGAGATTCCCCACGAAAAATGCGGCCTGAATCTTCTCCACCCCAAAAGCCGGGATGAGAGTATCCACCAGCATATTGCGTACCCGACGCAGGCGATCACTACCTTCTTCAAAGCTTCGGGCATAGGGAATCAGAGCCTTCTGAATCCTGGCATAGCACTCTTCTTCCTGGCTTTTGGGAAAAACCCAGAAGGCCAGCATTCTCATCAGATCGTTGAGCATCTCTTCCAGGACAGGCTCGGTTTCCTGCCCCAGGGCCTCAAGCACAAAATCCATCAGAAGCCCGGGATCGGCCTCCTCGCATTCCAGCATGCTCTGCATGGCACTCAGAAGACCATGCCGCTCGTGAATATCCAGATTCCGGTAGGAAACACATGCGTTTTTCAGGCATTTTTCACTCAGATGAAATCTCCCAAGACCAAAGCCTCCGATATTGGGAAGGGCAAACAGGAATCCTTCGGGAATTTTTCCCAGAGAAGTCTCCTTGGAATCCAGGATTCCATCCCATTCCGAAAATTCAGGGACATTTTCTTTTCCCTGAACATAAAGCCTCACCATGACTTTCTGATGACGCAGCAGCCCTTCATGGCAGTCCGGCTTCTGAACCAGAACCAGTTCATCTCCCTTGCGAACAAGGCTATGCTGATTGAGACCGCGACTGTGCCAGAAGTCACGGGCAAACTCGTCAGTCTTCAGATCGGTCACCTCTCCTAGGACAGCCAGCCAGTCCCTCCAGTCCGTAACCTTGAAACGGTGACGTTCAAGATACAGTTTCACCGCTTCCCGGTACTTGCCCCGACCAATCCTGTGGATCAGCTGAAACAGTACGCAGGCCCCTTTTTCATAGGTGATCGCATCAAAATTAAGCTGGGCAAACTGGGTGTTTGGGCAATCCGCAATGATGGGATGGGAAGTCGAATTCTCATCCTCATTCAAGGCCGAGCTGATAACTTCGTCCAGAAACACTTCCATGCAATCCGGATAATCTCCCATTTCCTTAAGGCAGAGATAGGGCGTGAAGGTGGCAAAGCTTTCATTGAGCCACAGATCTCCCCACCAGCGCATCGTAACCAGATTTCCAAACCACATGTGAGCAAGTTCGTGCACCACCGTATTGGCAAAATTCATCTTTTCCCGCCGGGATGGTTTTTCCCGGAACAGGTAAAGTTCATTGAATGTCACAATACCGGGGTTTTCCATGGCCCCCATGGTGTATTCCGGCACAAATGCCTGATCGTAGTGACGATAGGGAAACGGAGTCTGAAACTCGGTTTCCATCCAGTCCATGGCGCGTGATGCAAGTTCCATCATGAATTCAGGATCACAGTATTTTCTCAGACTGTGGCGGACCAGAACCCTCATCGGTACAGGAGTATTCTGGCCGGAAATCACTGCATAATCCCCTGTCACCAGACAGAAGACATAAGGGCTCATCGGAGGGGTTCTTTCAAAAAGAACAACCTGCTCATCTTCCATGACTTCGATTCGGGACACCGGCTCATTGGAAGAAAAGAACCAGTCTTTGGGAAGTCTGGCCCTTAGCTGAAGTGGCGCCTTCATATCCGGCTGATCCCAGCAGGGAAAAACGGAATGGCATTCGTAGGGCTCAAGATCGGTATAGAAATAATCCCGCTGATCTTCAGGATCCCGGAAATAATGCATACCAAGCCCGTTTTTAGAGGCTCGGCCCTCAAAAGTAATTTTCAGTTCAAGATCAGAAACCGGGTATTCACCAGAAACAATCAGGCGTTTTTTTTCGACCTGAAACGGAACTGCCCTGCCGTTGATTTCGGTGGCAAGAACTCTGGAGACTGCGCAGTCCAGTTCCGGAAGTGGCCCTGCGGCTTTCAGATGAAAGGAGAAATGAACTTCTCCGGAATACTCGCGGTTCCCCTTTTTCAGATGAAGGAAAACCTCGGTATGACTGAGTTCAATGCGCCTGGTGCGCTCAAGGGCTTCGGATTGAGTAAGTTTGTCTTCACGGCTCATTCCGCGATTCTAACAACCCTGTCAACCACCCCTTTACCAGACCAGAGGGCTGTTGGGATCCTCATGACAGTTGCAGGCAACCGACATGGTAAAGGCTTCGGGATGATCGGTCTGGAAATGAAAAGCCGTCTGATGGCGGCGATAGACCAGATTAGTGATTTCACGGGCATCAGCCAGTTTTTCACAGGAAACATCAAGGATAAAACGGCAGGCCGTATCAAACTGGGTTGCAAACTCCAGAGGCTCCAGAGCATGAGTCCGGAAATACTCGTTTTCCTCTTTCAGCCCGCTCTCCTTCAAAAGCTGGACATAGAAATGGTGGAACGTCTGCAAATAGTGGCTGGTACCAATCGTCTGGGGTTCGACTTCAAATTCCAACAGGCAGCGACCGCGCTTTGGCATGATTCCTCCTTCTTTGCTACAGGGCTTCGGCACACTACAACAGGGCGGAGGCAATTCGCAATAAAGGAGCAGGCGTTTTGTTTTAGAGCCTCGAACAGATAAGTCCAGATTCCGGGTTCGCAAACTCTGGAATATGTGTGTCTTCCGAAAACAGGGCATTTTATACGACCGGAAATGTCGCTTAAAAAAGTCGATTTTTTAAGAGATACATCCCAGAAGCAAAAGAGAGTCGTTCTCTGAATTGTGCTCTAGGGTCGGGTACGGTAGCGATGAAGACGCAGGCGTTCCTTTTCCAGAACCCACAGAAGATCACCGGAAAAGCCTACATCCAGAGGACCACTCAAGGTCCTCAATGGATCCGTGGAACTCAGGGAAGCATCCGTGGAACGAATGGCCTGAATCTGGTAGAACCCGTCACTTCTTCTTTCAAAAACATCCACACGGGAATTCTGGGCGACTGCCATCAGATTGTTCTGACAGCTCAGTCCGGTTGGTGCATTGATATCTGCCGAAGTTCCCTGCCAGTTCAGCAAAGGCAATGACTGAAAGGTGGAAGCTGCCGGAACAATTCTGGTAACAGACCCAAAGGCAAAGTATTCCACCATATGGGCAGGGTTCTGGCCCAGAATGGCAAGCCCTGCATCCATCGTACAGACAAAGCGGGCCTGAGACTGGGAACTCAACGTGGAAAGAGTCTGAAAGCCCGAATCCGGGGAAAGCATCTGGAGACGATCCGTCCCGGCAATATCCTCCAGAACAAAAACCCTCTCCTCAGTGTCCCGATCCCGGGCAAAATCCACAATTCCGCTGAAATTCTGGACTCCCTGGGTCAGAACCTGATAATTCTGGATCGGAGCGGCCTGGGTTGTCAGAACAAGCCTTCCTCCGTTGGTGCTGATCGCCGTGAACGTCGAACTTTCCGTATAAAGGCTGCGGAAAAGCGTCAGCGGGCTGGCAGCATAAAGAGAGCGGGTGCTGATACTCAAAGGTGTCTGGGAGCCGGTGAAGAATGTCGGATCCGTGAACTTGTCCTGATTGGTCAGAACCGAAGTGGTACTGAGACTGATGGCCTTGAGCTGCCCAAGAGCAAAACTCCCGGAGTTCGCAAACTGGGAGGTTGTGAAAAACTCCTTCCCCTCGGACTGGCTTCCAATCGAATCCACAACCTCCTTGGAAGCATCCATGACCAGAATTCCACCTGCATCGGAATCTCCCAAAAACGTCGGGGCAGCAAACCCTCCAGGCCCATAGGGATTGAGTCCCAGATGGCGTACGAATTGACCGGATGTTGTCAGAATACTGATTCTTTTGGCCTTGGAATCCACGACATAAAGGCTTTCAAAACCGGACTGGGAAGGCCTCTTATAACCCCGGATAGCATCAATGGAGAGAAACTGTCCGTCCCTTACCCCAAATCCTCCATAGGTTGTCAGAGTCGTCAGAGTCGCCCCGGATACGCTGAAACTGTGGATTTTCTGATTGCGACGATCCGCAACATAAAGAATCTTCCCGTCCGGCTCCAAATCAAAGGAAGTCGGCTCAATGCCAAGGGGCATGTTCAAGGGAGCTGTTGTCCGGTAACCCGATCCGGCGAAACGGTTATTGTACCAGAATGCAGCAATCCGGTTTCGGGAAGGTTCGGACAGATATACAAATTCCCGGGAATCCTGGGGATCATCCAGAGAACCCAGACCGGAAACATGAACCTGAGTCACCACCATGGTATGAACCTCGGAGCCCAGATCCGCGCCATTCAAACCGGTAGAAGCCGTCAGCCCTCCTTCTGATGGAGCTGTGGATGGGCTGACATCCCGAAAGGAGCGCACATACCGAAACAGCTGATTCTGACCCGCTGCAGCCGGCTGATAAATATGAGTCACAAAATCAAATTCTGGCGTAAACCTTCCCAGAGTCCCTGTCACATAGGTAAGCGGTGTCAGGCTTCCTGAACTTGAGGTGCTAAGCTGGGCGGAAGTCCTGCTTTCAAGCTCTCCATCCGGACGAAACCGGCTCAGAATATTGAGAATTTCATGAGCCGGTTTTTCAAACAGTCCACCCAGCAAAACCCTTTCCAGAGTCAAAGTGCCCTGGGTCCCCCGATAGATATCCGTAAAACTCAGCTCACGGCTGTCATCATAGACTGCATTGCCGGTAATCCCGCTTAAGGTTCGTACCAGTTCACCCTTGGAATCCAGAACTTCGATCCAGCGTCTGTTTTTATCCGTAATGGCAACCGAGGAGCCATCGGTTCCGGTAAATCCGATATTGACCGGCTGATCAAACTGGGCCGTACTGGAAAGAGCAAATTCATGCAGGGGATAAACACTGAGATTCAGGCTCATGGTCGTGCGGTTTCCAAACGAGTCCACTCCAGTGATGGGCAAAGACTGGGAAGCACCCGAATTCATGGTAGGATTGGCTGAAAAGCTGACTGAGCTCAACTGGGGCAGATTCACAAATTTTCTCCAGGGAGAAAGATTCAGTGAGCCAGCCCCCAGGCTTCCCTGGACACCCCCCACTTCGACAGATGTCACCGCGGAAAGGGCATCCGTAGCAGCCCCGTTCCCTGGACACCCCCCACTTCGACAGATGTCACCGCGGAAAGGGCATCCGTAGCAGCCCCGTTCAAAAGAATCCTCCCACTGGTCACCGAACCTCCTGAAATCAGGGAAAGCTCGCTGAGAACAGGCCCGGTCGTATCCCGCTTCACATAGATCATTTCCCGCTTCTCAATCGATTTTTTTTCATGTCCGGAAAACAGATTTATGGAGTTATCAAACAGCTGAAGCACAACGGGCCAGTAGCCATCATCCTTAAGGCTCAGTGTGGCCGTGAATGGCACCTGAGTCTGAACCGGTGTCGCCGTCACCGGAAAAGCCTGAATCATGCTTGTATTGCCCACATTGGGAAAAATCACCGTGGAAGCCCCGTACAGGTCCTGACGGGTCTGAGCAGTATCAGGATTGAACTGCCCGCTGTTCAGGGCATTCATTCTCAGACGAAAGCCGGAAAGGTTATTGCGTCCATCGGAAGCAAAATCGAATCCACTGGCATCGGACATGATCCCGGAAAGAGTCACACTGCATGATGTTGGGGATACACCTGGCTGGGTACTGGCACAGCGGGTGACTTCCAGAACCTGAATTGAAGAGCGGGGAGAATCGGGAGTGTTGCGATCCACCACAAGAGGCAGAAGCTGAGGCTGAATCAGAGCATCAGAAACCGACGTCACAATCAGGGATGGAGGGCTGATATCATTCAGGTTCAGAATGGTGAGGGGGCTGGTCATCGTGAAGGTCTGGGCATAGCCCCATTCATCAGCAATCAGACCGGTAAGACGATTGGAAGTTGCTTCCATAAGCGGCAGCACTCCAATGAAATCCATGGTGCCGGTCACCGGCTGAAAACTTGTACAGGCAATCACCGAACATGCGCTGAAACTGACAATTCGGGAAGCGTCCGTGGCTGCAGCCCGAATCGTGATCAGATCCGTTGTCACCGTCTGGGCGTTTCTCCCCCCTTCGGGCTGAAGAATCGCGATTCCGGGAGCCTCGATATCCAGAAGATTTACATAAAGCAGAGTGGATTGACGGTTTTGCAAAGCAGTTTGAAAGCTTAAGGGTCGACTATCGTTATTCTTGGTATCAATGGCGGAAAGAATAACCCTAAGACTGGTGGAATCCGATCCAAATGGCAGAGATTCCGTACCCAGATTGACCTGCCTTTTCCAGCTGTAACTGACACTGTCCGTCGACTGGGCCGCAAAGCCGGTGGAATTGGCCCTGACTCGAAAAACTCCGGAAACATCCACTGCTGTCCCGGCAAATTCAACCAGACCGGTGGTCAGAAGATTGAAACGATAGGAACGATCTGATGTCAGGGGCAGCTCATAGCGAATGGATCCCCCTCCCAGAGCAACCGTAGCAATGGTAAGGGCAGATCCCGATTCCACAGATTCCAGCACCGGAATATTCCGGGCTCCTAAAACAGTAATGGAAGTCAGCTTCAAAAGTGGTGGAGCACTGTCCAAAGACAGAAATTTCAGCTCCCTGGGAAGGGCATTTCGGTTGCCGAAGATATCTTCGGCAAAGAAATGAACCGTGTTTTCAATCCCCGGCTCCACTGGAAAGTCCAATACTTCCCAGGTTCCAAAACCAGAACCAAGATCCCGGGCTGCATAGGTCGTGGTCCTCCCGCTTCTAAGGCTTGCGTTGCTGACCCAGATGCTTTTCACTGCAGAAACATCAAAGGCTGTTCCTGCCAGACGGATTGCCGCCAGGGTTGTTGCCGGATCGGTTGAAAGGGGGTGGGTAAAAGTCAGATTGGGGGACTCATTATCCAGATCAAAGAAGCCACTGATGCTGGCAACATCAAATTCCGTGGTCCGGCCAATTTCCCTCACTGAAAAACTGATGCGAACATCCTGTTGAGAAGCATTTCCAAGATTTCCTCCCAGCCCGTAATCCTGGCGGGAATGCCAGTAATAGGTAAATGGCTGGGTCAGACAAACCGCATTCGTCCTTGAAGGAAGATTTCTTAAGATGCCATCGGCAGGAAAAGTGGCCGTTGGTAGATTCGATACACTGATTCGGGGGGCCTGGGTCGTAACCAGAAGCGAGTCCCCTACCGTGAAACCAAATTTCAGATCCACCAGATCGGTTTCATCATCACAGACCAGAACCTGCAGGGGAATGATCCCGCTGACCACTGGATCCGGGTTTTTCGTCTGAATCGTTGCCAGAAAATTAGCCGGCACAATCCGGGAAAAATCACTGATCGGATTGGAAGCCAGGGCATTGAAGCTTGGAGCCAGCAGGATATCGCTTAATTCCACCACCGGTTCATATCCCGAAAGCCAGAAATCAAAACTCATGGTGACCAGATTAGCCTGAGGATTGGACTGGACATCCACATCCCTGGCCTCGACAACCAGACGGTAAAAACGGTCCCCCGGAAGATTTTTAATCGAAAAGGAGCCATCCGATGAAGTCTGGGCAACCACCGTGGTCAGATTGTCAGACTCAAGTCTCATAAGAAAGCGGGCAGCAGCAAGATTTCCGCCTTTGATCACCTTCCCCTGCAGCTCAACATTCTGAGCCTGGGAAGGAATGGTTCTAAGCCAGTTCAGAGTCGTAACCCGTAAAGTTGCCAAGGAAGTCTCCATCGCCTTGAGCTGAGGATTCTTGGTTTCCGCAACCCCGCTCTGTCCAGCTCTCAGGAAGATCTGGTTCCACATGGTTTCTGTCGCGGAAGGACGAAAGGAAAGAACTGAAAGATTGTCCAGATTCGGGGTCTTGCCCTGATTGGAAGCAATTGAAGTGAAGAGTCCCGTGGAAGGCTCGAAAGCCGGACTGAGCTGGGCAAAAAATTCCGCCAGAACCGGAATTTCAATCCGGTTCACCAAAGTTTCCGAACTCAGCCGGGAATCCGTGGCCGACAGAATCATATGACGCAGAATCTGGGCTTCTCTGAGCAGAAGTTCCATACCCTGCTCGGCCTGGGCACTCCCATACTGCTGAATACCATTCAGAGTTCTCACAACTTCAAAGCGGGCGGAACTTTCTGAAATCGGGTCCGGGTAAATCGCCTGGGAAGATGCAATATTCTGAGAAAGCTCATTCAGGCGGTGATGGGCCATTCTGAAGGATGCCGGAAGCCATTGCATCCAGAACTCAGGAGCTTCCCGAAGCCGGTTGCGAAAAGTGTCCAGACTGCTTTCGGAATTCAGCCCAATCACCATGCTCAGTCGAGAGGATGGATTGACGCTCAGCCCCCCAAATGCACCGGAAGCTGAAACTTTTTCCCCCGGTACAATCCTTCCTCCGGAATCAAGGCCAGTCAGGACTCTCTCTACAGACCAGGTACGCTGCTCAAATCCGAGACTGAAGGCCTGAAACAAGGAATCCAGACGCAGAAGGTTCTTTGATGGCAGGGCCAGAAGGTTTTCCAGAATCGGCATGCTGACCCAGGGCAGGCGGGAAATCTCTCTTGCCATCAGAACGGAAAATTCTTCGTACTGCTGACCCAAAGGACGCAAAGCACTGAGTTCCTGCACCGTAAAATGCAGGGTATTTGCTGGCAATGGCCACTTCTGAACATCCGATGTTGTGACCAAGCCCCCGAATGAAGCTTCGAGATCGGCCTCGCTGGCACCAAATCCGGTAGGTGGCAGAGCCGAAAACTCCAGCCGTGAGAAACGCTGGTTCCACAGCAGGCTGCCATCCTCTCCAAGCAGGGTAAATCCAGCCAGAAGAAACTGGGAAGCAAGACGAAGACGCTTTTCCGCCAGCGTGATTTCATCGGGTCGAATCGGCTCAAGGGCTGCCCTGGCCTCAAGTCTGACCCCTTCTTCCACAATCAGACTCAGGGCACTCTGTCCCTGGGCAACCTGGCGAAAAAGACGACCGGCACCTCCGGAGGACGAACCATGATTGGCCGGATTGTAAGGCAGGTTGGATAAAAAGCCCTCCAGATCATTGCGGACTGTGGCAATTCTTGAAGCCAGGCTATCCACCGTATCCGACCAGGGAGCCTCCCTGATTTCTGCCTGATTCTGGGCTCTAGCAGCATTTTTCAGAATCTCTTCCTGCAGAAACCTGACCGCAGCATCAGTTCTATAGTCCACTTTTACAGCATCTTTAACAACAGAGTTTGCCCCCGGAAGCTCCATAAGGGTACTGAAAACCAGATTTTCCGATTTTGCCACCAGAACTGCAGTCCCGGAAAGTTCCGTCGAGCGGATCTGGGATTTCAGAAGAGCAAAACGGCCATCCGCCCCAGCCTCAATCTGCGCCCCTGAAGCCAGAAGAGAGTTCTGGCGGGCCACATCATCGGGACGGAACAGATCAATGTCTGCTCCAGCTAGAGCCACAGTAGAAACCGAAGCTCTGAGCAGGGACTGAGAAGCCGTAATCGGCACTCTTACCTGCCCGATCAAAAATACGGTATTTGAAGCTCCCGGGTCGGTTGCACTACTGCCGTTTGCGGTTGTTTCCGAAAAACCGCCGCTTCCACATCCTCCCAGAAACAGGGTCAGAATCAAAAAAATGGCCAAAATCGATTTCAAGGAATTTTTCATGACAACTATCCTCAACATCGGATGTGTCTTGCATGGATTTCATGCATTTGCTTTTTTGGTAGTATAGAAACATGAATCGTCCCAGAATCAATTGCCGAAACTGCCGGTTTTTCAAAATTACCTGGCAGCCTTCCATGCCCTACGCCTGCGAGAGCTTTGGCTTCAAATCGAAAATGATTCCTTCCATGGTTGTCAGACAATCTGACGGTCATGAATGTCAGGCTTTCCGCCCCAAGAACACGCCGAATCCGACAAGTCCCAGCCCCCAGCCTTCCGGGCCTCCCAAGCCAGGAACCATTTTCCGTCTTCCTTCCCAGAACAGGCCTAAATCATAGATTTAAATCGGGAGGCATCCGGACGGGCCACAATCTTTTCCCCCTGAACCTGAAGCCCAGAGTTTCGGACTGCATCCATCAGATCGCGAATCATATTGCGGGTAATGGTATCAGGCTCGAAAACTTCTGCCTGCCGCAGACAAAACAGAATAGGCTGGAAACCGCAAGCCAGAAACCTGCCCTGAACGTCCTCTTCAGGCTCTTCAAAAAATGCGACCCAGACTGCCCCCGGCAAAAAAAATCCCTGACAGGCGGCCCGGCCCTGGTAACAGCCTGATGAATCTTTGGGTCGACTCCTGTCGGCAAAGATAGGCTTCCTGGCTCATACCTGTTTCAGACCGACTTCAAAGCCGGTTTCTTCATCAATTTCTACCCGGGCTGTTTTCAGAAGGCCATCGGGAAGCTCACCAAACCGTAAATCCTCACAAAGGGTTTCGCTGGCAATAAAGGGTCCGAATCCAGTTTTCAGTGCCTCCGCATTGACCCCTCTGAGAGCAACGTGAGCAAAGATGCGATCGGTTAATGCCAGGCCGGCATCCTTTCTTAAATTCTGGATATGACGAATCACCTCACGAGCATGGCCCTCAAGCTCCAGAGCCTCATCAAGCTCCAGATCCAGGGCAACCACAACTCCGGCATCCGAAGCACAGTCAAAGCCCTCCTGAGCCATGAAGACAATTTCAAACTCCTCGGGAGTCAAACGGTGCTCGCCACCAAGAACTGCTTCTTCCCCCTCAAGCACAAAATCACCATTTTTGGCCATCTGGGCCACAGACTGCATGGCCTTGCCGAATTTGCGCCCCAGAAGTTTGAAGTTGAGCTTAATTTCGGGTTTACCCAGAGTCGAAGCATCCTCAACAAAGATGGCATCCTTGACGTTGAGTTCGTCCTTGAGAACATCTTCATATTCACTCAAAAGACCTTCCGGCAGATTTCCGGCCACCTGGAGACTTCTCAAAGGTTTTCTGACCTTGATCCGGTTTCTGGTTCTAAGAGAATGCCCCAGAGTCACAATCGTGCGGATCAGATCCATTCGCATGGATAAATCCCGATCGATAAGATCGGACTGAACGGTTTCCCAGTTACTCAGATGCACGGATTCTTCATTCGTCAGACCGCGATAGATCGCATCGGTCACAAAGGGCATGATGGGAGCCAGAATCTTGCTTAAGCCCTTGAGGACAATCGCCAGGGTTTCATAAGCATCCTTCTTGTCCTTTTCAAGTCCTTCCGCCCAGAAACGGCGCCGGGAACGGCGAACGTACCAGTTGGTCAGAATCGGCAGGAAACGCTGGATATGCCTGGCTGCTTCCGAAAGCTCATAAGAATCCAGTTCTTTGGTTACATTTTGCAGAAGCTGCTGGTACTCACTCAGGATATAGCGATCCAGAAGATTGGTTGGCTCAACCTCACCCTTGGCTCGATACCCGTCAATATTGGCATAGCTTGTGAAAAACGAGTATACATTCCAAAGTGGCAGAATCACCGATTTCACAACTTCTTTGAATTCATTGTCGGCAATTCTGACTTCCATCCCCTTCACCACTGGGGATGTCACCAGGAAATAACGCATGGCATCGGCACCATAGGTTTCAAACACATCCATGGGAGGCGTGTAATTCCTGTGGCGCTTGGAAAGCTTCTTGCCATCAGCAGCAAGGATCAGACCCGTACAGATCACATTCTTGAACGCTTTTCTCTGAAACATCGCAGTCCCGATGACATGCAGGTAGTAGAACCAGCAACGGGTCTGATCGATGGCTTCACAAATGAAATCGGCCGGAAAGTTGGCTTCAAAGCCTTCACGGTTTTCAAAAGGATAGTGCTGCTGTCCATACGGCATGGAACCTGATTCAAACCAGCAGTCCAGAACCTCAGGGATACGGGTATAGGTCTTGCCACCTTTTACGATTTTCAGATCATCCACAAAATGCTTGTGAATGTCCTGAATCTTCTGGCCCGAAGCCTCTTCCAGTTCGGCAACGGATCCAAAGCAGAGGATGTCTCCATCTTCGCTTCTCCAGATTGGAAGCGGAGTTCCCCAGAATCGGTTACGGGAAATCGCCCAGTCTCTGGCATTTTCCAGCCATTTTCCAAAACGGCCATCCTTGATATGTCCCGGAACCCAGTGAACTTCCTCGGCATTTTTCAGAAGATCCGCTTTCATCTTATCGATAGAAACAAACCAGGAGGAAAGAGCCCGATACATCAGGGGAGTGTCAGTTCTCCAGCAGAAAGGATAGCTGTGATTCAGGGTTTCCTGTTTGAAAAGAAGTCCTCTTTCCTTCAGATCCCGCATGATGGGTTTATCCGCTTCCTTGAAGTTCAGGCCACCAATCAGGGCAAGATTTTTATCAAAACTGCCCTCCTGATCGATTGGGTCAAAAACCTCAATCCCGGCATTCTGGCAGACTCTTAAGTCGTCCTCCCCAAAGGCCGGAGCCTGATGCACCAGCCCGGTACCGGAGTCATCACTGACATAGGAATCCACCAGCACCCTGAAACAGGGCTCGATGGAAATTCTGGCGCTGGCATAATCAAACAGAGGCTCGTACGTCAGACCTTCAAGCTCCGTCCCCTTGAAGGTGCCCAGAATTTCAAATTCCCCTTCCTTGAAACAGGTTTCCACCCTTGAGCTTCCCAGAATGAATTTTTCCCCGCTTTCATAATGCAGTACCTCGCTGTACTCAAGTTCGGGTCCGGCACAGACTGCCAGATTGGAAGGAAGGGTCCAGGGGGTCGTTGTCCATACCAGAAGAGAGGTGTTTTCCTTTTCTTTCAGACGAAAGCGAACCGTAACGGACGGATCCTGTGTATCCATGTAGTTCAGGCTGGCTTCAGAATTTGACAGTGGAGTGGAAAGTCTCCAGGAATAGGGCAGTACTTTTTTGCCCTCGTAGATCAGCCCCTGTTCCCAGAGCTTCCTGAAGACATTCCAGACAGACTCCATGAAATTGAGATCCATGGTCTTATAATCATTGTCAAAGTCAATCCAGCGGCCCATTCTTTCGGTCACGAGCCGCCATTCCCTGGTGTAGCGCAAAACTGTGGAACGGCATTCTTCGTTGTAACGATCCACACCATACTCAAGAATGTCAGGAGCTCCCTTCAAATCAAGGGCCTGCTCAATCTCAAGCTCAATTGGAAGACCATGGCAATCCCAGCCAAAGCGCCTTTCCACCCGAAAGCCCTGCATCGTCTTATAGCGTGGAATCAAATCCTTGACCGTCCCCTGCAAAAGGTGGCCATAGTGAGGAAGACCGGTTGCAAACGGAGGGCCGTCATAAAAAACAAACTGGCGATCAAGGGGACGCTCTTCCACGGAACGGCGGAACATATTCTTGGCTTCCCAGGACGCCTGAATCTCTCTTTCCAGTTGCGGGAAATTCTGACGTGGGTTGACTTCAGGATAAGACAGTTTCTTCTCGCTCATAGTTTCCTTCTTCTGGTGCGGATTTGAGGGTTGCCATCATACAAAAAGCGACCCCTGGCGGTAAACTTTTGTGACCCCTGAACAAAGGCAGTCTCAAGGCCTATCCCGCTTTGACCAGCAATGCCACATAAAAACCTTCATGCAGGTGATTGGGCATGATTCTTATGGGTTCGCTGAACTCTTCCTCTTTCTTTTTCAAAGGCTGAATTCCAAGATCCGGTACGGGAATAAGGACGAACTCAGGAAACTCCTGTAAGAACCAGGCCAGCATTCCCTCATTTTCCTCGTAGGAGAGAGTGCAGGTGGAGTAGACCATCTTCCCGCCCGGCTTAAGGCATCTGGCCGCCGACTTCAGAAGCCTTCTCTGGGTTTTGGCACAGTCACGAATCAGGCGATCCGACCAGTAGCGGAAGGTGGCGGAATCTTCCAGCCGGAAACGTCCCTCCCCCGAGCAGGGCACATCCAGAAGAATGGCATCAAAGGATTGCTCGTGTTCCTTATACAGAACACCCCCATCCCCCTGACGCAGGCTGACGTTGGTGACTCCCTGTTTTCTGACATTGAACTGAAGCTTTTCAAACCGGATCGGATCCAGCTCATTGGCAAGAATCTCCCCGCTATTGTCCATCATGGCTGCCATCTGAGTCGTTTTGGAACCGGGGGCCGCAGTCATGTCAAGAACCCTGTTTCCAGGCTGAGGGGCAAGGATCAGAGGAGGAATCTGGGAGGCCAGACCCTGAAAATAAATCTTGCCCTCCTCCCAGATCGGAAGACGCTCAACCTGGCTTTCCTTCCCATTAACAATTTCATATGAACCGTCAAAACCGGGAATCCGACGGAAACGAACTTTTTCATCCCTGAGTCTGCCTTCCAGATTCTCCACTGCAATTTTAAGAGAATTGAGCCTGAAAACAGGAGATCTCGACACCATGAAACCCCTCAGAACCGACTCATAATCAGACAGAGAATATCTATCTTCAAGCCTTTTGAGGAAAGGTTCCGGCAAACGACGGCGTGCTTCTTTGAAACTGATCGACATACATTAAGTGTGCCTCATGCGAACCGGAATACAAAACTTTTTACAAAAGATCGAAAAAAGGTGTGGTCACTCCTAGAAGTCATAGTAAATGCAGACTATATAAACCAAGTGAACAGGAACGCCCGATTGAATCCTGCCTGTCGTTTCTGGCCATGCATCCGCGATCGTTTCCCCTGTTCCCAGCCGTCATTGGAGACTCCACACATCAGAAAGTCACCTCAATTCTGAATTATCTTCCGGAAGATCCGATAATCCTGATTGTTCCTTCCTCAGATCTCTGCCACTTTCTGGATTACCAGAACACTATCCGGCACAATCAGGGAACCTCCCAGCGCGTCCTCGAAGGTTCTTCCGACTTCAGCCGTCAGGGAACCTGCGGACATGTTCTTCTGAATTCCCTCGGGGCCATCCGTCCCCTTTCTGAGCTCAACCCACATCAGCTCTTTAAAGCACTTTACACAATTAGACGGCCAGATCAATTCCTTTCGTTTTGCCGTCTGGAATCTGTCACGGGACAGATTGAAAGCCTGCGGGTTGTCGCTGGCCTTGAGGCCTGTCACATGACGGGCCGGAAATTCCGGAATGTG
>CAZDAM010000054.1:0-23747 GCA_964503595.1 uncultured bacterium
GTTTTCATCTACATACTGCTGACCATAGCCCATCCCGTAACCAGGCATACCTGTACCGTAACCAGGTACTCCATACCCAGGCATGACGCTACCATAGCCAGGCACTCCGTAGCCAGGCGTTCCATAACCGGGATACTGCTGTCCACCCGGATAATACCCGTTGCCGTAGCCATTGCCGTTGTAATAGGCATTTCCGGTACCGTAATTCATACCGTTGCCGTAACCCGTTCCGTAGCCAGTGCCATAGCCCGTACCGTAGCCGGTGCCATAGCCCGTACCGTAGCCAGTGCCATAGCCCGTACCGGTGCCGGTGCTATAACCATTGCCAGTGCCGTAGCCCGTACCGGTGCCGTAATTCGTACCGGTGCCGTAATTCGTACCGGTGCCGTAAGAGCCACCCAGTCCGTCATAGCGGCCGTCGGTGGAGCTTACCGCAGAGCTGGTGGTCTGGTATTGTACTGCCTGATCTGCCTGAAGCGGCTGGAGCAGCAGGACACCAAAAGCAGCTGTCTTCAGCCCCAGTCGCAAGGGACTAAGACCTGTTTTGCTGAGATTCCTTGCGTTCATTTTCTTCCTCCACTTATTTCGACTCACCGCGGAACCAACCTGGCTTGGAGCCGGAGATTTCACGCGTTCAGCAGTATCTACGATCCTAAAACAGAAAAGGTTTCCAAAAATTGATCCAATTCCGTTTCACCTCATCTCAAAGTAACGGTAACATGGGCCCCGGCAAGCGAGGGCAGCAATTATGAAAATCTCACTAAAATGGCTCAATGAGGCCGCAAATACACAGTTAAAGGCGGACGAAGTCGCCAAAACTCTGGTCAGCCTGGGGCTTGAAGTGGAGGGAATCGAATCCACTCTGAAACCTTTCTCAGGCGTTGTCGTGGGTCGAATTCTTAAGGCATCTCCCCACCCGGATGCAGATCGGCTTCAAATCTGTAAAGTCGACGCAGGGCAGGAAGCCCCCCTGAATATTGTCTGTGGTGCCCCAAACGCCCGTACCGGACTCACTGTCGCAGTCGGACTCGACGGGGCGAAAATTCCATTGGGAAAACTCAAGAACCGTAAAGTCCGCGGGGTCTTTTCAGAGGGAATGATCTGTTCTGAAGAAGAACTCGGTTTTGCCGAAACCTCCGATGGTATCTGGGAGCTTGAGACAGATGCTGCCCCGGGAACTGACCTCCGCTCCCTTTTCACCGAGGATCAGATCCTTGAGATCTCGGTAGGCCCCAACCGCCCGGACTGTCTCGGTCTTTCTGGCATCATCCGGGAACTTGGTCTGAAACACTCCCTGAACCAACCGCGGGAAGTTCCTGCTCTTCCTGATACACCTCCAGAAGACTTTTCTCTTCAGATTGAAGACCCTGATGGCTGTCCCCGCTACAGCCTGGCCCTGTTTGAAAACGTTACCGTCAGGCCATCTCCTTCATGGCTTCAGGAAAGACTGGAGCATCTGGGAATCCGCTCCATCAACAACATCGTGGACTTTACCAACCTCGTCATGCTGGAAACCGGCCACCCCCTGCACGCCTTTGATGCAGATCTTCTGAATGGCAATCAAATCCGGGTTCGCAGCGCTCATGAGGGCGAGAGAATGATGACCCTTGATGGAATCGAGCGAGCCCTGACAACGGAAGACCTGGTCATTGCCGATGCCGGAAAAGCCGTAGCTCTGGCCGGAGTCATGGGAGGAGAACATTCCGGGATTCTGGATTCCACCAGCCGGGTCGTGGTTGAAGTTGCCTATTTTGAACCGGTTCGAATCCGTAAAATGGCCAAGCGCCATAAAATGCACACTGATGCTTCCCACCGTTTTGAACGCGGCATGGATCCGGAAGCAACTCTTAAAGTGCTTTTCCGCATGGGAGAACTTCTGATGGAATCAGGAGCAACCTTCAAAGGCCGCCTGGACTCCCAGCCCAGAATAGCTGCAAATCAGGAGCTGGTTCTTGCTACCCGCCAGATTCAGCGGATCCTGGGAATCTGCCCCGACATGGAATGGCTCAACCGGACCTTCAAGGCTCTGGGTTGCCAGATTCTCAAGGTCGAGGAAAAACAGCTGACCCTCACTCCACCCAGTTTCCGGCCGGATCTGGAAAGAAACATTGATCTGGTGGAAGAGGTAGCCCGGATCTACGGATTTGACAATATTCCCTTTGAATCTCCTCTGGTACGTATGGGGCATGATGAGCCCCTGAGGGATTTAAGCCAGATCGATCGGATTCGTGACTGCCTCGCAGCCCTGGGGCTCAATGAAGCCATCACCCTTTCCTTTGCCCGACAGGGAAGAACAAGTCCCCTGCGTCTGAATAACCCCATCACCGAGGAATCCGCATTTCTAAGAGAGAGGATCGCCGACGGACTGCTGGAATCCTTTCTGACAAACTTCAAGCGTCAGAACTCCAGTGTGGGACTCTTTGAAGCTGGCAAAGTCTTTCAGAATCAGGAACCCACAGAAAGCTTCCATCTCTGCGCCATTCTAAGTGGCCGGCTTTCGGACTCCTTCAGGAACGCCGAAACCGTAGCCAGCCTTCAGGATTTAAAAGGAATTCTGGAAAGCCTGATAAATGCTCTGGGAATTTCCATGGACCTCAAGGAAAACCGCAATGGCTCCACCTACGATGACTTCGAGATTGCCATGGATATCTTTATTCAGGGCAAAGCCTGCGGCACGCTTGGCCTGGTTTCCCGCGAAGCCATGAAAAAAGAACGAATCTTCCAGCCCGTAGCCATTTTTGAAATGAATCTTGAGCCTCTCCTTCAGGCCCGAACCCGTCCCTTAAAACTCAACGCACTGCCTCAATTCCCCAAAGCAGAACGTCGTCTGGCTTTTATCTGTGATGAAGGCATGCCCACCGAAGAGCTTCTGAAACTTGTGCGCTCCCTCAGGCTTCCCCTTCTGGAATCCCACGGTATCTTTGATCTTTATACCGGCAAAGGAATCCCCAAAGGCAAGAAAAGCCTTGGGCTCACCATGGACTTTCGTCACCCGGAACGTACTCTTACCGAACAGGAAATCGACGAATCTCTGGAAACCATTCTCAAAACCGCAAACAGCAAACTGGGCATTCATCTTCGCGAATGAAACTTCTGGATTTTCTGGAACAGGTTTCTTTAAGACGCTTCCCGACCTATTTTTTTGAGGGAAGCGATCCTCTTCAGCTCCATCTTCTGGAGACGGGGCTGAAAGAGGATATGAAGAAAGCCAACCCAAAAGTGTTCACCCGCCGGCTCAGCATGGGAAACCGGGAAGAGGCAGAAGAAATCCTGAGCCTTTCCCGGGGGCGCATGCTGATGGCCAAGGATACCCTCTTTGTCCTTTCTGACTGCCAGAAGCTCGACAATCAGTCAAAAGACAGCCTGTACCAGTCCCTCCTGAATCCCATGGAACCGCGCTTCCGCTTTCTACTTCAGTCCTCCCAGGCCCTTCCCCAGAGCCTTCCGGAGGAAAGGATCCTGAAAGAAGGCCGCTGGGAACTCAAACAAAGGGGAAGCGGGCTGGAGCTTGCCTCTGCCGTCCTTTACCTGATGAAACTCAAGGGAGCCAGTGAGGACAGGAATCTGGCACGCCGGATTGCCGAGACCGTACAGGAGGATCCGATTGAAGCTGTCTGTATGCTCGAGGCTGCCCTTCTGATCAGGGAAGAGCCCGAAGCTCTGGCCCGGCTTCTGCCCGCCCAGGAGAATGCCGATTTGTTCGGACTGCTGGATGAGCTGTTCAAAGGCAACCCGGCCCGAACCTTTCAAGCGGCAAAAAACATGCTTCTCAAACAGGATTTCAGCAGCTTTCTCTACGGGATCATGGCTGAAGTCCGACTCCTTCTGATTCTCTCCCACCTGATTCCCAAAGAAGAAAAGACGATCTGGCTCCGCCAGGCCAGAGATGCTTCATCAGGGTACCAGAACCAGAAGAAGCGCGAAAAAACCCAGGCCCTGCGTGACAAGCTTCTGGCTCTGGCCCCTGCCCGCCTCAAACAGGATCTGGCCCGCAGGCTCAGAAACGACTTTCGTTTTCGTAAGTTGATTCTGACTCTAAGCCTCATCCCTGAAGAAGAACTGCGCCGCACCCTGGAACTCTGTCTCAAAGAGGTCTACCTGACCCGACGGGGAAAGACCCAACCCAAAATGGTTCCCGACTGGCTTCTGGGAATTGCCCAGCGCCAGAGCCAGCGCCTGAGCGGACAGAATTCCAGAGCATCAACCCGATAACCGCGTTTTCGCGGACCCCTTTCCCGCAACAGGGACATGCACCAGCGCTTCATGGATCGTCTGATGGCTTTGAAAATCAGCTTGGCCGCTAAACCAAAATGCAATCCCTCTTTAAAACCCTTCCTCTAGAGGTGCATCGGGCAAAAGCTCCCTGTTAGGACCGAGTTCGCAACCCTGGAAGATGTATATCTTCCGAAAACAGGGTCTTTTATACGACAGTTTCTGTCGCCTAAAACGGGTCATTTTTTAAGAGATACACCCCAAAAGCAAAAGAGAGCCGCTATCGGATCGGAGTTTTAGGCATTCGTAGCCTGAGACAGATAGGATTCTTCAAATTCGGCTCCGCTGATGAGACTGATTCCGTGCTTGGAAGCAAAACGGGAAGCCTCCGATGTGTAAGTCCCCAGGACCAGAACCAGACAGGTATCATAGCGTTTGGTCGTCATTTCTCCATAAAGCTGGGTCAGCTCTACTTCCCCGACCCGGCCCATTGCCGGATAGAACCGACCATAAACGGCTTCTTTCTTGGTGCCCTTCATCTCAAAAGCCACATAAAGCTCGGAACGGTCCCGAAGGCGCTGAAATTCACGAAAGCCTCTCCCACTGAAAAAGCGCTTTAGATGCACTTCCGTCTGCTTCAGTCCCAGCATCGAAAATTCCTTAAGTCCAATCCGGCTTCGCCCCAGGATAAGATCCCGGACCCCGGAAAGAAAGGAATCATCCACTGTCGCCTCAATCGACTCCACATCAATAGCCTCTGCACCAAAGAATTCGCTGGGCTCAAGACGACGGGGGTTTTCAAAGACATTAGCATGGCTCAGGCGCCAGCTGTCATAGTAGCTGCGCATCTTCTCCATGGCATTTTCATCAGAGCGAGCCAGCCAGTCTGCCAACCGATTGGCCTCTTTATAGTCTTCCTGGAGCTCATAAAGGGTATCGAAGCTTCCCTGAGCCCGGGAAGGCTGAGAACTGTAATAAGTCAGCCAGCCAAAAACCGCTTTCTGCCAGACCAGTTCTGTTTTCTGATCCCGATTCAGTCCCTGGTCCTTCAAGAATCGCTCAAAAAAGCCGTTCCAGGTCTGGCACTCCTGCTGTGAATGGTAGCGAGTACGGGTATAAAAATGACGCATGAGGATCCCAATCGTATCCTGAGTCATCGGTGTGGATTCATCCGTCCGGGAGATAAACTGCTGAAGCCAGTTGGCAGCCCCCTCCCGATCTCCGAGTTCAATCAGAACCTTACCCAGTACATAGCAGTGAATGGGCTCTTCCCGTCGATCCGCCAGAATATCCAGCAGAATCGAACGAGCCTCTTCCCAGTTTTTCATGCCGGCATGACAAAGAGCTACCGTAAAACGTGTCGGAATATCCCTGGATCGGGGAGGAATTCTCTGGTAAATATGGGCCGCCTTGGAAAACAGGCCCTGAGAGGCATAAAGCCATACCAGACGACAGAGCACCACCGGGTGATTTTCCTCACCACGCCCCAGAATCAGCAGGTAGTGCAGCATGGCCTCAGCCAGTTGCCCCCGGAAAAAACAGATTTCAGCATATTCTTCCCGGATAAAACTCTCACCCGGTGGATCCAGACAGGAAGAAGGCATTTCCAGAAGTCTTGCAAGAAGCTCCTGCAACTCCCCCTCCCGATGCTGTTCCCGAAAAATTTCACAAAGCCGGAGCATAGCCGAAGCATGCTCAGGATGTTTTACCAGACATTGTTTCAGAGCACGCTCAGCCTGGGATGCATCTTCATTTTCCAGATGCTCCATCGCCTGTTTCCACTCGGCTGCCAGAAACCCGGCTTCTCTTCCCGGGCTTCTGGCAAAAAAAGCAAACATCAGGGCCAGAAGAATCAGGACTGCAAAGATGCCCAGAATCTGCATAATCTATGCCTGACGCAAAGCTCCCGAATGAAATTTCAGAGAATTGACGATTTCATTCTTCCAGAGTGGCCAGTCATGAGGTCCCTGGCCCACATAGCATTCACTATGGATACCGAGTCCTCCCAGAAGTTCCTGAAAACGGAAATTCAGGGGAACCAGTTCTCCTTCCTGATCTCCACTGTTCAAACGAATCTTCAGACCGGACTCCCGAATGGTCTGAGCCTGTTTGGAAGCGAGCTCATAAAGCTCGTCAGAAAGAGGGCAGCTTAAGGAGCTGACGGAAGTGAAACTGAAGGGGTTGTGAAAGGCTATTCTCATCGCCCACATGGCACCGATGCTCAAGCCTTCAATCGCTCTTCCTCTGGAAGCATCAATCCGAAAGGAGTTTTCGATATGACCCATCAGATCCTGAGTGATGTAGCGATAAAACAGATGTTCCTGGCCAGACTCTGTCCAGCAGCCCGATTTATCCGGCATGACCAGAATCATTTCCTGCATGCGATCAGTCTGAATCAAAAGATCCGCCACTTCCGCAATTCTGCCCTTGTTCGGCCAGTCGAGCTCATAGTCCAGAAGTCCACCCATCAGATAAAGCACCGGAAAGGATTTCTGGCTTAAGCCATAGCTTGGCGGCAGGTAAACGCTGTAGCGCTTATTTTCCTGCAGGGCTTCCGAGAAAAAAGAGCTGTGATAAAGACTTCCATGGGAGCCCGAAGTGTCCAGCACCGAGCATTGCTGCTGCTCATCCCTTCTGAGATTGCTGGGATCCAGGGTCGGGTGGCCATCCACCACAAACTGATAACAAACCTGACGTTGGCCTACCGGAGGAGTTTCAAGCAGCCAGATCCCATGTTCGAACCTCTCCATTCCCCAACTCTGCCAGTCGTTAAAATTTCCGACAACAGCTACAGAATGTGCCTGTGGGGCATAGTAGGCAAACTGGATGGATGTATTGTTGCGCGCATGACTGAGTACCATAAAACCTTCCTGTGGTGCCCGACAAAGGGCTCTGTAACGTATATGGGCATACACGGTATTTTATGGAAGGACGGTTAATAGGGCAAGCCTGTGCCGGCATTTTCAGGAGTTCTGATTCTCCAGCTTGAGCCTGGGAGCAGGTAAAGCCGGAAGAGAACGCATCAAAAGCTGATTCAGGGTGTCTCTTTCCCGCTCGAACATTCCCAAAAATTCAATCGAATAATAGTAGAGGAGATTCCCTGTGGAATGATCTTCACGACTTCGGAGCACCCTGCCCAGAATTCCGGTAAAGTCAAAATACTCAAGAGTGAAGAAAAGCTCAATCAGGCTTCCATTCTCAAGAGCTTCCGTCGTACTCATTTCCATACCCCCAACAGAAATTTCGTGACTGTCCCCTTCAAGCAGAAGCTCGGAAAAACGATCCTCGACTTCCTGACGGAATCTCAGTGGAACCTGCCGGCTCACCCTCTGGTATTTACGCTTCTGTTCAATCTTGTCCCAGTATTTTGGAAGACTGAACCGTATGACTCCCGACTCAAAATCAGCCAGAACATCAGCCGTGATTTCAACTTTGAAAGAAACCACCTTGCCCTGCAGAATCCCCTGAACAACGGCAAAACGCACACCACGGAAAAAATATTTGAGCTGTTCCGGGGTCTTTGGCCAGGAAAGCTCAAGTTCTCCGTTCGCTCCCTCAGCCAGAAAACGGGATTTCAAGGAAAGCTTTCCCTGTTCAGGATCGTATACAACGACCTGAAGGAACTGGTTTTTCAAAAACCGTCCATATTCAACCGCTTCACGGCCTTTCATCATGAAAATCTCTACTTTCCTTTACGGCTGGCGACCAGGTCTTTAATCTTTTTCAGGGTGACTTCATTCTGAGGACTGTTGGGCACAAGCTCAATGCATTTTTCATAGGAAGCAATCGCATCATCAGTCATGGAGAGCTTAGCCTGGGATTCAGCCAGATTGTACCAGGCATTGGGATAGTCTTTGGCAACCCCGATTGACTTTCTGTAATGCTCCACGGCCTCCCGATGCCTGCCGGTCGATGCATAAAGCCAACCGATATTGTTCCAGACAACCGGGTCCATCTCTGCCTGAGCCGCCATGGATTTCAACACAGAAATAGCCTTGTCAATGCGCTGGGTCTGCTGATACAGGGCCGCCAGATTGCTATAGGCATTCAGATATTTGGGATTGCCCTCAATGGCCTTCAGATAATGCTTTTCCGACTCCTCAACTTTTTTCTGGGAAGCATAAAGATAGGCCAGATTGTTATGGGCCGCGGAAAACTTCGGCTCAGCTTCCACCGCCTTGGAATAAGCCTCAATCGCCTTTCCAGGCTCTTTTCTACCCCCGTAAATCAGACCCAGATTATAATAAGCAAAGGCATAGCCGGGCTGGATCTTCAAAATCTCTTCCCAGGTAGCAATGGCCAGCTCTTCCTTACCAATCGCCAGATAAATCCTGGCCAGATTTTCCCTGGCCTTGAGGTTCTCTGCATCTACCGTCAAAGCTTTCTTCCAATACTCAATCGCCTCCGAAGTTCTTTCCAGGGTCGCCATGATAAAGCCCATGTTGATATAGGCATTGGCATACTTAGGATCGCTCTGAATGGCCTTCTGAATCATAGTCTGAGCTTCATCCAGAAGCCCCTTCTGAGAATAAAGAAAACCCAGGGAATCCATGGCTTTGACGTTCTTGGGTTCAAGCTCAAGCACCTTGTCCCAGTATTTTTCCGCCAGATCCGGACGATCCAGCAGAAAATAAGCTCCTCCCAGATCATACCAGGCATCCACGTATTCCGGGCTCATACGCACGGCCTCTTCCCATTCCTTGGCTGCCAGAGCAACACGCCCCCGGCGCATATAATAAAGGCCTTCCTGATAATTCTTCTCAGCTTCTGCCGAACCGGGACCGGCCAATACCGTTCCCACAAGCCCCAGACAGGAAACCAGGAATGCAGTTTTCAAACCCCTCATACCTTTCTCCTTTTTGCCAGAACTTCAGTATCCAGAAATTTTGTCGAAAAGATCCCCTCGCGGAATCTTGGAGAGGACAAAACCTCCAGGTGCAAGGAGCGGGTGCTGTCCACGCCCTCAATGAATAGCTCCTGCAACGCCCTGCAGCCTTTTTCAAGAGCACTTTCCCGATCTTTGGCCCAGACTATCAGCTTGGCAATCATGGAATCGTAATGAGGCAGTACGGTATCTCCAGCCCCGATAAAAGTATCGACCCGAACCCCAAGACCTCCTGGAAGAAAAAGCCCTTCGACTTTCCCTGGTGAGGGCATGAAATCATTTTCGGGATCCTCAGCATTGATACGAAATTCCACAGAATGGCCTCTGGTATGGATATCTTCCTGGCGATAGCGCAGACGCTCTCCTTCCGCAATGCGGATCTGTTCTTCTACCAAATCGATCCCGGTGACCATTTCCGTTACAGGGTGTTCCACCTGCAAACGGGTATTCATCTCCATGAAGTAGAAATTTTCGTCCTTATCAACCAAAAATTCGACTGTACCGGCATTTTCGTAACCAATCGAGCGGGCTACATTCACCCCTGCATCGCAGATTCTCTGCCTCAGCTCTTCACTGATTCCAGGGGATGGAGCTTCTTCGATCAGCTTCTGGTTGCGCCGCTGAACCGAGCAGTTTCTCTCGCCAAGATGAATCACTGAGCCATGCTTATCAGCCAGGATCTGGACTTCAATATGGCGGGGTTCGACAACGAATTTCTCGATATAGAGATCTCCGTTGCCAAAAGCAGACAGGGCTTCGTTGGAAGCAACATCAAAGGAAGAGAGGAAATCTTCTTCACACTCAATCAGACGCATGCCCCGGCCTCCACCACCGGCGGTGGCCTTGACCATCACGGGAAAACCACATTCCCGGGCAATCTTCAGTCCTTCCCTGGGATCCTTGATGACCCCTTCTGAACCAGGGACAGTCGGAATATTGTGTTTCATCATCCAGCGTCTGGCCTCGGACTTGTCACCCATCTTGGCGATAATCCCTGGAGAAGGCCCGATGAAGGCGATTTCGCAGGATTCAAGAATCTCGACAAAATCCGCTCTTTCCGAGAGAAAGCCATAACCAGGATGAACAGCGTCGGCCCCGGTAATTTCCGCCGCCGCAATGATATTCTGAATATTGAGGTAACTGTCGCGTCCCATGGGAGGACCCACGCACACGGACTCATCCGCCATAGCCACATGGCGTGAATCCTTGTCGGCCGTACTGTAAACCGCAACCGTCTGAATTCCCAGCTCCCGGCAGGTACGAATGACCCTCAGAGCAATTTCCCCCCGGTTGGCAATCAGGATTTTCTTGAATTTTTTTGTGCTCATGCCAGAGAATCCTCCAGCTCGATCAGGACATCGCCAAACTGAACACCATCACCGGCCGCAACCAGAACAGCCTTGACAACACCCGATCTCCGGGCCTTGATCTCATGCTGGATATTCATGGCTCGAATGCTTCCAAAAGGTGCTCCGGCCTCGACTCTGTCTCCAACTGCTACCCGTGGGGTGAACACTCCGACTCGCGGGGCCACCAGAACCGGAGCATCAGGAGTCACTTCCAGAGTCTCTTTCTGAGGAGTCGCACCCATCGAGCGAACGGCCCCAGAACGACGCAAGACAACCTTTTGAGAACCCGTTCCCACTTCGAGCCGATGGAATCGGGAACGAGCAAACTCCTGTACCAAATCTTCCAGTTCCACTTCTACCTCGCTTCCTGTGAGCTTTCCAAAGCTTCCAGGGCAAATGCCTCGATCATTCTTTCTCTGATACGGATTGGATCTTCCACAATAATTCTGGCACCATTGATAACATCCATAAAACCCAGCTCCTTATGGTAACGCGGAACCACATGCAAATGCACATGGGGGATGCTGGCGCCACTGCAATCTCCCAGGTTGTAACCCAGATTGAATCCCCGGGGACGATACATTCTTTTCAGAACCCGCATGGCCATTTTCTGAAGCTCAAAACATTCTAAAGACTCTTCCTGAGTAAAGTCCTCAATTGTCTCTGTATGACGAATCGGCACAATCATCAGATGGCCCGGATTGTATGGGTACAGATTCAGTGTCACAAAAAATCTGCTGCTTTCATAAACCAGAAGATTATCGACTCCAGGCTCACGGCGATGAGCTGCACACAGGATGCAGTCCACCTGAGGCCTTACGCCCTGAACATAACCCAACTTGCCGGGAACAAAAAGATTCTCCCGCTCTTTCACGATTTTGATCCTTCAAGAGTACTGAGTTTTTCTTCAGCCTGCCTCCGCCAGGGATCCTGGGGAGAAAGACAGCTGGCAACTTTCCTTAAAGCAATCCTGGCAGCCCCGGTCTCTCCTTCCAGAACAAGGATGTCAACATAACAGAAGGCAGCCTGATAATAAAACGGGTTAAGCTCCCAGGCTTCCTGATAGTGGACACGAGCCTGCTGTAATTCACCCTTTTGTTCGTAAAGTCCGCCCAGATGAAAGTGACCGTCCGGATAATGCGGAGCCAGCCGGACCCCTTTTTTGAGCTCCTCAAAGGCTTCTTCTGTCCTTCCCTGAATCAGAAGCTCCCGCCCCATATGGATGTGCAGTGAACCATAATCCGGGCGAACCTTCATCAGTTTCAGAAGCTCCTGAGCTGCTTCCTCAAAATACCCTGCCCGCAGAAAGGCCAGTATATTGGAGGCCTGATCCGGTCTGAGCTCTTCATCATCCAGAAGAACGGAAAGGGTTTTTGCTGATTCTTCAAAACGGCCCAGTTCAAACAGAATCGAAGCACGATCGTAAAGCGCCTTATGAAACAGAGGGTTCTTCTGAAGTGCCTGCTCAAAGTATCTCAAAGCCAGATCATGGCGACCGGCCCTGCGGTTCAAGGAGCCTTTCTGCCATAAAACATCCGGATAACCCGGCTGGGATTCGAGAGCCCTCAAGAGCTCATCCACGTCCTGAATCAGAGCTTTTTCCTCCGATTCAATCAATCTTAGCTGGCGCTCAAAGCGCGGATCTTCGGGTCGAAGCCCAATCGCCTTCTCAAAACACTCCCGCGCCATGCCCCAATCCGACAGATGAATCGCAGCCAGCCCCAGATGAGCTTCGATCGCCGCACTGGGCTTGGACGCAAGTTCTTTGGCCCGGCGAAAGCAGAACAGGGCCGCTTCCGGATCTTCACAGGCCAGATGTGCTCGCCCCAGAAGCAGATGGGCTTTGGGCTGAATCTTCTGGACTTCCGTCATGCGGGCAGCCATTTCACGCATTTTGAGAGGATTCTTAAGCTTTAAAAAGCCCTCTGCGGCCATCTGGAGGGCGCGGGGATCACGGGGGCGATCCTTGAGGAGGAGATAAAGCTCAATCTCGGCTTCCTGCTCCTGTCCATCCATCAGGGCCCGCTGAAATTTCTTCCCGGCCTCAGCGACCGAATCAATTTCCACGGTATCCCCGTGAGACTGGACAAAGGATTTCTCCAGCGTTTCCAGATCCAGACGGGAACGGATTTTCTGCCGCTCCGCGACATTGATATGCATATCGATGGAAGGCCAGTCCGGCTTCAACCTTCTGACTGCCTCCCAGTGCATCAAAGCTTCCCGGAAAAGTCCTTCCCGGAAATGCTCAAGCCCCTGCCGAAACAGTTCTCTTACTTCCTGTTCTTGAACATCTGAGTTTTCTGCCATGTTGATCTAGGTTTTACGCGGCTTTTTCTCTGCCGCCGGAAAAAGGATATTGTTGAGAATCAAACGGTAACCCGGTGAATTGCGATGCAGACGCAGGTCTGTGGGAGGGTCTTCCACTGCATGGGAAAAATCCTCTGGATCATGACCCCCGTAAAAAGTGAAGAAGCCCTTGCCGAACTGCCCATGAATGTATTTGAAGACATCTCCATCCACCACTTTTCCCAGCTTGATCACGGATGGCTTCAGCACAGCTCCGGCAAAAGCCGTGGTCTGGCCCAGAAACCCCCGGACCTGATTCACATGATTCTGGGTCAGCATACTGGGAACCGGATCAAACTTGGCGCTGAATTCAAAAAGGGTAAAAGCTTCTTTCTCCTGCATCATGCGGTGTTCATATCTGGACACATCAATATCGGAAAATTCATATTCATTTGGATCTGAAATCAGCTGAAAATTTTCAAAGGCGAAGGTATGGGCAAAATCAAGCCGGTTCTGAAAAGCCGCATCCATGGGGGTACCGTCAATCCTGGCATCAATGATATCCACTCCCTTTGCGGCCAGGGCAATGTCCAGAGTGTCCGTGGCCGAACACATGGCAAACATGTACCCCCCCTTGGCAACATACTCCTGAATCAGGCGGGCCACTTCAAAAAACCAGGTCTGCACGGAGTCATACCCGTCCTCGGCTGCCATCTCGCGGAACATCTGAACTTTCTTGACGTACCAGGGTGCATCCTTGAATGAGCGCCAGAACTTGCCATACTGGCCACTGAAATCCTCGTGATGCAGGTGAAGCCAGTCATACTCAAAAACCTTACCGGCCAGAACTTCCCTGTTCCATATTTTGTCATAGGGAACCTTGGCATATTCCATCACCAGAGTTACCGCATCATCCCAGGGATCAGCATTTGGTGGAGTATAGACCCCGATTTTGGGTGCCTTCTTAAGAGGCATGACCGCCATATTGGAGTTTTCAATCTCCTCAATCATCCGGCCATGCTCAACATCACCGATAAAATGACTCTTGACCCCGTACAGAGCCGCCTGCAAGCTCAGTATCTCCGCAGCCGGCATCAGAAAAGAGCCCCCGCGATAGTTCAGAAGCCACTGGACCTCCAGCTTGTTTTCCAAGGCATAGTACACCAGTCCATAGGCCCTCAGATGATCTGTCTGGGCCTGGTCCATGGGTACAAAAAGCCTGCGCGACCAGGATGAACTCAGAAAAAGAAAGAAAATCAGGCAGATTCGAAGCATTGGGCCCCTTCGGGTTCAGCCCGCATTTTATCACAGGAAACCTGATTCGCCCGAAGCCAGAGCGTACGGGCCAGTTCCAGGGAAAGGATGGCGGGATGTTTCAGACCTTCAAATTTTTCACCCACCGGGCAAAACAGATTCGAAGCCACCTCCCCAAGCCCCCTCTGTTCCAGTCGCTTATAAAATCTTCTGGCCTTGGTATGGGAACCAATCAGCCCCACCCAGGAAAACCCACGCCCAAGCAGAATTCTTACCAATTCAAAATCAAGGGCATGGGAATGGGTTACGATCAGGGGGATCGCAGCAGAGTCCAACTCTTCAGCCACTGTCTCGGGGCCTTCCAGAGTCCGGTTCACATTGCCCTGAGAAGGCATTTTGGGAAATTCCTCCGGGCGGGGATCCGTCCACAGAATCCTACAGGGAGTCGGCTCCAGGTTTTTTACCAGAGCCCTGCCAATATGACCGGCTCCAAATATGGCAAAAACCGGAACGGGCTGAATCCGGGGCTCAAAAAACAGGCTGACATGACCTCCGCAGCACTGTCCAAGACTGGCACCCAGAGAAAATTCCTTAAGCTCAGGCCTGGCTTTGTGGGGCTCGAGCAGAAAATCCCGGGCATAAAGCACGGCCTTATGCTCAAGATTGCCTCCTCCAATCGTCCCGTTCAGCTCATCGGATGTCACCAGAAGCCGGGCCCCCACTTCACGGGGGGCCGAACCTCTGACATTTACCACTGTAATCATGACAAAGGGAGTCCCGGCGTTCAGAAGCTCAAGGGATTTGGTCTCAAGCTCGAGCATGGCGGGCTTTCAGGCTTTCCATTTTCAAGAGTACCTTTTCCGGAGTCGCCGGGGCCTCGAAATCAAAGGGGCCTTCAAACCCCGCGGCGTGAGCCACAGCATCCTTCAGAGCCAGCCAGGCAGCAATCCCAAGCATCAGAGGGGGTTCACCCACTGCTTTGGAGCGATAGATTGTATCCTCTGCATTCGGGCTGTCCTTGAGAATCTCTACCCGAAAATCTGCCGGGATGTCCCGGCAGGTTGGAATCTTGTAGGTTGAAGGGGCATGGGTCTTAAGATGCCCTTTCTGATCCCAGAAAAGTTCCTCCATGGTCAGCCAGCCAACTCCCTGGATATATCCCCCTTCAATCTGACCCTTATCAATGGCCGGATTGATGGAATCTCCAACATCATGCAGGATATCCGTGCGTAAAAAGCGGTATTCCCCGGTCAGAACATCAACCTCAACCTCGGCCACAGCTGCACCATAGGCAAAGTAGAAAAAAGGCCTCCCCATGGCCTTGCCCCGGTCATACCAGATTTTGGGAGTCGCATAAAAACCGGTCGAAGAAAGGGCGACACGGTTGTGATGCGCGCTATTGATCAGCTCGGCAAAGGACATTCGCCTTTCTCCCACCGTCACTTTGCCATCGTGAAAGAGAATCTGTTCCCGCTGAACCTGAAAATGGGAGCAGGCGAATTCGATCAGGCGCTCACGAATGACCCGGCAGGCTTCCTGGGCTGCCTTGCCATTGAGATCCGTTCCTGAAGAAGCAGCTGTCGCAGAAGTATTCGGGACCTTTCCCGTATGGGTTGCCGTGATTTTCACGAGACTGACCGGAACCTGAAACTCCTCTGCCACAATCTGGGCTACCTTGGTGAAAAGACCCTGCCCCATCTCTGTGCCGCCATGATTGAGATGGATCGAACCATCCGCGTAAATATGCACCAGAGCCCCAGCCTGATTGAGAAACTGGGTCGTGAAGGAAATCCCGAACTTCACCGGGGTAAAGGCAAGTCCCCGTTTGACATAGGGGTTCTTCTGGTTGAATTCCAGCACCGCCTGCCTCCGACTGACATAATCAGAGGACTTCAGAAGCTCATCGGTGAGCGAATCCAGAATACTGTCCTCAACCAGCTGATGATAAGGAGTAGGCTTGGGATCCTGAGCCGGATAATAGTTCTTTCTTCTGACTTCAACCGGATCCAGCCTGAGATGACGGGCGATATTATCCATCACTTCTTCAATCCCTACCATGCCCTGAGGGCCACCAAAACCACGAAAAGCCGTGTTCGAGACCGTATTTGTCTTACAGGGAATTCCATGCAGGGTCGCATGAGGAAGAACATAGCCATTATCCGAATGAAACAGAGCCCGATCCAGAATTGAGGTGGAGAGATCTGCCACCTGACCACAACCGGCAGCCAGCTGCATTTCAATCGCCTGAATCTTTCCTTCCGAATCAAAACCAACTTCATAGTCCGTGACAAAATGATGGCGTTTCCCCGTCATCACCATGTCATCATCCCGATTCAGCCTGAGTTTGACGGCCTTTGAAGTCTTCCGGGCCAGAAGAGCGGCAATGCAGGCCAGAATCGCCGGCTGGGTCTCCTTGCCTCCGAAGCCTCCACCCATTCGTCTGATTTCAACCGTAACCGCATTCCTGAGAATTCCCAGTGACTGAGCCACCATTTTCTGGACTTCACTGGGATGCTGGGTAGAGCTGAAAATCTGAAGATCGCCATCTTCATGGGGAACAGCCATGGCAATCTGACCCTCAAGATAGAAGTGGTCCTGCCCCCCGATCCTGATCTGCCCCTTCAAACGATGCTCACTTTTCTTCAGAACCTCAGCAGAGTCACCAATTCTCAAGGTGTGCTCAGAAGCAACTTTCAGGTCTTTTTTCAGGGCGTCTTCAATGGTGAGAACCGGCTCAAGCACCTCATACTGAACAGAAATCAGCGAAAGAGCCTCCCGGGCTCGTTCTTCGCTGATTGCAGCAACAGCCAGAATCGGCTCTCCTGCATACTGAACCAGCCCTTCGGCCAGAATTGTTTCTCCGGGAAAAATCGGCCCCACTTCATTCAGGCCGGGAATATCTTTTGCTTCAACCAACGCCACGACCCCGGGGAGAGACAGGGCCCTACTGGCATCAATGGAAACGATTCGGGCATGAGCCTCTTTTGAAAGCAGGAGTTGGGCATGCAGGGTTCCCACCGGCTCCAGAATGTCGTCTGTGTAAATTGCCTCGCCAATGACATGACGCACGGCACTGTCGTGATGAATTGGACTGGAGACCCCTCCCATTTCCTGCTTCTTCATGCAATTACCCCCACTCTCAGTTCAGGCTCAGTCGTTTCCAGAACAAACTTCAGAAGAAGGTTCGCTCCAGCCTTACGTCTGTAGGCAGCCGTCCCCCGAAAATCGGACATCGGTTCAAATTCATCATGAAGCATTTTCATGGCAACTTCTGCCGTTCGTGTATCCAGAGATTTTCCCCGTAAAAACTCTTCCGTTCTCTTTGCCCTGACCGGGGTTGCCGCCATTCCGCCAAATCCGATTCTGGCTTCCTGGCAGATTCCTTCCTGCATGTGAACCCAGAAGACTCCACAGACAGAGGAAATATCCTGATCCGCTCTTTTGGAGAGTTTGTAGCAGGCAAAATTTTCATCTTTCTTCAGATAAGGAATGAAAATGGACTCCAGAAATTCACCCGGCAGAAGTGCTGTCTGGCGATAGGCCGTGAAAAACTCATGCAGAGGCAGGCTTCTTGAAGTTTCCCCTTTTCTCAGATTGACCTTCGCTCCCAGAGCAAGAAGAGCAGGGGCCGAATCCCCGATAGGAGAAGCATTCACCAGATTTCCCCCCATGGTTCCCTGATTACGGATCTGCTTGGAACCCAGTCTGAAAACCAGATCATGAAAAGAAGAGAAATGCTTTTTCAGGTAAGGCATCAAACGGGTATAACTGGCAGCTCCTCCAATCAGAAGACCATCCTCTTCTTCATGAATCTCCCTCAAAGCCATCACCTTCTGAGTTGAAATCATCACCTCAAGCCGGCGATGCTGTTTGGTCACCAGAAGTCCAAGATCCGTTCCTCCTGCCAGAAGATGGGCATCGGGAAACTTTTCCCGGAGTTGTGCCAGGGACTCCAGGGATTTCGGGGCATAGAACTGGCGCTCGGAAGCCGTATAACCCAGTTCTTCTTCCGATTGCAGATTTAAAAGAGATTCCCTAAGGCGGGCCAGGGCATGACGGTCCCATCTGCCTTCCCCCTCCAGTCCGAACATTTTTTCAGAAGCTTCCAGAATCGGGGCATACCCGGTACAGCGGCACAGATTTCCGACCAGGGCTTCTTCAATGTCACGGGCTTCGTGATTCTCCATATTCTGGTGGCAGGCAAACAGGGACATGACAAACCCTGGAGTACAGAAGCCACACTGGCTGCCATGACAATCCACCATAGCGGCCTGGGCCGGATGCAGACCAGAGCCTTGCGAAGCCAGCCCCTCCACAGTGATCACTGCCTGTCCATCCAGGGAGGGCACAAAAAGAATGCAGGTATTCACAGCTTCAAATTTCAGCTCCTGGTTCTCATTCAAACGTACCACCACAGCCGTACAGGCTCCACAGTCCCCCTCGGCACACCCTTCTTTGGTGCCTCTTAGGCCTTCCTGACGTAAATACTGCAAAAGGGTGAGATTTGGCTCAGGGGAACGCAACTCACGCGTCCTGCCGTTCACTAAGAAAGTCACGGTATCTTTCATGAAACTCCATTTAGAAGGGCTGTCGATACAGCAAGAACCTTGAAAGCTCTTGAGTATAACTTGCGCCTTTCGCTATACTCAAACGGTTCAACCTACGCAAATTTCACAGGGTCGATTATGCTGCTTTCCCTTATTCGGTTTTTAATTCTGGCTTCATGCATTGTTCTTTCTTCCTTTGCAGAAGAAGTGAAAGGCAGCATTACTTTTCTGAAGGGTCGCGCTTTTGTGGTTCGAGGGATGCGCACACTTCCCGCCAAAATCAGTACGGAGTTAATGGCCGGAGATATTGTTGCCGTGGAAGATGGCAGTCAGGTCACCATCGATCTCATCAATACCGGTCTGCTGAAGATCACGGAAAAAACCAAGTTTGAAATTCCCAGGGAAGAAGCCCGGAAAGAAAGAACCTCCTCTTTGTCCCTGTTTTTCGGGGGCATCTGGACCGAAGCTAAAAAACTCCTTCAGGGTGAATCCTTTGAAATAAAGACCCCAACCGCAACAGCCGGTGTGCGGGGAACCCGTTTTGCCACAAACTTCGATCCTTCCACCAATTCCATGAGTGCCATGGTTGAAGAGGGACAGGTTGTAGCCTTCACTCCGGACGGAAGCAGTGTCAGTCTGTTTGCAGGCATGGTTGCCCAGACCGGAGGGGATGGAGGTCTGTCTTCCCGGGCGGATCCCGTAGCGGTTGCCAAAGTAGCTCTGAAGGCAGCGGTTGTTCAGAAAAATAATTCTAAGCAGGCCGCTCAGGAAGCCGTCAAAGCTGCCCAGGAAAAGCAGGGGAAACTGAAAGAAGCCGCAGCAAAAGCCGCGGAGCAGGCCAAGGCCGAAGCTGCCCAGGCAAAAGCCAAGGCCGAAGCTTCGGCGAAAGAAAAGGCCGCCGCTGCAGAAAAAGCCAAAGCTGAAGCTGAAGCCGCTAAAGAAAAAGCTGCTCAAGCCAAAACTGCTGCCGAAAAAGCCAAAGCCCAGGCAGAAGCCAGAGCCAAGGAAGCTGCCGCTCAGAAAGCCGAACAGGCTGCGCAAGCCGAAAAGGCCAAAGCTCAGGAAACCGCCAAGGCTGCCGAGCAGAAAGCTGCTGAAAAAGCCGCGGCTGTTCAGAAAGAAGCTCAGGAAGCCATTCAGGAATCCCAGGCCCAGGTAAAACAGGTTCAGCAAGCCGCTCAGCAGGCTCCGGCAGCCGCTGATGCAGCAAAGGCCGAAGAAGCTGCGGCCAAGAAAAAGGCTGAAGCGGCTAAAGAGAAAGCCGAAGAAGCTGCGGCTCAGGCCAAGGAAGAGGCGGAAGCTGCTGCAGCCAAGGAAGAGGCTGGTCAAGAACAAGACCAGCAGGAAGCTCAGCAGGAAGCTCAGCAGGAAGCTCAGCAGGAAGCTGCTCAGGAACAATCCCAGCAGGATTCCAGTAATCAGACCCAGAAAGAAGTCGATCCCCTCCAGGAACTTGAGCGTCTGGAGCAGCAGATCGAGCAGCAGGTAGAACAGAAAGCCGAGGAGATCAAACAGCAGGAGGAAGCCGAGGAGATCAAACAGCAGGAGGAAGTCGGGAATCCTGCTGAAATCAATGCGGAACAGATCAAGGCTTTAGCGGATAGAATGAAGGATCGCCTCAGCCGCCTGGAAGCCCTGAAAAATGAAATTCAGTCGCTGATCAACAATACCAGCCTCTCGGCTACCGAGCGCTACAATCAGATTCAGGCCAAAAAGCAGGAGGCTTCCAGCATCCGGAACGAGGCACAAAGCCAGTTCAACTCCGAACTCGATCAGCTCAGGAATCTGGGGGCCACCAGTGAGACCATTGCGCAGGTAGAAGTTGCCGCTCCAACGTTTCTTGATACTTTCAATCAGACCATCCAACAGTTACAGTTGACGGTGCCGGTTGAGGTCATTCTGGATCCAACTCAGATTGTTCAGACTCAGGGTCGGGTGCGTATTCCTGTCGTAGCCCGTGGAGAAATTCTTCAGATTGAAATGGATGCCAGCGAGGCTGCCAACCATCGTCGGGTCAAGGAAATCATCGAGCGGGAATTGCAGAATCAGGCCTTTCAAATCCGCCAGCGGGAGGATGAAATGCGCAGGGAACAGGAACTCCTTCGCTTAAGAGAGCTCGAAGATCGTCGCCAGCGTGAAGGCTCAGAACTCCCCGCGACAGCTACTCGGGATGGAGCAGGAGTATTTCTTCCGATCAGAATCGAATAGTCTAACCGAGGTAACATGCCCCGTCATTTCCGACGGGGCTTTTTCTTTTCAAGCTTCCGGTTGATTGGGGTCTGCTGCTTCTTCCTGCAGAATTTTCAGGACCCGGGCACGAGCTGTTTCATCCAAATCGGATTCCTTCAGAATCCTCATCATCACGTGACTCAGACGAGCTCCCATCAATTCAAGAGCCCGACCTGGCGTAAAAGAAGTGCCTTCCTGACTCAAGCGCTTCAGAAGAAAATCCCCCTGGCCCGACCGAATTTTATGAATGGCCTGGATTCCAGGAATCAGGGACTGCTGGGAGTGCCAGGATTCAAGATCAGAAATCTCCTCACTGATGATGTTTAAAACATCAGACCGCTGGGATTGCCTTTCAGCCAGATTCTGATCCACCACCTGCTTCAGGTCTTCGATATCATAGACAAAGGCCCCTGCCAGATCGTTGATCTTCGGATCGATTGAAAAGGGAAGACTGATATCAATCAGAAATAGGGTCCGGTAGCGCCTGGCTGGCATGATTTTTTCAATCATCTCAACACTCAAAAGAGGTTCACGGACTCCCACTGCCGAAAAAAGCAGATCCACTTCTCTTAAGACATCCTCAAGTTGCTCAAGCCCTCCCGGTCGGCAGGAAAGAGTACAGGACATCTCAACAGCTCTCTCCGGTGTACGGTTCAAAAGCCAGGGACGCCTCACTCCGGCAGCCAGCAGATGACGCAAGGCAAGAGTCCCCATCTCTCCCGCACCCAGAACGGCAGCCTCAATTTCACCCAGATCCGCAAAAAAATTACGGGCCAGTTGCACAGATGCCTGGGACACGGAAACAGCACCACGGGAAATCGAGGTTTCCGTACGAACCCTTTTTCCAACCCGGATTGCCGTGGAAAAGAGACGGTTGAGATATTTCTGCACCTGCCCCCTGGCCTGAGAATTGAGCCAGGCTTCCCTCACCTGGGAGAGAATCTGAGATTCCCCCAGAATGACGGAATCCAGGGAAGACACGACTTCAAGAAGGTGGCGGACACATTCCCGACCGGACTTGAAATAAAAGATACTGTCAAATTCGACATCGGAAATATCCAGAAAACGAATCACTGCCTGGCGCAGAAAACCCGGCTGGGCATCCTTTCCCGCCAGATAGCACTCAAAACGGTTGCAGGTCTGCACCATGACCATTTCTTCGAACTGAGTTCGGACCAGATGACGGAATTTCTCCTGCTTTTCCTCGTCAAAATAGAACCGGCTCAGGTGACTCAGATCGGTAGATTTGTGACTGATACCCAAAACGTAATACATCATGTCAGAAACGATGGATCCCAATGACCAGAAACAGGGCCCCTAACTGAACCAGATAGGAAAAAACCGCCATGACCGCAAGCCTGTGGCTCAGCTGTCCCATCAGAACCCGAACCTGAAAATAAAGCACATAAACCAGCCAGGCAAAAAAAATCAGCCACTCGCGGGAGCCCAGAGTCGCGACCACATGACCATCAGCCCGGCCTGCCAATGCCCCGGTTACAATACTCAGGGTAAGGAACAAAAAGCCCCACAAGGTACTGGAAAACCCTATCTCATCCAAAGAATTCAAGGACGCGAAGCGATGGGTAATGAAACCTATCTTCTTGCGCTTAAGGTGGAATTCAAGAATCAGGAACAAAACCGCGGCAACAAAGCTTGTCGTTAAAAAAGCCAGGGCAAAAACAGAGCAAACCGAATGGACATTCATCAGAAGGTGCCCCGACTGAGCTTCGTTTTTCCCAAGCCAGGGAGTGTTCTGACCCATTTGAAGGACCTTGAGGCTTAGAGGCAGGGCCAGAAAGAAGAAAGTCGTATACTGGAGACGATAAACCTTCTCTGCCACCAGGCAGATAACGGCTGTCACCAGAAGCCAGAGAGATGCCATGCTCACCCGGGATGAAATCGAAAACTCCATCTGCTGGGCAATAAAGGCTGCAATAAAGGCCGCATGCATGGCAACAGATGCTTCCAGAAGGCGAGTACTGAGTTTTCTGAGTCCTGAGTCCTTTTTCAGAAAGGCGAAAAACCCTGCCAGACAGGCCAGAAAATAGACTATCAGATTCAACTGAGTTAAGATTTGCACACTCATACCGCTTCCCCCCGCAGTATATAACCCCATGCTATACTGATGCCATGTATAGAACGCATCAAATGGAGCAGGCCCTGGTGCCGGAACTCGATCAGGAATCTTCCCAGCATCAAAATCGTCTCCACTTTCTCTACGAACTGCTCCCTCTTCTGGAATCTATCCGGGCAAGCCACTCCGAAGACTATCAGGAACTTCTGGAATCCTACCAGAACAGCTGGCCTTCTCAGTCACGAGGCAATTTTGAGGCTCTTCTGGAATACAGCCTTACCCATCTTAACAGCGCTTACGGAATTCAGTTTCGCCTTGAAATAGGGCCTGACTCGATTGCCTTTGAATCTGTGGAGTGCCCTCTGGTAGCTCTTCAGGAACTTCGCGGCGGAGCTACAGAAATCCAGAGAAAAGTTCTCTGCTGGCATTGCTCCGAATTTCATTTCCGCAAATTCTTCCGGCTTTTCCGACTGAAGGACAGGCTCACCCTGTACCCGGATGCCTGCCAGTTTGAGGTGGAGCGACCCAGCTCCGAAGAACGGTTCAATCCTCTCTATTACTGAGCTGGAGCTTCCCGGACATAAACCGGGACTTCAAAGCGCTCAGAGAGATCCCCAGCTGCCTTGGATGCTTCCTGGCGGCTGGCATAGTTGCCGACCAGGACCCGATACTGGGCTTTACCGCGAAACCGGAATTCCTCAATATCGCCAAGATAACCGGTCTGAATCATTTTATCCCTGAGCTGAACAGCATTTTCTCTTTGGAGAAATGAGCCAACCTGAATCGTATAAGGACGGTTTTTCGCAGCTATCCGGTACTGACTGACCGCTTCCCCCGGACTGATGGAAGCCTCCGTCACCTGGCGCCCAAGTGCCCGGCGGCTGTCCTGCTTGAGATTTATGAGCTCCTGG
>CAZDAM010000055.1:0-23604 GCA_964503595.1 uncultured bacterium
CAGGAGATCAGACAGCAGGGCAGTATGTTTTTTCACAACGACTCCCTGGCCATTTCTGCCATGCCGGTATCCCTGTTTTCCGGCTGGACGGTTCTTTCCCTGCAATCCACTCAGGCAATGAATCAGCGGCTTGAAAATCTGAACCGGGGGTTCTGGCTGGCTCTTGTGTTCACAGTGGGCATTACTGCCCTGGTTCTCTGGCTGATTATCATGAGAATTGAAAATATCTCGAGCTCCTTGAAAGAGGGTTTTCGGGAGTTTGATCGAGGCAAAACCGACCATCAGCTCATCAGTCGGGGGTGGGATGAAGGAACCAAAGCAACTCAGGCCTTCAATCATTTTCTGAAAGAAGCTGCGACCATGCAACGGATGCTGCCTTTTGTTTCCAAACCCATGCTGGATCTTCTTTCCGAAGGGGAAGAGTCCCTGAAACAGGAACATGAGGCGGTGGTTCTGTTCTCTGATATCCGCTCCTTTACGACAATTTCCGAGAATTGGAGTCCGGAAGAAGTTGTTGAGATGCTCAATGCCTATTTTGAAATCTGGCAGCGTCACGCTGAAAAATTCGGGGGGGTCGTGGAGCGCTTCATTGGAGATGCAATCCGGATTGTATATTTTGCCAACCGCAGCCAGCATTATCTTCAGGATGCCATTGAAACCGCAATTGCCGTACGCCGTGAGTTACCGTCCCTGAACCAGGCCCGCGAGGCTCAGGGACAGTTCACCATTCAGAACGGGGTAGGCCTGTGCCGGGGCAAAGTAAGGATTCTTCTGGTCGGAGATGACAGCAAACTGGAATTTCTGGCCCAGGGATATGCGGTATATCGCAGCGAAGAACTGGAAACAATGAGTAAAGAAGGGCAAGGCACCCAGATTTTGCTGGATGACTCTCTGGCCAGTGAAATGAAGCCCTTTTACTCCCTCATTGATGGCCCCGGTAGTGGTTGCAGCGAAATCCTCAGGTTCTAGGCCTGGTCCCAACTGCGTTGACCATGAGATAGGGCATATAAACTCGATGAATATCTGTTTGAACTTCAAGAGTAATTCGTACAGAATTATCGGTATCGGAACTTCCGGGGACAAAAGGAATATGTTCTCCTGGTATGTTCGTAGAGTACATAGCATCACTCCAGCTTAGGTCCGGAAACAGAAGAGGCAGACTGGTTGGGGAAAATCTCCAGTAATCATCCGGATACATGTGGTAGCGCCAGACCCAGGGAACCGACAGGAAAACCTGGCCACCAGGCTTGAGCAGGTTCTGGATTTTTTCGGCCATGACCCAGGGGCGTTTGGTGTGCTCCATCACTGAACAGCAAAGAATCAGGCCAAAATAATTCTGGGTTAAATGTTCGGACTGGGTTTCGATATCAAGCACCATATCCACGTTAGGACCGGCTTCCAGATCCACACCCATATATTCCACATCCGGATTTTCCTTGCGGATGGAATAGGTGCTGCCGTAATCCTTGCTACCGATTTCCAGAATAGGGCCTTCAAACGAAGGAACCAGTTTCTTGATCAGAAGTTCCTGATTGCGATCTCCCATACAATTCTCCTATGCCTTGAGGGTCATGTCCCTGGGTTGGCGGGTGACTTCAAGAACGGATTGCCAGAACAGGCTGTCCTGACTGATTTTGCGACGAGCCGAGATGGTCTGGTGAATGGGAACATGGGTGAAGATGCGACTCCAGTAACCGGTAATCAGACCGGTTTTTCCCGCCATCGCAGCGTGAACGGCTCCCTGGCCCAGCCTGAGACAGAACAGGGCATCATTGGCATTTGCTGGTACGGACCGGATGAGATAGGAAGGATCAATGTACTTGATGGTCGGTCTTAAAGGATGGCCCTTGAAGTGTTCGGTGACCTTGCTCTTAATCAAAAGGCCGATATCTCCGAGTTTCTTGTTTCCGCTGGCATCGGTCTGGCCATCTTCGTCGAAAAAGCGCTGGCCGGATCCTTCAGCTACGGCAATGACACAATGTTTCTTGTAGTTCAGCCGACGTTCAATGGTTGCCATGAGACCATTCGGACCGGCAAAGTCAAAATCGACTTCGGGAACGAGGCAGACATTGACATCCATTGAAGCAAGGACAGTCTGAGCGGCAATATAGCCTGACTCACGCCCCATCAGTTTGACGATACTGATACCGTTGTGAGCACCTTTGGCTTCAATATGAGCGGCATCAATCGCCCGCTTGGCTTCCATGACAGCCGTTTCAAATCCGAAGGTCTTTTCGACGTAGTTCAAATCGTTATCGATGGTTTTGGGGACACCAACAACGGCTTTCTTCAGACCCTGGCGTTCCAGTTCCTCGACAATCTCCAAAGCCCCGCGCTGGGTCCCGTCGCCACCGATGGTGAAAAGAATATCGATATTGTTTTCAACCAGAAAGGCCACCATTTCCTTCACGTTCTGCGGCCCGCGGGAAGAGCCCAGGATGGTCCCTCCCTGGGTGTGGATATTGGAAGTGGAATAGCCGTTGAGGACCTTGAGGTTATGACCGAACTTGGCGGTCAGTCCTTCATAGCCATAAGGAACACCGTAGATGGTGTTGATGCCATAAAGGTTGGCCGTAAAGACAAGGGCCCGGATCACGTTGTTCAGGCCAGGGCAGAGTCCTCCGCAGGTGACGATCGCGCAGGTTGTACGGGCAGGATCAAAATAGATTTTGCGTCGGGGACCGGCGATCTCGAATTCAGGGAGCTCATTGCCGTGCCGGGAGCGGTAGTCATCCATGTCCCGCAGGCTGTAAAAGTAGTTCACCCGGAATGCATCATCAACAAAATTCTTGCCTTCCGAGACAAAGGGACTGTCAAACAGACAGGGGCCCAGAGTGCCAATGCCAAAATCCAGCCGGTTATCCATATCTACTTGTTTGACGACCAGATTGGAACCTGATTCAACACTCATAAGCTCTCCTTGAGCCGCGGATTATAGCATGGCTCGATATCTGGAAAAGGTTTCGGTATCCCGTGGATTTTTTTTACGGGAATTGAAACGCTCGGGGTTTTCTTAAGCGTTAGCCATTCAGACAAGAATGAAATCATGAGTGTCCAGTATCTTCACGTAAGAGGAGAATCATGAAACTTCGTTCCCTGCTGATGGGTTTAAGCTTTCTTCTGAGTGTAATTGGCTGAAGGCAGACCTTGAAAATGAGCCGACACATGCAGGTATACATTGATGAAGCTGTTAAGGGGTTGAAAAAAAATCTGGGTCCGGGGTTCGGTTCGGGACTCTCATAGGCATCGGCAGCAGTAAAAGACAACCGGCTTCACACAACAGATTCTGAGCAGGAGGACTATCCTTCTGTGGTCCATATGCCAGTGAGCAGCAGGTGATTTCATGTGTGTGACGGTTTCTATGGTTTACATAAAAACAAGGAAAACAACCCCCTTTTCCGGGGGTTGTTTTCAAACATCCTGCCGCATCAGCAAGCCACTTTAAACGGCTTTCAGTTTACATCCAGGGGCGCCACGCTCATATCTCCTTTAGGGAGCTGGGGCATTGGTACGTAAGGGCGCTCACCTTCAAGCGCATTGAAGAAGCTCACAATTGCCTTGGCATCCTCATCGGAAAGATTTTTATCAAGCTGGTTTTCAGCCATGATATGTACGGCCTCCTCAAGTGAGCTGACAGCTCCATTATGCAGATAAGGTTCAGTCAGAGTAATGTTCCTTAGGCTTGGTACCTTGATTTTTCCCTCAGCATCACCTTTGAACCCAGCTCCGATATGATCATATTTGTATTTGCCGTAAGTCGGAAACTTCTCCATTTTGGTTCCACCAAGATTGATGTCGGTGTGACAGGCAGTACATCCGGTATCCATAAAGACTTTCAGACCGTACTTTTCTTCGGCACTCAAAGCTTTGACGTCACCCCTCAGGAAGCGGTCAAAACGGGAAGGAGTCAGAAGAGTGCGCTCAAAGGAGGCAATGGCCTGTCCGATCCGAACCAGATTGATGGTGTCATCCCCAAACGCTTTCTGAAATTCTTCCACATACTTTGGAGTTGCCTTGATCCGCTTGACGACCATTTCTTCGGTTGCGGCCATTTCCACGGGATTGATAATTGGACCAGTGGCCTGCTCCTCAAGATCCTTGGCTCTGCCGTCCCAGAACTGCTTGATGTTGAAAACGGAATTGAAGACCGTCGGGGAATTGAGGTGATTCGGATTGATCGTCCATTTATGGCCGATCGAAGCCGGGACATTGTCAACTCCACCCAAAGCAACATTGTGGCAGCTGTTGCAGGAAATCAATCCGCTTTTGGAAAGACGGCCGTCAAAATAGAGTTTCTTGCCCAACTCCACTTTGGCAGGGTTGGAAGGATTCTCCGGGTTATGGGTCAGTTTTCGGATGTCTGCCATGCTCATAGGCAGGGGTTTGAAATGGATACGTGCCTGTTCGAGTACCTGCATGTCATCTGCAGAATTGCAGTGCAGGATTCCGACAAGAGCAAAAGCAAGTGTTTTCTTCCACATGAGTTATCCTCCTCTCCTGAGGCTGTAGTCCGCACGTCTGTCTCTGCCAGAATGAGTCCTGAATCATACCGGAACTGCAGATATAGCCTGTTTTCTGGAATTATTCCAGAATCGAAGTATAACTCAGAGGTTTCTTATACGCCAGCACAGGATCGCGTAGCATATCAGAGCTATTCCTGCTACAATGCACACCTTTGAAAACACTCAATTTAAGACCATGGTGACACTTCGGTTCAGGAGGCATCCGGATGAGCGACTTTGATTTGAAGTATCTGGGAATAGAAAAACCTGTGATTTATCGTAACCTGTCTCCAGCCAGGCTTTATGAAATGGCTCTGGAAGAGGAAGGAACGACTATCGCATCTACCGGGGCCCTGATTGCTTATTCCGGAGAAAAAACCGGCAGAAGCCCCAAAGACAAGCGGATTGTGGAAGAAGCTTCTTCCAAGGACAATGTCTGGTGGGGGGATGTCAACATTCCTATTTCCGAAGACAGCTTTGCGATCAACCGTGACATGGCGACCTCCTTCCTGGATACCAGAAAAAATATTTTTGTTGTCGACGGTTATGCCGGATGGGATCCTGAATACCGGATTGCCGTCAGAATTGTCTGCGCACGCGCCTATCATGCTCTTTTCATGCACAACATGCTCATCCGTCTCAAGCCTGAAGAACTAGGCGGTTTCAAGCCCGAGTGGACCATCATGAATGCTGGCCAGTGTGCTGCTTCCACCAATGTGGCGGGCGTAAAATCCAAATCCTCTGTCAACCTGAATCTCAGATCCAAGGAAATGGTCATTCTCGGTACGGAATATGCTGGTGAAATGAAGAAGGGTGTTTTCACGATTCTTCAGTATCTTCTCCCTCTCCAGGGCGCCCTTTCCATGCACTGCTCTGCCAATGAAGGCCCCGGTGGCGATACAGCCCTGTTTTTCGGCCTTTCCGGCACAGGAAAGACCACTTTGTCCGCAGATCCGAAGCGGGCTCTGATTGGAGATGACGAGCACGGCTGGACCGCTGACGGGATCTTTAATTTCGAAGGGGGATGCTATGCGAAATGTATTGATCTGACCGAAGAGAAAGAGCCTGAAATCTGGCAGGCCATCCGTTTTGGCTCCGTTCTGGAAAACGTCATTTATGACGAGCACAACCATGAAGTGGATTACACATCTTCTGCCATCACCGAAAATACCAGAACTTCCTATCCGATCGAATACATACCCAACGCCAAGCTTCCCTGTGTTGGTGCCAATCCGAAGAATATCGTCTTTCTGACCTGTGATGCCTTTGGGGTGTTGCCTCCGGTTTCCCGTCTGACTCCTGGTCAGGCCATGTACCATTTCATCAGCGGCTATACCGCCAAGGTTGCCGGAACTGAAATGGGGGTAAACGAACCCAAGGAAACCTTCTCGGCCTGCTTTGGTTCTGCCTTTCTGGTCTGGCACCCTATGAAATATGCTGAGCTCTTGAGTGCTCACATCAAGCGTACAGGTGCCTCGGTATGGCTGGTCAATACAGGTTGGACCGGCGGCTCTTACGGGGTGGGCAACCGCTTCAGTCTGAGGTATACCCGGGCCATCATTGATGCTATCCATGAAGGAGCCCTGAATGAGGCATCCTTTGAGACTGAGCCTTTCTTTGGTCTGAGCATTCCAACGGCTTGCCCCAATGTTCCGTCTGAAGTCCTCAATCCAAAGGTAACCTGGGCAGATAAGGCTTCTTACGATGCCACAGCGAAAAAACTTGCTGGTCTGTTCAACGAAAACTTCAAACAGTATGCGGATCGTGCAGGTCAGGAAATTCTGGCCGCAGCTCCCATCGCATAATCTCAAGACAAAGACTGATATACATTCCGGCGGGCGTCCTGATTCCATGGCGCCCGCCCTTGATTTTCAAGGTGAAATGACAATGACAGCAGTTCGCACCCGCTTTGCTCCATCTCCAACAGGTTATGTGCATGTTGGATCTGTTCGTACCGCCCTCTATAATTATCTTTTTGCCCGTCATCATGGCGGGCAGTATCTCTTAAGAGTTGAGGACACCGATCAGAATCGCAAAGTGGAAGGGGCTGTAGAAAATCTTCTGAGCTCCATGCTCAAGCTTGGGATTCAACATGATGAAGGTCCGGATAATGGCGGCCCCTGTGGACCTTATTATCAGAGTCAGCGCCTTGAAATCTATCAGGAGCATATCAAGATCCTTCTTGAAAACAGGACAGCCTACCGCTGCTTCTGTTCTTCACAACGTCTGGATGAAATGCGCCAGGAGCAGCAGCTTCTGGGTCTGGCCCCAAAATACGATGGAACCTGCCGGGCTCTGACTCCGGAAGAGTCAGAAAAACGGGCGGAGTCGGAAGAATTTGTGATCCGCATGAGGGTTCCGGATGATGAGCAGGTTGTGGTGGATGACATCATTCGGGGCAAGGTCGGATTCCAGTGCTCGGCGATTGATGATCAGGTTCTGATCAAATCAGACGGTTTCCCAACCTATCATTTTGCAAATGTTGTGGATGATCACAGTATGAATATCACCCATGTCATCCGTGGAGAAGAGTGGCTGCCGTCCACTCCCAAACACCTTCTGCTTTATCGCTTTTTGGGCTGGGAAGCCCCGGCTTTTGCTCATTTGCCCCTGCTTCTGAATCCGGATCGCAGCAAGCTGAGCAAGCGTCAGGGAGATGTTGCGGTAGAGGACTATTTCAAGGCAGGATATTTTGAGGAAACCCTGATCAATTTCCTGGCTCTTCTGGGCTGGCATCCATCTGATAACCGGGAGCTTTTCTCGCTGGAAGAACTCGTGACGGAATTTACCCTTGAGAGGGTCAGCAAGGCTGGTGCCGTTTTTGATCGGGAAAAGCTTGACTGGATGAATGCCCATTATCTCAGACACAACCTGAGTTATGAGCGTTATGTGGAAATCGTAAAGGATTATATTCCTGAAGAAAGCTACAGCCGTCTAGGCGATGAAAAGCTTGCCAAGGCATTGAATGCCATTCGTCCCAATCTGGAAAAACCTTCGGATGTTGCCGAGCTTCTGCCGATTTTTTCGCGCCCACCAGAAGAGTTTGATCTGACAGGTGAAGAAGTTCAGGAAGTTTTGGGCTTTGAAACCAATGACACTCTTTTTATGGCCATGGCTGAACTTTTGGAATCGGTTTCCGGTGATTTGAGTATGGGTGAATTCAAGACGCATTTGAAAACCGTTCAAAAGGAGCATAAGATCAAGGGTAAGGCATTGTTCATGCCCATGAGAATCGCTCTTTCCGGCACCATGCACGGACCGGATCTGGCTCAGTTCGCTGAAATTCTGGGACGTGAGGAAATTGCGAAGCGGCTTCGGGGGATGGCAGCCTGAAAGGTTGAGCCGCATGAAAAAATCCGATCTTGGCTGGATGATTCTGGTGCTGGTACTGGGCGGCATTCTTTTCTTTGCCGTGACCGTGGATCGGCTTCCGGAAGCCTATTCCCGCTATCTTAAGGATGTGCAGATACTTCGGGCCCAGCATGAAGACATTATTTCCCAGCTGCAAGTCGAGCGGAATGAGGAAAAAAGACGGCTTCTGGCCCGCCGGTATGTTCTGGAGTCCCAGATCTGGGAAGCCGGGATTGCCGACTTCATCAGATATATGCAGAACCTGGGCTCCGAAGTTTTTCTGACAACCCGTAACAAAACCATGGTTGCCGGAAAAATGCATGAACTGAAAGGCTTTCAGAACCTGATTGCCGAAACCCGTAAAATGCTTCATAACGCTATGGAAGGAAAGATCTCTGCCGAGCACAGAGCTCTTGGTTTCTGGGTTCCGGATGAAGGGCGGGAATTCGTCAAAAGTCTGAATGCCACGGCCAGAACTTCCAATCCATAAGATTCATGGGCTGGCAGAACTACTTCCTCTGGCTTCTGTTCCTAAGTCTTCTTGTTGCTGTTCTGGAGTTCTTCTTTGCCAGAAAGCCAATCGGGCGCTTCCGTCAGGGCTTTCTGACCGATCTCGGCTGGCTTGTTTTCAATGGAGAGATTTTCGGGATTTTTCTGGCAGCGGTACTTTTCGATTCCCTGCCTGTTTCTCAAGGCGAACTCCCTGGCTGGCTCGCTCCATTCTGGGCCCAGTTCCTTTCTGTTTTCGTGATGAAGGATTTCCTGGATTACTGGGTTCATATTCTGCTTCACCGGGTGGACTGGCTCTGGCAGTTCCATCGTCTCCATCACAGTGCAGAACAGATGGACTTTCTGGTCTGCTTCCGCTTCCATTTCATGGAGACTATTGTCTATAAAACGGTTGCCTGGGTCATGTTCTTTCTTCTGGGACTTGATCCGGAACCCATGTTTCTGGCCGCCGTTCTTTCCACTCTGATTGGTCATCTCAATCACGCCAATCTTGACTGGAGCTACGGGCCTCTGGGGTATATCTTCAACAATCCCCGTTTTCATGTATGGCATCATGAAGCTGTCACACGACCTGAAGATGTAGGAAATTTTGCCTTGAATCTGAGTCTTTGGGACCATATCTTCAGGACAGCCCGAAACCCAGAAGGTGAGCCGGTGCTGGGACTTCCGGAATCTAATCCTTCAGAATGTCATCTCGGCCCGCTTTCCCGTCTGGTGATTGTCGGAGCCTGTTTTTTCTGGTTGTGGCAGAGTTTCAAATGAATGGAGAAATATGCGAATCACCCGTGTTTATACCCGATCCGGAGACAAAGGAACCACTGGACTTGGTGGGGGACAGAGGGTTCCCAAGGAAAGCCTGAGAATTAAAACTTATGGCACTGTTGATGAACTGAACAGTGTTATCGGGGTTGCCCTGAGCTGTGATCTGCATCCTGAACTGATGCCGATTCTCAAGAATATCCAAAGTGAACTTTTCCGGCTTGGGTCGGATCTCTGTCTGCTTGAGGAAGACAAGATCCGCTTCAAACTGGAAGGTATGCTTGAAAGACATGTCATTCACCTGGAAAGCCTTATGGATTCATGGGGAGAAAAACTCAAACCCCTGGAAGAATTCATTCTTCCGGGAGGAACCCAGGCTTCTGCCCACCTGCATGTTGCCAGAACAGTCTGTCGTCGCGCCGAAAGGCACGCCGTGGCTCTCAGTCACCAGGAAGAAATCGGCTCCTTCGTGGTTCCCTATCTGAACCGGCTTTCGGATTTTCTTTTTGTTGCGGCCCGTATGGAAAATTACCTGAAAGGAGAAGCTGATCTTTTCTGGGACAAGACCAGATAGCATGAACCTTATATTCCTTCCGCCAGGCATTTGAGAATGGTCTCAAGACGCTGATTGCCGATTTTGGGTTCAAATTGATCCAGAAGATGAATGATCCGCCTGCCGTCACTGACGGCTTTGTGGATCTGAACGACTGTTTCCAGGCGGGAATTCCCGCCTGGAACCCTGAGTCCTCTGGCGGTGAAAGTCTTCACCAGCCAGAGCCAGAGTCGAACGTATTCTTCGTCACTGTCTTCAGCGAATACGACCAGCTCTTCCTTGACACTCATCAGAGTGTAACTGAAAAGCCAGGCCTGATGGCTCTGTCTCAAATCGCCAAGAAGAATTCCTGCGTGGCGCAGGGCTTCATTGATGTCATTTCCCAGATGACTTAAGTCCGGAATCAGAAACTCGCGCACGGTTTCTCTGGCCTTGAGCCATTCCACCCCGTGACGGCGGCCTTTCTGGATGGTGAAAAGAGATTTGAGCAGGGGTTGATCGTCTGAAGTTTCCTCAAGCAGAATCTCTTCTGTACTCACTTCTTTTTCCGCGGCTCCAAAGCCAACGCGGACCTCTTCCCGGAATTCCTGCATGAGGGCTGCTTCTTCAGCATCAAGTGCCTTACGGGTATAAAAAACACACTGGCAGGAGGGCTCAATCACTGGCCGTACAATCCGAAAGCGGGCACTGGCTTTCAGACTAAGGTCATAGGCCGCCTTAAGCCTTGGATCGCTTAGAATCGTCCAGGCTTCCTGAGCGGCCAGAAACTTCTGTTTATTGCCTTCGGGGACATCGGGGTGAAAGCGCCGGGCCATTACCCGCCAGGCTTTTTTGATTTCTTCCGGTGCCGGATTTTGAGTAAGGCCCAGAATTTCATAGTGATTCTGCATAGGAATTCATCCTATTGTCAGAACAAAGGGAAGTCAAAAATCCGGAAGGGATCGACGCTGGATTATGGCAATTTTTTGTGTGTGCGGGTAGAATCATACTGTTTTGAACTGTATTGCCTTTCGGTGCGGTTTCGTATTATTTTCCCGGTGGTTTACCGGTTTTTTCTGGACAGTTCCCGACAACTGCCCACGCAGCTTATTACATGGGAGAGCCACCATTTCTTTTTGGATTCTGGCTCTTCAGGACAGGAGAGGACTTCATGGACTGGATTATCAGGTACTGCTCTTCCTCCGTTGGAAAAAAGCAGTTGCTTGCCCTGAGCGGGGCCGGCCTTCTGGGTTTTCTGGTTGCCCACCTTGCGGGGAATCTGCTTTTCTTCGCGGGCCCGGACGTATTCAATAAATATGGTCATATGCTGACCAGCAATCCCGCTCTACCTCTGGCCGAGGCCGGTCTGCTGGGCATTTTTGTGGTGCATGTGATTCTCGCCATCAAGCTTTCAGCAGAAAACAAAATGGCCAGGCCCACTGAATATGCTGCATCTCTTTGTGCGCCTTATTCCCGCTTTACCGCCAGAACCATGATTTTTACTGGACTTCTGACTGCCGCTTTCATTGTGTTTCATATCGTGACCATGAAGTTTGGCCCCTATTATGAAATTGTTGTAGAAGGCCAAAAAATCCGGGATCTGTATCTTCTGATGGTGGAAACCTTCACCAACCACGGCTATCTCGGATTTTATGTGTTTTGTATGATTGTTCTGGGTTTTCACCTAAACCATGGTTTCTGGAGTGCCTGCCAGACACTTGGTCTGAGCCATCCCCGCTACAATCATATTCTGCGCGGACTCTCCGGACTGCTTTCCTTCGGTCTGGCCGGCGGGTTTGCTCTGGTAGCTGTTTTTGCCAGCTTCCAAGGAGGACATTGAGATGGACATCAAAATCGGACAAGAGCTGGATGGCCGCACCCCAGGAGGGGATCTGGCGACAAAATGGACCCAGCACAAATTTCACTCCAAGCTGGTCAATCCAGCCAATCGCCGTAAATTTCATGTCATCGTGGTAGGGACCGGTCTGGCCGGAGCTTCTGCGGCGGCCACACTATCCGAGCAGGGGTATCAGGTGTCGGCATTCTGTTACCAGGATTCTCCCCGCCGGGCCCACTCCATTGCCGCTCAGGGGGGTATCAACGGGGCAAAGAACTATCAGAATGACGGGGACAGTGTTTTCCGCCTTTTCTATGACACCATCAAGGGTGGAGACTTCCGCAGCCGCGAAGCCAATGTGCATCGCCTGGCCGAAGTCAGCGTCAATATCATCGATCAGTGTGTGGCTCAGGGAGTTCCCTTTGCCCGTGAATACGGCGGACTTCTGGCCAATCGCTCCTTTGGTGGTGCCCAGGTTTCCCGTACTTTCTATGCCCGCGGTCAGACAGGACAGCAGCTGCTTTTAGGGGCCTACTCGGCTTTGATGAAACAGGTGGCCTCCGGTGGAGTCAAACTTTATACTCGCCGCGAAATGGTGGATCTGGTCGTTGTCAACGATCGGGCCCGGGGCATCATTGTCCGCAACATGCTGAGCGGTGAGTTTGAGCGCTACAGTGCCGATGCCGTGCTTCTGTGTACTGGTGGATACGGCAATGTGTTCTATCTTTCCACCAACGCCAAGGGTTGTAATGTCACAGCAGCCTGGAGGGCTCACAAACGTGGAGCCTATTTTGCCAATCCCTGTTATACCCAGATTCACCCGACCTGTATCCCGGTTTCCGGAGATCATCAATCCAAACTGACCCTGATGTCAGAATCCCTGAGAAATGATGGTCGTGTCTGGGTGCCGAACCAGGAAGGGGATAACCGTAAGGCCTCTGAAATTCCTGAAGGGGAAAGAGACTATTATCTGGAACGCTACTATCCATCCTTCGGAAACCTGGCCCCCCGTGATATTTCTTCCCGCCGGGCCAAGGAAGCCTGTGATGAAGGCAGGGGCGTAGGTGCCACGAAGCAGGCGGTTTATCTGGATTTCCGCGACGCCATCAACCGTGTAGGTGAGCCTGTAATCCGGGATCGTTACGGAAATCTGTTTGATATGTACGAGCGGATCACAGGAGAAAGCCCTTACAAGGTACCCATGCGGATCTATCCGGCAGTCCACTACACTATGGGTGGTCTCTGGGTAGATTACAATCTGATGTCCAATCTTAAGGGACTGCATGTTCTCGGGGAAGCCAACTTTTCGGATCACGGCGCCAATCGTCTTGGTGCAAGTGCCCTGATGCAGGGTCTGGCCGATGGTTACTTCGTCGTTCCCTACACTTTGGCGACTTATTTCGGTGCTGAAAAACTGGATGCCGTGAATACGGATCATCAGGCTTTCAATGATGCGGAAAAAGAAGCCAGGGAGAGGTTTGGCACACTCCTTGGAATTCAGGGCAGTCGTTCGGTCGATTCTTTCCACAAGGAACTGGGCAAGCTCCTCTGGGATAAGTGTGGCATGACCCGCTCCAAGGAATCTCTTCAGGAAGCCCTCAAGCGCATTCCGGAAATCCGTGCTGAATTCTGGGAGAATGTCAAGGTTACCGGCAATGGAGTCGGTCTCAACCAGGATCTGGAGAAAGCCGGACGTGTCGCCGACTTCATGGAATTCGCCGAAACACTGGTGACTGATGCCCTCATCCGGGAAGAGTCCTGTGGAGGTCACTTCCGCGTCGAGCATCGTACCGATGAAGATGAAGCCAAACGTGATGACGAAAATTTCTGCCATGCATCGGCCTGGGAATTTCAGGGAGTGGATACAACTCCCGTTCTGCACAAGGAGCCTCTGATATTTGAAAATGTTCAACTGGGTACAAGGAGCTACAAATGAGCCATGGTACTTCCCTGAATCTGACCTTGAAAGTCTGGCGGCAGAAGGATGCTAACACCGCTGGTCGTTTTGAAACCTACGAAGCCCATGACATCTCCACGGACATGTCCTTTCTGGAAATGCTGGATGTCATCAATGAGCGCCTGATTCATCAGGGCAAGGAATCAATTGCCTTTGATCATGACTGCCGCGAGGGAATCTGCGGTATGTGTTCTCTGGTCATCAATGGAATTCCTCATGGTCCTGAAAAGGCTACGACAGCCTGTCAGCTTCACATGCGAAGTTTTGATGATGGAGAAACCATCTGGATTGAACCCTGGAGAGCCAAGGCTTTCCCGGTCCTGAAAGATCTGGTTGTCGATCGTAGTGCTCTGGATCGCATCATTGAAGCTGGCGGATATGTTTCCATCAGTACCGGTGGCGTACCGGATGCCAATGCCACCCCGATTTCCAAGAGCATTGCTGATCAAGCGATGGATGCAGCTCAGTGTATCGGATGTGGAGCCTGTGTCGCGGCCTGCAAGAATTCCTCAGCCATGCTTTTTGTTTCTGCCAAGGTAGCCCATCTGGGAATCCTTCCTCAGGGACAGCCTGAGCGGGATCGCCGTGTTCTGAATATGGTGAAGACCATGGATGAAGCCGGCTTTGGCAACTGCTCCAATACAGAAGTCTGTGAAGCAGCCTGTCCTAAGGAAATCTCGGTTAGTAACATTGCACGTCTGAACCGGGATTATCTCAAAGCCAGCCTGTCTTCTGACGAAGTTTGATACAGACTGTTGGCACAAAAGTCAGCCCCGCTTCAGCGGGGTTTTTTGCTATCCTGAAAATCTGGACGGAATACTGCAGTGGATTATCCGGGATGAGCTTGAACTTCTCTGTTTCTGGTTTTTACCCTCTTGTATAATTATCAGAAAATTTGGATGATTTTTTACTGTCTTTTGTTCTGATATATACTGCTGGCTTTTCTATGCGGATGGGGACAGGTCCGTTTCTGTACATGTTTGTTCGAGTTCACTGAACAACCTGAGAATATTATTCCGCCAGGCGATGGACGGCCTGAACAATCTCCGCAATCCGGGTCATACTTTCCGAGCGGGCAAAAATGGCGAATTCACCCATTGCATTGGCTGCGGCCTTAGGAAGCCTTTCTATGCGAAGAAGCTCCTGGGGAAACCGGCGCCAGAGTTGCTCTGAGGAGTAGAGATAGGGCCGACCGGCACGGCGGGAGATGTGGGCGACATGGTATTTGGACTCCCCGATATCGGTGAAGCGGTTCCAGGCGACAACAGAGGCCCATTGCTGGTAAAGATTGATGTCGGATGCCCAGTTCATCATGTCCAGAATCAATCCTCCAGGGGGGCGGATATTGGCTTCAAGGGCAACCAGCTGTCCATTTCCTAACCGGAAGAACTCCAGATGAAAGAACTTTTCCCGGACCTGAAAGGCACTGACAATCCTTTTTCCGAGATCCCATAGATCCGGCGGAATCGTGACCCGGCTGGCAATTGTGAAATCAAGTCGCTGGGAAACGATTTCCCTGACTCCTGCACTGTAGATATGGGATGTGCAGTAGACGATGTTTCCAGCCTGATCCGTGAGGCCGTCAAAGGATTCGATCCGCCCATCCAGATACACTTCCAGAAAAGCCGAAGAGCTCATGCGGGAGACGTGATGAACCAGGGACCGTTCACTTTCAATCTTGATTGCTCCCTCTGCTCCCACGCCACAGTCTGGTTTCAGAACCAGAGGGAAGCCGTGACTGCGGGCAAATTCAAGAGCAGCATTCTGATCTCCCTGATGAAGAATCAGACCCTCGGCTACCGGAATCTGGTGAGCCTTGAAGCACTCCTTCATCCTGCTTTTATGCTTGAAAAGAGCTGTCTGTTCAAAGCCGGGGCCTTCCAATCCGAAGTACTCGCGAACAGAGGCTTCTGTTTCAAGCCAGGTTTCAATATGACTCTCCACCTTATCGGGGGGACCATGAAACCGCGCCATGTCTTCGATGGCTGAAAGAACGGCCCTGGTATCGTGCAGATTGTGGACCTGGCGATGATCCTGTAGAGCCTGCTTCAGGGAATCGGGGAGAAATGAGAAAAGCTGGTCTGTAATTCCGAGCACCGCGACTCCCTGACGGGAGAGTTCGACAGCAAACTGCTGGAAATTGGGCGGATAATGAGCGGAAAGATAGACCAGCTTCATAAAATGATGGCTCAGCCAGCGGGACGAAAACGCCCCGCCAGGCTATGCGTCATTTTTTACGGCGCTGATGGCGCGTACGCTTCAGAAGCTTCTTGTGCTTGTGCTTGCGAATTTTTTTCCGGCGTTTCTTGATGACGCTGCCCATGGAACCTTCCTGTAAGTAATAATAAGAAAACAGATAAAACACGGTCCTAAGACCGTCAGGGCGGCAAACTTATCTTTCTTATCAGGAAAAGTCAAGTACTGCATGGCAAAAGCCTGATTGAACCGGTAGCATGAGGGCATGAGCACCATGAATTTATCCTGGGAAGACCAGGTCATCAGAAAATCAGGATTGAAAGCCCATCAGGTCAAGGCCACTCTGGCTCTGTTTGAAGAAGGTCATTCTTTGCCTTTTGTTGCACGCTACCGACGACAGGTTACGGGCGATTTGAATGAGCTTCAACTGCGTGACATTCACAAACTGATGGGTGAAGAAAAAGAGCTTGCCCGTAAAAAGGAAGCCTATCTCAAGGATTTTGAGGAAAAGGGTATTCTGAAGGAAAGCCTCAGACATCTGGTCCATGGAGCCAGTGATCTTTCCGAACTGATGGAAGTCACCAAACCCTACCGGGAGACCCGAAAAACCCGTGCCGACAAGGGTCGTGAGGCCGGATTCGGTGCTCTGGCGGATGCCATCTGGGCAAATCGGGGGGAATGGCCCAGAAACTTCCAGGGGAAACTTCCCAGAACAGATGAAGAAAAAGATTTTGTGCGGGATATCCTGGCAGAGGAAATTGCCCGTGATGAACGTCTGTTCCCGGTGCTTGAAAATGCCGTCGCCAAAGGGGAATTCCGGTCCCGACTCAAACGGGGCGCCAAGGACGAAGAGGGTCTTTTTCAGGATTACCATGAGTTTTCCATGCCGGTTTTTCGTTTGAAGCCGCATCAGATTCTGGCAGTCCAGCGTGGCGTGCAGCAGGGAATTCTCTCTCAGGGATTCCAGCCCTTGAGTCTTGATGAGAGAAGGCTTCTGCGAACCCTTGAGATTCACCGTCCCCATCAGGTGATTGAAGAGGCTCTGGAAGACAGCCTGAAACGGCTGATGATTCCATCCCGTGAACGTCTGGTATACCAGCGGCTCCTGGACGAAGCCCGCGAAAGGTCCATGTCGGTGTTTGGCCGCAATGTCCGTTCTGCCATGCTGGCTCCCCCCAATCAGGCCCAGGCTGTTCTGGCTCTTGATCCGGGCTATGCTGCCGGCTGTAAAGGTGCTATTACCGATGGTTTCGGCAAGCTTCTGGAGATCTTCACGATCTTTCCTCACCAGCCAAGAAACCAGATGTATGAAGCTTTGAAACTCATGCAGAAACTGTGTGAAAAGCATCATGTCGATCTGCTTGTACTTGGCAATGGTACGGCCAGCCGGGAAACCCGTGAACTTCTGGAGACCTTGAGAAAAAGCCTGAAAAAGGATCTGAGAATTCTGACGATTTCCGAGGCTGGAGCTTCGGTCTGGTCTGCAACTGAGGCAGCGGCCAGGGAGTTTCCTGATTTGAAACCGGTGGAAAGGGGCTCGATTTCGATTGCCCGAAGAGCTCTGGATCCATTGGCGGAATCCGTGCGCATTCCTCCTGAAGCTCTGGGGGTCGGTATGTATCAGCACGATTTGCCGGAAAACCGCCTTAGAGAACGTCTGAGACAGGAAGTGGAATCCGCCGCAGCCTTTGCCGGAGCCAATCCGAATTCCGCCTCAGAAGAACTGCTCACCTGCATTCCCGGAATCGGGCCGGTTCTGGCCAAACGGATCCTTCAGACCCGGGATGAAACCGGTGGCTTTCAAAGCCGCAAGGATCTGTCCAAAGTCAAAGGACTTGGGGCCAAAACTCTGGAGCAGTGCATCGGATTTTTAAGAATCCCCCAGAGCCGTGAAGCTCTGGATCAGACCGGAGTCCATCCTCAGGACTATGCCCTGGCCCGGAAAATCCTGAAAAGCTGTAATCTCAAACCGGAGGATCTGGGTGAAATCTCCTCCATGCAGGTTTTAAAGCAGGCAAATCTGGATTCCCTCAAGATTGAAGAAGGGGAGTACCAGGTAGAGTCGGTTCGCCGTCTGCTTTCAAGCGGAATGAGGGATCCAAGGATGGTCTTTGCAGTGGATTCCGAACCTGGGCCACGGCCCACCGAGCTTGAAAGCTTAAGGCCCGGCACTCCCACCTGGGGTGTGATCCGCAACATTGTCGATTTCGGGGCTTTTGTGGATATGGGTCTGAAAAGGGATGGCTTGCTTCATCGCTCCAAGGTCTGCAAGGGAAACCAGCAGGTCGAAGATGTTCTCAGTCTGGGAGCTCTGGTTCATGTCATTGTGGAAGAAGTGGATCAGAGAAGAGGAAGAATCAGTCTGAGTCTTGAAAAACCCTTGCAGAATGCAGGAGACGAACAATGGCTTTGAGAATTCCCGATGGAGTGAGGCTTGGAGAATGGGAACAGCAGCCCTGGATCCGATTTGGTCAGGGAGAATCCCTGCTTTTTCTCCCCGGTCTTACGGATGGATTCGGCAGTCCTCATGTCCAGGTCCGGCAGCTTTATGCCCAGCTGAAGGATCTTAGCGAGGTCTTTGAAGTTACGGTTCTGGGTCGCCGACGCCCCTGTTCGGATTCCCTGAATCAGATGGCCGAGGATGCGCTTGGTTACCTGAAAGAGTCTGGTCCGGCCCATGTGGCCGGTATTTCCATGGGGGGAATGATCCTTCAGTATATGCTCCAGAAAGGCTCCGGGAACATGAAAAGTGCAACTCTGATTGCGACAGGCTCGTCCCAGACTGAAAAAGGTCGGGACAATCTCAGAAAAATGCAGGATGAGGCCCGATCGGAAAACTGGCAGGAACTTCAGAACAGAGCACTGAAAATGATTTACGGTGAGGCTTCCGGGGGACTTCGACCGGCGGCAAGACCGCCTGAATCCATTAAGGATTTCATCAGTTCGGCAGAGGCCTGTATCCGGCATCAGTTCTCGGGACTTTCCTCCCTGCCACAGATTCCTGTTCAGCTGATTGGAGGAAGGAAGGATCCGCTTTATCCCCCGGAAAAAATTGAAGAGCTGGCCAGACGGCTGGGCATCGCCCGACCGGTCTTTGTTGAAGAAGGGGGACATGGTCTGCTTGGCCCTCTTCGTGAAACAGTCCATTCCTGTCTGAAGGAAATCCTATGCGCGCAGTAATTTTTGATATGGATGGGGTCATTGTTGATAGCGAACTCTATTGGGATCAGTTGCTTCCAGGGTTTCTTCAGACAAGGCTCCCCGCTTTTCAGGCCGAAGACATGCGCCGGGTTCAGGGCCTGTCCAATCAGGGCCTTTATGACTGGCTTTGTGAAAACCGCGATCTTCAGATGGAAAAGGAAGATTTTCTGGAATGGCTCCTTGATTTTGCGGATGAAATCTATGAAACCCACGTCAATCTGATGCCCGGCTTTATGAATCTTCTGGAAATGCTGCATACATCAGGCATTCCCAAAGCAATTGCAAGCTCGTCTCCCCATCGTTCCATCCGGATTGTGGTAGAGCGCTTTGGACTTCAACACTACTTTGAAGCCCTTTGCAGTGCAGATGATGTGAACGGGGTTGGGAAACCCAATCCGGCAGTATTTCTGCATGCTGCCAAATCCCTGAATGTCAGGCCGGAAAACTGCCTGGTTCTGGAAGATTCCTCGCATGGAATCCGGGCTGGAGTCAATGCCGGAATGCGGGTCATCGCCCTTTCCACGGAACAGAATCATGAGCAGAACCTTGAACTTGCCCATGAAATCGTCGATGGTTTTTCAGGCACTTTAACATCACGGGTTCTGGAATTTACCAGTATGGGGTAAGTATGCGTCTTCGCATCAGTTTTGATATTGATCGCACTCTCATGGCAGGAACCCAGTTTCATCGGGAAGCCATGCAGGAGGCCATGACTGAAGTTTATGGGGTCAATGTCATTCTGGAGGATGCCCTCTGTGCTGGCGGTGTTGACAAACAGATTGTGCGGGATGCCCTTGGCGATGAGGTGGATCCCTCGGAATTTGATCGCAGGTGGGATGAGTTCAGCTCACTGGCAGTCAAACTTTCCGGGGAAAAAATTGCTTCCAATCCCCCCGTCCTTCTACCCGGTGCCGAAGAACTTGTTCGCCAGCTTTTTCAAGAAGGTCATGTCCTTGGGATTGCCAGTGGCAACCTTGAAGGCATTGCCCGCGCCAAACTCAGATTCTTCAATCTGGAAGACTGCATGAGCTTTTATGGCAGTGGTTGCCGTTTTGATCATAGAAATGATCTTCTGGCCCACGGTCACGAAGAAGCCAGGAAAATTGCTCCTGAAGCCCGCTTCGGATTTCATTTCGGGGATACTCCCAATGATATCGAGGCCGCTCTGCATTCCCGGGTTTTTGCCCTGGGAGTCGGCACCGGACGACATTCCACCAGAGAGCTGGTCCAGATTGGGGCTCACAGTGTGTTTCCCACTCTGGCGAATACCGGCATGATTCTGCATGCAATCCGACTTTGGGTGCAGCGGGGGTATCCCGCATGAACATCGTTGGCTGGAGGGAATGGCTGAGCCTTCCCGATCTGGGTGTGGATCATATCAAGGTCAAGATTGACACAGGAGCCCGAACTTCGGCACTGCATGCGGAAAGAATCGAGATCTTTGAACTGGAGGGCAGGGAATGGGTCCGCTTTCTGATCTACCCCTTACAGAAATCCCGCCGTCAGGAAACCTGGGCTGAAGCACCTCTGATTGAGCATCGGGAAATCCGCAGTTCAGTCGGAACCCTGACCCGCCGCCCGGTCATTGAAACTCTGGTGGAAGTCGGTCACCTTGCTTTTCCCATTGAACTGACTCTGGTCAACCGCCATATGATGGGGTTTCGCATGCTTCTGGGTCGCAAGGCCCTTGAAAACCGCCTGCTGGTGGACTGTACCCTGTCCTACAATCAGGGTCCACGACCTTAAACAATCAGGCGTGAAATTTTTTGGCCACATCGATCGGCCTGGCGTTTTTCTCAATGTATTTGATGATGGATGTGGCGACATCCTTGCCCGTGGCTTTCTCGATTCCTTCCAGTCCAGGGCTGGAATTGACTTCCATGACCAGGGGTCCCTGGTTGGATCGCAGAATATCCACACCGGCCACATTCAAACCCATGGCCTTGGCTGCCTTTAAGGCTGTTGCCCTTTCCTCCGGAGTAATCCTCACCCGGTGGGCCTGACCTCCCCGATGCAGATTGGAACGGAATTCACCCTCGATTCCCTGCCGCATCATGGAAGCAATCACCCGATCCCCGACCACAAAGCAGCGAATATCCGCACCCTTGGCTTCGCCAATAAACTCCTGAACCAGAAAGTAGCTTCCGACTCCCCGGAAGGCCTCGATGACGGATTCGGCGGCTTTCTTGGTTTCGGCCAGAACCACACCTTTGCCCTGGGTTCCTTCAAGGAGCTTGATGACAACCGGAGCGCCTTTGACAACATCCAGAAGTTTGTCAGTCTGCTTGGTGGAATGGGCAAAGCCGGTGACCGGAAGCCCAATTCCTTTACGGGCCATAATCTGCAGGGCTCTGAGTTTGTCACGGGAACGGGAAATGGCGATGGATTCGTTCACAGTAAAAACCCGCATCATTTCAAACTGGCGCAGAACAGCTGTTCCGTAAAATGTTGTGGAGGCACCGATGCGGGGAATGATTGCGTCCAGATCATCCAGGCACTGGTCTTCGAAAAAGACCTGAGGATTGGCGGAGGCAATGTTCATGTAGCATTTAAGCGGGTTGATCACGAGGACTTTATGACCCTGCTCGCGAGCAGCTTCGACCAGCCGTCGGGTGGAGTAAATTTTGATGGACCGCGAAAGAATTCCGATTTTCATACGTTGGAGTCTTATAGCAGAGCTTGGCTTCAATTGAAAACATTCCTGTTGTTTTCGGCTGATTGAAATTGCGAAACAGCCAGACATAGCGGGATTCAAGAGCAACCAGCTGATCTTCCCCCGGTTGGGCGGTCAGAACCACCAGGGCCGCGGCAACTTCCAGAAGCTCTTCATGCTGTCTTTCGCCCACTACATCAGAAATCCGGGGAAGGTGAATCTCATGCTTCAGAAGAATGTCCAGAAATCTGGACTGGCTCAGGACCTGTTCCTGGGAAGACGGCCGATGAAGTGTCTGCTTTAAACGCTTGATCAGGCTGTCTTTGGTGTTTTCCCTGGATAGAAGGGCCGAAAACCCGCCAAATCTTCGACTTTCTTCGGAAAAATCACTCCACTCGGAAGGAGCTTTGTAAACGGGGTTTAATCTTAGGGTCTGAAGAAACAGGGATTCGGCATAGCCATATGTAAAACCCAGAAAAAAAAGCAGTGTTTTCATGCCTGCACCTTCCAGAGTTGACGCCGGTATTCCTGAGCTAAAATGGCATGTTCCATTTCAATTTGGGGGGAATCCTGAAGATCCGCAATGGTGCGGGCAACCCGAATCAGACTGTTGAGTTTGCGGGCACTCGCATTTTCACGGCGGGCCAGTTCCTGAAGTTTCTCACGAGCCCTGGCACAGAAGCCGGACTCCAGAATCCGGTGAATGCATCCGGTTGCATTGGTGTCCTGATTTTCAAATCGGTTTTTCTGGATATTACGGGCTCGAAGCACCTGACGGCGGCAGTAGCTGGTACTCAGTTTTCTGGACTCTTCCGTATCCAGAAGGGCCGAAGATGGCTGCAGGAAAACCCCCAGATCCATTCTTTCTTCCAAAGGGCCGGATAAGCGGGACTGATAGCGTTTGATTGAGGATTTCGGGCAGGTGCAGGTATGTTCCATGGAACCGAAGTATCCACAGATGCATGGGTTCAGAGTTGCCACAATCTGAAACCTGGCCGGCCACTTAAGCGTCTGTTTGAGCCTGCTGTGAGAAATGTACCCGTCACTGATGGGCTGGCGCAGCCCCTCCAGGGACTGAGCCTGGAACTCAAGCAGCTCATCCATAACCAAAACCCCTGAATGAGCCAGCGTGATCTCGCCAGGAGCTGCCTTGGGTCCTCCTCCAATCAGACCGGTTTTGGGAATGGAGGCATGCACCATACGGATCGGAGGGCGGCGGATGAGACCGCTTCTGCCGCCACTGATGGAATGAATCCGGGAAACCCGCTGGCTTTCCTCATCCTCCAGATCAGGAAGAAGGGATCCAAGCCTTTGGGCGAGCATGGTTTTTCCGCACCCGGGAGGGCCTGCCAGAATCAGATTATGGGCCCCGGCAGCCGAAATCAGAAGAGCCATTTTGGCCTGATGCTGCCCTCGCACTTCTTCCAGCAGAGGCAGGGTATCTTCCTGTGAAACAGACGAGAACTTCACATGCAGTCTTTCCCAGGAAGGGGAACCATGCAACTCGGCCAGAGATTCCAGGGCAAGGCAGCTTGTCTGAAGGGCATTCCTGAGCTCATCTCTGGTTTTGGCTGGAACCAGAATATGGGAGCTATCCAGTTCCTCAAGCCCCCCGATCAGGGCAAAGGCATTCGGGATGGAACGAAGTTTTCCGGAAAGAGTGAGTTCTCCAAAGGCATAGAGAGGCTCTTCCTTCTTCCAGTTCCACTGTCCCGATGCCATCAGGATTCCCAGTGCCATGGGCAGGTCGTAGTGAGAACCTTCCTTTTTGACATGGGCGGGCGCAATATTGATGACAATCCGACCACGGGGAAATTCAAAACCACTCTGGCGAATTGCAGATCGGACTCTTTCCCTGGCCTCCTGTACTGAAGCATCCGGAAGACCCACAATCACAAACCCCGGAAGGCCTCCCCCAACCTGGATTTCCATTTCGATCTTCAAAGAATCCGCTCCATTGGGGGCAGCGGTTAAAACCGTGACGATTCTGCTTTTGGGCTTTTGCATCTCTCCTCCTTGTTCTCTTCAAGATTGCCAGAAAACAAAGGGTGGAAAGAAGGTACGGAAATTCTGATCGTGGAGGGTCAGAAAATTATGCTACTGGGT
>CAZDAM010000056.1:0-16719 GCA_964503595.1 uncultured bacterium
CTTCTCCCTCTCCTTTTTAGCCAAAGCCCCATATTCCTGATTTCCACTGCGAAGGGCATACAAAAATTCTTCAACGGCCTCTTCCGGCTGCTCCTGCTTTAAAAGTACCATGCCATTGAAGTAATGGTGGCGGGCTGATTCCGGCTCTTCCTCCATCAACCTTTTCAGAAGGGCCGAGGCCTTCTTGATATCTTGAGATTCAATCATTTCCTCAAGTGGTTCGGCCATGAGATCTTCCAGACCCATGTCGAGATAGCCGTAATCATCATCCAGAAGCCATCCTCCACCAGAGGAAGAAGAGTCCGTGGCATCGCCTCCGGAGGCAACCGGCTTGGAAACAGCAGCCGGAGGAGGCGGCGGGGGAGGTGGCGGAGGCGGGGGTTCCGAAGAACAGCCTGATAGAATCAGAAAAAGACCGGATACAAAACCCGATTTCAGAAAATTTTTCTTCATCAGAATACCTCGGAGCGGCCTGGTCCCATAAACATGACCCAGGACAATCGCAGAAGAATTCCCCCCAGGGTCAAAGCGATGAGGGCAATGATCAGACGCTGCCCGGGATCGGCCTGAGTACTCTCTCTTTCCCCCCTCAGGGCGTTCAGAAGAACGGGTACAGCCCCGCCGAACAGAGCCAGCCCAAGAATCAGATAAAGGTAGCGATAGGTAAAATCCATAAAAAATCCAGGTCCAGTTGAAGGCTTCAGGATAACGGATGATGCGCACAAGTCCCAACGAATCCACACAAAAGCGTACACTTCTGTTAGAGATATGCCGTTTTTTGTGTTAAATTCAGGTTTCATTTCCCCGGCATGGGGAAGGCGGAGTCCCATACATGGCAGTCGGTGCATGCCCCTTCATTGGATTTACTAACGGCAAAGGCAGTGCGGAAGTCTCGCCCTGCATTCGTTCCAAGTGCACATTTTTTGATGCACGGGACGAGTCCTGCTTTCTACTTAAAATCGGTCTGGCGTCCACGGCCTACATGGACAGCCTCAGACAGACGCATTCCGAAGCGGAAGCCCGCGAGCTCAAGGATATGCTCAGCCGGCTTCCCGAGCAGGACAGACTGGAACGGGCCGATCTTTATTACAACCGGGCCGAGCAGCTCTTTTTGAAAGGAAATCTGGCGGAAGCCCGTACAGAATTCCGCAAAGCTGTTCTGGCCGATGAAAGACATCTGCAGGCCACCTTACGCATGGCCCAGCTTCTGAGCCTTTGCGGCGACTACGACGATGCCATTCTGCACTACCGCCAGATTCTCAAGCAGGAACCCGATCATGGGGAAGCCTGGAGACAGCAGATTTTTCAGTACCGTCTGCTCTATAAAGACTATGTTTCCCGCCAGGACATGTTTTCCCGCACAATTGAGCGCATCCGCGCCTCAAGTGCGGAAAAAGACGCCCCCCCCTCCGCAAAAGCTGCTCTGGCCCTTGCCGTGTTCAAGCTTGATGCCAGTTCAGAAACCACAAAGCGGCGCAAGGAAGCTCTGAAGATTCTGGAAAAAGCCATCAAGGAAACACCGGATCATATCTGGTTGAATCTGGCCTTAAAACAGATTCTTCTGAGCAAGGAAGAAGGACAGACACCTGCGATTCAGGATTTTGATCAGGCCCGCAAGGCTCTGGAACATATCTGTGCCCGCCGCCCCGATATGGCTCTTTTATATTTTGAACTGGGCGAGGTCCAGGAAATGCTGGCCCGTCAGGAAGGAAAGCCCGAGCTTCTTGAAGAAGCCCGCAAGAACTATCTGAAGGCTTTGGAAATCGAACCTTCCCAAGTGGAGTCCCTGGTTCGTCTTTCCGCCCTGGCTGAAGAAAAATTTGATTATAACGAAGCCATTGAGCGCCTGAAGAAAGCGATCTCAAGAGATCCCTTCCATGCCCCGGCCCTGTGGCGTCTAAGCCTGATTTTTGAATCAACCCGCTTTCATGAGAAAGCCATTCAGACCTTGAGGCAGCTGATTGAAATCCTGCCGACTCTGGGCAATCATGCCGGACTTTCCCTTCTGTCCACTCAGGATATGCAGGAAATTCATCCCCGCTCGATTCGCTTCAAGCTGGCTCAGAGCCTGGAAGCCGCCCATCAGTTTGATGAGGCCATTTCCGAATACCGCCTGCTGGCCAACGAGGAGCAGGAGAGCCTGATTGCCGGGCGCAAGCTCATTGATCTGAATTTTGCCAAATACCGCACCCATCCCGAAGCGGAAAACCGCTTTGAGGGGCTGATCCGCCAGTATAAGGATGCCTGTTTCCTTTCTCCCAACAAGGCCGAGCTCCAGTATCTTCTGGGTTATGCCTTCTTTCGCTTCCATCCGGCCTTTGCCCATCGCGACGAGCTTCTGGACAAGGCTGCCCAGCAGATGGAAAAAGCCATCCGCATGGAACCGGAACTCGCCGATGCAGCCTATACCCTGAAGGAAATCCTTCTTTCCCATGAAAGAGGAAATCCGGAAGATCTCGAACACGCCCGCCGCATTACGGCGGAAATGCATTCCCGTTTCCCCCAGAGCCCGGAAAGCTCGGCTCATCATGCCGAAGTTCTGGAGCGTCTGGGCAAACTGGATGAAGCCACGGTTCACTATGAAATGGCCGTGGAACTCAATCCCTCCTATACCATGGCCTATTCCCGTCTGGTGCGGCTCTATGCCCGCCAGAGCGAACTGGATCGGGCCGTAAAAGCCTGTGAGGAAATCCTGAGGCGTCAGCCCAATGATGCCCGCATGCATTTTGAACTGGGCCAGATTCACTATCTGAATTCCGATTTCAAGGCCGCTGTCGAACGGCTGACCCATGCCATGGAACTCGATCCGGGAAGCATTGAACCCCACGAGCTTCTGGGCAGGATCTATTACGAACAGAACCTGTACGAAAAAGCCCTGGCCCAGTACCAGAAAATTATGGATCTGGAAGCCCAGAACCGGGAAGCCCTCCTGAAAGCAGGGCACATCCTGAATATCCTCAAGCGCCATTCCGAGGCCCGCAAACCCCTGGAAGTCCTTCTTGGACTGGAAAGGCGGGATGTGGAAGCCGTTCTGGAATACGCTCATTCCTTTTATCTGGAAGGCAACTACGACGATGCCCGCCCCCGCTACAAGGAAGTCCTGACCCTCGATCCCCATCATCTGGCAGCCCATTACAACCTGGCCTGCATCTATCGGGAAGATGAGGACTGGGAAGCACAGGAAAACCAGCTTCGGGAGCTGACCTCCCTGTCTCATCACCATCTGCCTGCTCTTCTGGAGCTGGGCGAACTCTACCTTCGCAAAGACCGGATCTATGAGGCGGAAGCCACTTATCAGAAGATTCTGAAGCACTACCCGGACAGCCTTGAGGCCCTGTTTCATCTGGCCCGGATCTATGAATCCCAAAATCTGGTCGAAAAAATGAATCAGGCCCTGACCCAGGTTCTTGACCTGGAGCCGGAAAACTTCGAGGCCACTCTGCTGCTGGCTCGTGGACACGAAAAACGCAAGCATATGGATCGGGCCCTGTCCTCATACAGACGGGCAGTGGAACTCAACCCCGAATCCGCTGAAGCCCTCTACAATCTGGGCAATCTGCTCTTTTTGCAGAATCAGCATTCGGATGCAGAGAAATATCTGGAACAGGTCACGGAGATTGACTACAGCCACGCCCCGGCCTTGAAGCGTCTGGGACAGATCAAACGGCTGACCCATCAGTACAAGGAAGCCATTACCTGTTTCAAGCGGGCGGAAGAACGAATGAAGGACGATGCCGAACTTTTCTGGCATCTGGGGCATTCCTGCTTTGAACTGGGCCTGAATGACAAGGCCAAGGAAGCTTTTTACCATGTTCTTGACCTCGAGCCGGCTCACCTGGAAGCCAATCAGGCTCTGGGAATGCTTCATCTTAAGATCGAAGAGCCGGATACTGCTGCGACCTACCTGGCCAAGGCCTGTGAGATCCATCCCAAGGACGTCGAGCTTCACCTGATTCTCGGCAACTGCCTAAACGATCTGGATCGCTTAACAGATGCTATTGAACAGTACAATCTGGCTCTTGAGCTTCAGCCTCACAATGCCTCGATTTATTTAAGACTCGGCCTGACCCACAAGAAGGAAGGCAATCTGGATCTGGCTGTCCAGAAACTCAAGAAAGCCATAGAGATCGATCCTTCCCTGCCTGAGGTCTACTTCGAGCTGGGCAAGATCTTCATCAACAAGGGCCGCCTGGATCTGGCTGTCGATCACTTCCAGGAAGCTGTGGCCTATCAGCCGGGAAATGCCCTGTTTCGGGTTCATCTTGGCAAAGCCTATCTGAATCAGGGAGCCCGCAATGACGCCGTGGACGAATTCCGCGAAGCCGTCTCACTGGATCCGGCTCAAAGCGATGCCCTGATGGAGCTTGGGATGCATGCCTCCCAGACCCACCAGAGCGAGAAAGCCTCGGAGTACTTCCAGAAAGTCATCCGGCTTTCCAACCGGCATCCTGAAGCCAATCTTGAACTGGGAAAACTCTATCTTTCCATGGGAGAGCATGCCAAGGCTCTGGAACAGTTCAAGGCCTGCCTGCCCCTGATTCCCGAGTCTTCCGAGCTTTATTTCAGCCTGGGCCTGGCTTCCTTTAAAACCGGACAGAAAGACACTGCCCTGTCCTACTTCAAACAGGCTCTGGAACTGGATTCCGAGCTTGCTGATGCCCACTACTACTGCGCTCAGGTCTATGCGGACAAGAAGCAGCTCAAGCTGGCTGTGGAATCCATGAAGGCCGCCATTGAAGCCGACGAATCCAGCAGTCTCTATCATCGTTTCCTGGCCGAACTTTACGAGCGGGAAAACGATACCAATGAATCCATCCGGCACTATGAGCTGGCCCTGAAACACAATCCGGAGCTTCTGGACATCGTGTATCGTCTGGGTAACAAGTACAAACTGGTACGCAACCATCTGGCCATTATCCGGCTTTATGAAAGCGCGATTCGCAAAGCCCCCAACAATGCTCTTTACTTCTTTGAGCTGGGGGAGGCCTACCGGCATGAAAACAAACTCGAAAAAGCGATCAAGGCCTACGAAAAAGCTCTTCGCCTGAATCCAGAATTCATCGAGGCGATTTATTCCCTGGGTGGAATCTATGAAACCAGAGGCATGCATCAGCGTCTGATTCAGCTTTACGAAGATGCCATCCGCACCTATCCCACCAATGTGAAAGTGCATTATGAGCTTGGTAAGGCCTATGCGGAAAAAGAGGATCACAAGCAGGCCATCCGGGCCTTCCGCAAGGTCATTCAGCTCGACAGTCACCATCCGGAAGTCTATGTCCGGTTGGGGGATGTACTGGCTAATACCGAGAATGTCGATCAGGCCCAGAAATCCTTTGAAAGAGCGATCAAGAATGCTCCGGATTCGGCCGAAGCCCACTACAAGCTGGCCCGTATCTACGAGCAGAAGGACTGGCAGGAAGATGCTACCCGTGAATATGAAGTTGCCAAGAAACTTCAGGGGAGCAATGCCGAGATCTACTTCAAGCTGGGTGTGGCTGCCCTCAGAAAAGCCGACTACCGGGGAGCTCTTTCCGAATTCCAGAAAGCTCTGGAAATCGATCCTAACGATTTTGGCATCTATTTTCATACGGGAGAGGCCCATCATCATCTGGGAGCCTGGCCAGCCGCAATTGATGCCTTCTCCAAAGCCCTGCAGCTAAAGCCAGAATCCCTGGAATCCACCTTCTGGCTGGCGAAAACCTATTATCAGAACAAAAGCTGGGATCAGGCCCTGGATCTTCTGGATCCGCTAAGAACCAACCCTCGCTGGGCCCTTGAAGCAGAAAACCTGATTGGGGATACCCATGCCGGTAAAGGCGAACTGAATCAGGCGATTGAAGCCTGGAGGACCGTTTTAAGCCTGGAACCCGGCAATCTGGATGTACTCAGGAAAATCTCCCAGGCCTATGAGGATCAGGAAGATTTCAAGAATGCCCTTCAGACCTATCAGAGGATTCTGGCCAAGGAACCGGAGAATGCCGATCTGTGCCATCTGGTTGGAGATCTGGCCCTGCGCTGCGAAGAATTCGATACGGCCATAGAGTCCTTTCAGGCGTCCTACCGGCTGGATGCGGCCAATATCCGCCACGGACTCATGCTTGCTCATACCTACAGCACGGTTGAGCACTATGAGCAGGCGAAGCGTATTTACGAAGAACTGGTTCAGACCTTCCCTTCTTCGGTGGATGTACGGATTCGCCTGGGTGAAACCTACAAGCACCTGGAAATGGAGTTTGAAGCCATCACCCAGTTTCGAGAGGCCTTCAAGCTTGCCCCCACCAACCTGGATGTACTCTCGGCCCTGGCCAATGACTTTTACAGAAAAGGTATTGTCGACAAGGCCCTGGAGCATTTTGAGTCCATTCTTCAGCAGAAGCCCCAGGATGTGGATACCCTCCTGAAGGTCGGTAGCATCTACTCCGAGAAAAATCTGTACGGACAGGCCATCAGCTATTTCGAGCGCGCTCTGGATGCGGCTCCCCTCAGTGTGGATGCCCTGAGTGCCTTAAACGATATCCATTTCCGTCAGGAAGACTTCACAGCCCAACTGGGCTGCCTGCTCAAGCTGGAGCAGGTCGATCCGGCCCGCACCGACTGGCTCTACGCCATTGCGGAGTGCTACAACCGCATTTATAACTACGGCAAGACGGAAGAATACTGTCTGAAGGTTTTTGAGCACGAGCCCAAGCATGCTCTGGCCCTGCCGCTGATCTGCAATGTCTGCATCAAACAGCAGAACTGGAAATCGGCCCTGAAACATCTGGAAAAACATCTGGACATAAAACCGGGGGACGTCAGCATCCACCTGTCCATGTACGAGTGTCACAAGGAACTCAACCAGATGGAAAAAGCCGGGCGTTCGATTACCCAGGCCATGGCTCTGGAAAAGGACAGTATCGAAGTCCTCCAGACAGCTCTGGGCTACTATCGCGAAATTGGCTCCATTGGCAAGCAGACCGAAATCTGTAACCGCCTTTTAGCCCTCAAGCCCGACGATTACGACTTCAAGCTTCAGATGACTTCTCTTCTTATGGAGCAGGAGATGTTCAAGGAAGCCGGGGATCTCATCAAGGATCTTCTCGCTGTCACACCAAACGATTCGGATCTTCTGGTTTCCCAGGCCAAGGTCCTGACTTTGCAGGGCCTTCCCTCCAAGGCCGTGATTCAGTTGCAGCAGGTTCTTTCCGCCGAGCCGAATCACGCCATGGCTCACTTCGAACTGGGCCGGACCTACCATTCCCAGAAGGAGTGGAACAAAGCCGTAGTCGAGTTCAAGAAAGCCGTGAATCTGGGTATCCGGGATGCCAAGGCCCACGCCGAACTCGGCGAGATCTACATGGCCAAGGGCTTCTTCGACAATGCTCTGGAAAGCTATCAGCAGGCTCTGGAAATCGATCCGGAGAAAATGACCTATTCTCTTCAGATTGCCGAAATTTATTTCAAGCTGAACCGCCCCCAGAAAGCCCTCATGGAATACGAGGCCCTTCTGGAGCGCCAGCCTTCAAACGTCAGGCTGAATGTCCGTCTGGCCCAGGTCTACCAGACCCAGAAAATGTTCCACGAAGCCGTCGAGCTTCTGGAAAAACTCCTGCAGGATCATACCGATTCCACCCAGGTGCTTTTCGAGTTGGGCAAAACCTGGCTTTACCGCAAGGACAACCAGAAAGCCCACGAATACTTCGAGAAAGTCCTCAAGCACGATCCCAAGCACGTCAGAGCCCAGGTCGAGCTGGCTGTTCTGGATGCTCCACGCGATCCACAGAAGGCCGTAAGGATTCTCAAGGACATGATCCAGCAGGATCCTGCCCCGGATATCTTCGTGCAGCTCTCCCGTATTTACTCACAGTCAAACCTCATCGATCAGGCTATTGCCGAATTCAAGGTCCTGATCAAGACCTATCCGGAATCCGCACCGGCCTATGCCGAACTTGGAAGGCTTTACACCACCCTTTCCAAGGCCTTCAACAACGATCCCAAAATGCGGGAATCCGCTCTGGACTCCCTGAATAAAGCCGTCCACATGGACGAAAACTATTCTCTGGCCTATTTCTATCTGGCCGAGAATCACCACCTGGCAGAAAGTCTGGAAGCAACTCTGATCAATCTCAGAAAGGCCTACCAGCTGGACCCGCAGAATCTGGAGATCCGGGACTTCCTCACTTCCGTGGAATCCCAGAAAATCTCCCGGGAAATCAAAGCCAAACTCGAAGAAGCCAAGACCTTCCTGGAACGCGGCATGGATCAGAACGCCATCATCGAGTACGACTATATCCTCGAGCTCGACCCCTGGCATTCAGAAGCCAATTACGATCTGGCCCGCATCTATCTCAAGCAGAAGAACCTCGAACTCGCCAAGCGTCACTTCAAAGGCTCTGTCGAGAAAAATCCGGCCTTCCTCAAGGCCTGGTTTGAACTGGCCCAGATTCATCGCATCGAAGAAAACCTTTATGAGGCTGAACTGACCATTGCCCGCATTCTGGAAATCGAAGAGCGCAATTTCGAAGCCAATCTTCTGATGGGCCAGGTTCTCTCCGATCAGGATGAGCTCATGGAGGCGACGATCTACTTCACCAGAGCCAACGAAATTCATCCCCAGTCTCCCAAACCTCTGTTTGAAATGGGACAGATGTTTTTAAAGGCCGGGGAAGTCGAACAGACCAAACATTTCTACGAAAAAGTCTACAAGCTGGATTCCGGGAATTCCGAGGTCAACGAGTTCTTCGTGGACCTCAATATCCAGGAAACCGAGCGCAAGATCAACGACCTTCTGGACAAGGCCAGAAGTGCCGAACAAAGTCACGAACTGCCTCAGGCCAAAGCCTTCTACGAGGATATTCTTTCCGTTCAGCCCGGACACCTGCTGGCCCGCTACAAGGCCGGTCAGATCAACGAAGCCCTGGGGCGTGTTTCCGAGGCTGTCTTCGATTATCAGCAGGCCTATTCCCAACTCGATGCCTTTGATCAGGGCTATGAAGAGCTTCCTCGCCGTCTGGCCATGATGCTCTCCCGACTCAATCGTACCGACGAAGCCCTGCCAGTTCTGCACAAGGCCCTTGAGATTGATGAGCTGGATTCCGAACTGCAACTGACCATGATAGAGCAGTACAAGCTGTTCTTCGGCCAGCTGCACCGCCCGGACTATGAAGGCATCACCCCTCAGGAGCTGGAGCTGCGCTACGAGGAACGAGCCGCGAAAAATCAGGGACATCCTGTCCCCTGGATTGCTCTTGGCTACTTCCACCGCATGAATATTCCAGGCAAGTCCGAACTCATGAGTGGCTTTCAGAAGGCGATTGAAGCCTACACCAAGGCCCACAGCCTGAACCGTCAGGATATCCATGTGCTCTATCATCTGGGCATCCTGCACCACTTCACCGGTAAAGTGGCCAAGGCCAAGGAATACCTGAGACTTCTTCTGGCCGAAGAGCCTGAAAACAGGCGCGCTCTGGAAAGGCTCTCCCGCATCCAGATAGAAAGCAGGGAATTCGAGGATGCCGAAAAAACCATGCGCAAACTGGTGGAAATCGAGCCCGAGAACGGCGAATGGCGCATGCTGCTTCTGGAGCTTTTGCGGGCTGCTGCCGAAAACGAGCCCAAGAAAGACGATATTCTGGGACGCCACCGTACCGCATACGGTCTGTTTGCCCAAAAGAACACTCAGATTCCCATGGCTCACTTCGACTATGGTTATGCCCTGATCGCGCTCACTTCCTCCCTTTCTCCGGAAGAAGAGGACATCAGCCAGGCCGTAGCCGAGTTCAAGCAGACGATTGCTCTGGCTCCCGAAAATCCCTGGGGTTACTGGGGCTTGAAACGTGTCTACAACAAGGAGTCGATTGCTGGAACCCACCGCTACGCCGAAGCCATTGAAATCTGCCGCCGGGCCCTGGAAAAAGACCCGGAAAGTGCTCAGTCCCATCTTGAACTGGCCAATGCCCTGAATGAGGATTACGAAACCAACCGTAAATCCGAGGCCATGGATCATTACAAGAAAGCCATTTCCATTGATCCGAACCTGATTGAAGCCTACTTCAAAATGGCTTCCATTTTCAGGATTCGCAATCAATACGAAGAAGCCGAGGATTTCTACAAACGGGTGATTGAACTGGACCCGACTCACCAGTTCGCCAAAGACGCCAAGCGCTCTCTGGTGCATATCGAAAAATCCCGCGTGGACAGCTGATGGGAGATTTTGGCATGGATAAAATCGAGTTTTCCGATTTTGAAAAAGTGGAACTCAGGGTTGGGACCATCATAAGGGCCGAAAGCTTCCCCGAGGCCCGCAAACCCGCCTACAAACTCTTTATTGATTTTGGAAAAGAAATCGGTGAGAAACAGTCCAGTGCCCAGATCACCGATCTCTATACTCTGGAGGAACTTCCCGGAACCCAGATTCTGGCAGTTCTGAATTTGGGAAGCCGCCGTATCGGGTCCTTCACTTCCGAAGTGCTGGTAACCGGTTTTCCCGATTAAGAAGGTAGAGTCGTCCTGGCACGCCCTTCTTTTCCTGTCCCAAACGGAGGTAAACTTTTCTAACAAACGTGAGAATCGCCCTTGCTCAAATTTCATCGGGGCCCGACTACCAGGAAAACCTTCAGAAACACAGAAATGCTGTTCTAAAAGCATCAGAGCAACACGCCAATCTGATTTCTGTTTCCCGAACTTTCCCTGACTTCCTACTATCCTTCAAAGGCTCAGGAACAGGCTCTTCAACTTGAAGATCTTGCTCCCCTTCAGGAGCTGGCCAATAAACTCGGGGTGATTCATCTGTGCTGGCTTCCCTCAGAAGACCTCCACACTTCCCAAAATTGCACTTGGAATCTTTCAGCCAGATTCCAGGCCCTCGGTTTACTGCAAACAGTGGCTGCATACCGATGAAATCCCCTGGTTCAGCCCCGGCACTTCTTCTCCAGTTCTCGAAATTATCGGGACTCGCATCGGCTTTGGAATCTGCTATGAAAGTCTTCTGATGGAGCATTTTGAAATGTGCCGCAAAGAAGAAGCCTCCCTCTATCTGGCCTCAGTAGCAAAACCGGATCGGGCCATAAAACAGGCCCATGAGCACTACCAAAACCTCTACCTGAAGTCGAAAACCCCTATTCTGATGGTCAACGCCGTTGGGAACTGCGAAGATTTTGAGGCCTGTGGAAAATCAGGTATGTGGTCGGCTCAAAATCGAATTTCAGGTGATGGGGAAGAAGTTTTTGTGTGGATGTTCCTATTCAGATGCCACAGTTCTAAAACACTGATCAGATAACGGTTTTCTTTTCCTTTTAGGGTATATCTCTTAAAAAACAGACCCTTTTAGGCGACAAATTCTGTCGCCTAAAACGCCCTGTTTTCAGAAGACATATATATTTCAGAACCCCCACTTCAAGACAACGAACTAGAATTTGGATTTACCTGCCCGATGCCCTAATAGTGATAGCGACAGGCTATAATCGTAAGTGAAACTTCATCCACGGCATAAACCAGACGCTGAGTATCGTCAATGCGTCGGGACCAGAATCCGGACAGGTTTTCCTTGAGCGGCTCAGGTTTTCCGATTCCTTCAAACGGCTCCCTAAGAGCCTCAAGAATCAATCGGTTGATTCTTTTCAGCGTTTTCTTGTCCTGACCCTGCCAGTAAACATAGTCTTTCCAGGCCTCATCCGTAAAAGTCAGAAGCCTACTCATCGGTCAGATTACGAGGCTGGGATTTACCGGATCGGTACTGGGCAATAGAACGCTCCAGATGCTCAACATTTGCCGGAGAACGCAAAAGGTGGACCGTTTCCATGAGACTGTTGAAATACTCAAGGGACATCACAACAGCATCTTTGGCATCACGGCGAGTGATGATAGTGATGTCTGCATCATTTTCGACCTGATCCAAAACGGCCTTTAAACCGTTTCTGGCATCTGAATAGGAAACAATTTTCATAAGCCCCAACCTGTACAGAGTATAGTACAAGTCTAGCATGGAAATGAAACTCTGTCAGTCCCGTGACAGATACCCCTCAATCCCCTTCCAATAGATTTCAGCAGACTGCACAAAGCCCTCGTTGTGATCCCCGTGGATCTCAAGAAATGATTTGGAAGGAGTCTGAAGAGCTGAGAAAAGGGTTTTTCCGTGCGAAAAGGGAATGAGCCCGTCTTCGGGGGCATGTATCACCAGAATCGGGATATCAAGACTCTCAACCTTACTCAGGGTCTGATAGTCATGTCGGGAAATAAGCCTTATTGGCAAAAACGGGTAAAGCTGTTGGGCCAGAGCACTGAGACTTGTGAAGGTGGATTCCAGAATCAGACCGGTGACTTCACGGTTTTGGGCAATATGGGCCGCATGGGGTCCACCCAGAGAACGGCCGTGAACCAGAATCCTGTCCTTTGAAATCCCTTTTCGAAGAAGCCAGTCATAGATACTCAGGGCATCCTTCAAGGTACCCTCTGAAGACGGTTTTCCCGTACTTTTGCCATAACCCCGGTAATCAAAGAGTACGGCGCCCAGCCCCAGCCCCTGATAGCGAGTGGCCATCTCCACATCGTAACTGAGGTTTCCCCCGTTTCCGTGGCAGAAAATCACCACCTGTCCCTCAGATGCAGTTGGAGGAAAAAACCAGAGGCTCAGTTTCACCCCGTCTTCCCCCGGAATCATCACATTTTCCGGCGTATAAGGGAGAGTTTTGGGATCCATTTCCCAGCGCGAATCCGGGAAATACAGAAGGGACTCCTGATTCCACCAGAAGAAGACCAGGACAAAGGCATAGCAGAAAGCAATCGCACCAAAGACCAGCAGGACCAGACGGGGAAAGGATGGAAAGCTTAGCAGAATTCCCTCAGGCACTTTGTCTATTGCCCTTTCATTCATGGGATTTCAGGGACCGGGCAATCAGGCCCAGACCTCCGGCCAGTAAGACCAGCATCCCCAGAAGAACGTAAAGGCTGGTAGTCTGCCAGACCACCTGAAGAGTGGTTAAAACACCGATCAGAATGGCGGCAAGAGATCCCAAAGCCAGAATCCAGCCCAGTTTGGATCCGCCATCCAAAAAGAGGAAGAAGATCCCGCCAATGAGTGGCAGGAGGGTGATTCCAAAGGCTGAGACGCCAAAATCGCCAAAGAGCTGATAGCGAAGGCTCCAGAAACCGGTTGTGACTTTGATCTGATTGGTCAGAAGATAGCCACCGGCACCTGTCATCATACAGCCCAGAAAAAATTCCCCGATTCCGCCGGGGGTTCCGCCCGCTCCTCGCATGCTAGGGAGTATACCGGTTCGGAGCAGGTTTTCCTACCCCAGGACCAGCATATTGAAATATCAGGGCAGGGCCATGATGCCCTTGCGGGCAAAATCAATCGACTCACCCAGAATCCTGGATGCTTCCTGGGGGGCGTGAAAGCCCATGGAGTTTTCCGCAGAAACAAAATCAAGATAGAACTGGGCCTTGCGATGAAAATCGCGGGCTTTGACCAGCTCTTCATCGGTTTTCCCTTTCTGCATGCGATCTTCAATGCCATGAATCAGATCCATCACCGCAACCTCAGCCTTGTTCATCAAGTCCTGATTGATGTCCTGAATCTTGTTCACTCTGGCTAGCAGATCAGACTCGGGAATGCTGTGACAGGTCTGGCAGGCCTTGCTGACATTTAAAAGCGGACTTCTGACATGGTGACTGGAAACCTTGGAAGCCCCCAGACGCTCATAAGGCATATGACAGTCCGCACACGAAACTCCGGAGCGGGCGTGAATACCCTCATTCCACATCTCAAATTCAGGGTGCTGGGCCTTGAGCATCGGAGATTTGGCTGTTTTGTGAGTCCAGTCCTTGAAACCGATTTCATCGTAATAGGCCTGCATGTCCTCAACCTTGTTGCCCTTGTGCCAGGGGTAGGTCAGAAGCTTGCCATCACCCTTGAAGTAATACTCAACATGACACTGACCACAGACGAAGGAACGCATTTCCTGGCGGGTTGCATGCTTATTGGGATCATAAGGTTCCTTCTTGGAAGAGGCTCTCCAGCGCTCAATGCTGGGAAGATGCTTCAGAGGGGCTGTGCTTTGGGCCAGAGACTGAATCCCGTTCAGAAAGCCAGGACGGGTCACCCGAAGGCTCATGTCATCAGGACTGTGGCAATCGATACAGCTGACCGGGTGCTCGGTCAGTTTGGTGGCCTCATCGTAAGGCATGGCACAGACCACTTCAAAGCCCTTCATGAGCTGCTCACGCCAGTCCTTCGGATCCTTGGGATCAGGAACACCGGCTTTTTTTCCGGCTTCCCGATAAACATTATAGGTTGCCGCATGGCAGTGAAGACAGGCTCCAGGCTGCTTGACCTTATGAACCCTTTCCGTTTCGCGCTGATCCGAAAGCATCCAGGCGTGGCCTCTTTCTTCCCGAAAATCAATCGAAAAGGCATAGCCTGCCCACAGATCTCTCCAGACCGGATCCGTATCCAGCTTCTGGAAGGCTTCGGAACCACCATGACGGGTTCTTTCCACATCGACGGTGCGGGTGTAGGAGTCATACGGTGCGGCCAGTTCTTGCCCCAGATTGCCGGGTCCACCGTATTCTCGTTGACCTCGACCGCCCGGACATAAGGCTGGGTTCCTTCTTCCTTGCGGCCCCGGATATTCTCCAGAAGGGCCAGGACCAGAAGGGTTAGAAAACAAAAACAAGCCCAAGGCTCCCGGAGCTGGATTTCTGAGCCATGATGCACTCCTTAGCGGCGGTGTCCGGCTTCGCGATGACAATTCAGGCAAGCCGGTTTTTCGGTTGAACGTCCAATATCCTGATGAATTCCTGCATGGCAACGCACACAGTTGTTAAGCACGACCTTTACATTGACCTCACGGATCTGAATCGGCTCATGAAAATCATTGAAGGTAAATCCCTTGGAATGCCAGAAACCGTTTTCTGCCTTGGACCAGTATTTGGCTACCAGGCTGTCATGAGGGGCGTGGCAATCGTTGCAGACCGCCGTATGATGATGCGGTCCATGCAGCCAGCGATCATAGGAATCCTGCATAATATGGCAGTTGATACATGCTTTGGGATCATTTAGAAAATAGGAATATCCGTCTGCGTAGATAAATGTGAAGAGACCTGCTCCAATGAACACACCTAATACAGCAAGAAGAATCTTCGGATATGATTTAGATTTTCCTTCCATGGGAAATATTGTAGCTCTGCTCCATTTTGGAAGCAATCTTTACACAAAAAATTTTCAGGGGTTGCGCGGGTAAATCACTACTGCTGCACGCAAATGATTCTGCCCGTAACGGGCCATACGGGCGAAACGCTGGCGGGGGATTGGAACATACTGGGTATCCAGAATCGTTTTATGCTCATCTTCATCAATTTCCGGATCATGGATATAGATGTAGCGATCATCCATCGCTGTCACCACCACCCAGTGAGGGGATTTGGAATTGGAAAACTGGTAGGCACTGATCAGGATCAGGGGAACTCCCCCTTTTTCCAGGGCTTCTTCCAGACCATCCTGGGTCATTTCGGCATGATAGGAACGAATCCCGCTCTCCTGAATTTCCGCTTCAAACTCCTCATGCACCAGCTCAAGCACTTCCTTCTTGTACTCAGAGCGGACTCCATTCAGAAAAAGAGCCCCGGTGCGGGAAACATAGAGCTCCACATCAAAGCCCCTTCTCCAGGCCGAAAGGGCCAGCCCCCGAGGTGAACAGCCCCCGTGACCGGTGAGCATGAAGATCGTGGTGGCCTCGCGCCACAGAACCAGCTCCAGGCGGCGGGTCATGGGAATGGCTGGATTCAGGGCATTCATGGCCATCATGAGAGATGCCGGTCCACAGGTGAAGTCCAGGGTCTGGGCATAGTAGGGAATTTCCAGACGGCGGGCGACAGGGACTTTCCGGACTCTTTTCTGAAAGCAGAGGGCACTGGAATGATCCTCAAAATAGTCTTCCCGGATTTCAAACTGCCGGTAGCCCCGGCTCCCCAGAAATTCCACCGTATGGGGATCATCCGTACGGGTTTCAAGCCGAATCGCAATACAGCCGTTTTCTTCCGCCGCAACTTCCGCGGAATCAAAGAGCATGCTCCGGATATCCCGATCCTCAAAAGCCGGGTTCCAGGCAACCGAATAAAGCCGGGATAAAGAAGTGCCCCGATGAAAAAGCACCAGAACATACCCGGCCAGCTGATTCTGAAACTCCACCAGATTCAGAAGACAGTGACCCTTTTTCAGCATCCACTGAAAATGCCTCTTCGTCATCCGATCCGAGACCACAAAACGGTTTTCAAATTCCAGAAGCCGGGGAATATCCTCAACCTTTGCCCGGCGCAAAAAAAGGCTCATTTCAGCCCTTTCAGTCCCTTGAGGGCACATTCAATATAAGAAAGCCCCTGCTCAAGAACCTTCTGCTGCCAGATCGCGGAGTGAGGATTGAAATGCTCCGCCAGGCGACAACGGATCCGGCTCGCTTCCTCAGCGGAAACTTCACCTTCCTGCCTTTGATGGAGCCAATGGTCCTCCCTTAACACCCGAAACAGGTTTTCCAGGGAATCCGTACCGTATTCCACCGTCACAAAGCAGCAGGCCTCAGGAAGAAGCCTCTGCCAGAAAGAATCGATCAGCCCGTGCAGGGCTTCCGATGAAGAACTCCCATCCGATGAGGAAGTCACAGCCTTTCCATACCAGTCTCTGGCCAGTTCAAGTCCACGGCTCTTCAGGGGATGATCACAAATCATCTCGGCATGTCCATGAGG
>CAZDAM010000056.1:16819-23317 GCA_964503595.1 uncultured bacterium
ATGCCTTCATGATCCACCCGCCTTCTCCTGGCAAAACCATAAGGATTCAGGGCATGCAGAATATAAACTGCCACATCCTCAGGAAGATCAGGAGAAGAATTCAGCCAGGCCGACTGAACCGCAGAACCGGCGAAACCCTCGGCCCCGTGAACAGCCGACTGAAGCACAAGGACTCTTTTGGCATCAGGCCTTCCCAAACGGATAAGATCAAGAATCAGGGGTTTCCCATCCAGCATCAAAGGATGAAAAATCTCCTCATGATAGAGCCCTGACGACTCCCTGCAAAAAACTTCTCTTGCCGCGAAATAATCGGAGCAAAACCAGGAATCACCCATAAAAAGCCCTCCCAAGGCCGTGTCTTCATCGATCAAAAATCAGAAATCTGGCGTTATTCTCTCAGCAATGAAAAAAACTTCCTGCGAAGGATTGACGTTTTTTCCCATATCGATATGATAGTGCAACATCAACCTTGTAAGTAGTCCCTGCGGTGTAGAAAACACCAATGCAAGAAAGGATATTGAATATGTTGCGTAAGATTCTGCCTCTGGCTGTAGCTGGTCTGGTCCACACTGGTGCTTTTGCTGCTGACACCGCTCACGAAGCCGATGTCATAAAGCCTGTTCTGGGCTCCAGCTTCCGTACTGGTGTTATTTCCCGTCTGAACCGCATTGTTGGCGGTCAAACAGCTGAAGTTGGCGAGTACCCATTCATCGTGGGCCTGGTTCGCCGCTCCACCAGCGATAACTGGCGCGGCCAGTTCTGTGGTGGCTCCCTCATTGCTCCTGAGTGGGTACTGACTGCAGCTCACTGTGTGGTCCGCTGGGGCAGCACAACTTCCCCAAGCACTCTGGCTGCTTATGTTGGTGGTTATGATCTGAAGGACCCAAACAGCGGTCGCCGTGTGGACGTAGAAAAAGTTATCGCTCATGAAGGATACAGTGGCTCCACTCTGGACAACGACGTAGCCCTTCTGAAGCTGTCCTCCCCTGTAACTGATATCGAGCCAATCAAACTGGCTGACACCACTGCTACTGACGCTGCTGGCAAAGTGGCTACTGTCATCGGCTGGGGAACTCTGAAAGAAAGCGGATCCCGCTCCCCAATCCTTCAGGAAGTTGATGTGCCTATCGTAAGCAACGAAGCTTGTGATGCTGCTATTAAGGACATTAATCCTAACTACGGGATTTCCGATGCCATGCTGTGTGCCGGTCTCGACGAAGGTGGCAAAGATGCCTGCCAAGGTGATTCCGGTGGTCCTTTCTTCGTTGATGTTGACGGAGAGCGCATGCAAAACGGTGTTGTAAGCTGGGGCATTGGCTGTGCCCGCCCAATGGCTTACGGTGTTTACTCCAACGTAAACCACCTCAGAAGCTGGATCGAAACTCAGATGGAAAACAACTAATCCATAGTTTTTCCTGAGTGAGCCCCCGGATTTTCCGGGGGCCTTTCTTTTTTTATCCGTACTCACGAAGCGCCACGAAAAAGCCTCTATTCCTCGGATAAGATATCCGGACTCAGGGAATCCCCGCCTAGCTGAACAGAAAGGCTCATGCTTAAAAAACCCTGACCTGGCTCTCCAATCCGGGCTTCATGGTAAAGCCATTCAAAGGTTTCCTCGGCCAGCTCTTCCTCAACCATGGCCATCAGGACCTCCTTGGGCATATCAAAGCGAAATTCCCCATGATCATGGGGCTCCCCAATGACCTTTCCCCGAGCGACAAAAGCTACTGTGCGGGAAATTCCCCGGGCATGCAGTTTTTTCAGGAATTCTTCCACACCCCGCTGGTACAGAATGCAGGTAATCTGCCGGAAGGCCTTCTGTTGGAATTCAGCGTTTTCGGCCATAACGCTCAATCACCTCGGAAGGCACATAGGTGGCGGCTTTTTCAAGCGGCATCACATACAAAAAGCCCATGCCCGGAGTGTCCAGCTGGCCAGCATGATACATACGCTCTGTGACCCTGGTGACTTCATCCGAGCCACAGACCACTTGAATCACTTCCTTCTCCGAGTCCACCGCGACCCCAAGAAAACCCATTCTCTCCTTCATTCCGGCCCCACGGGCAAAAAACACCGTGGCTCCATGGGCCCCGGCATCCTGAGCCGCCTGAACCAGACGATCCGCCCTGCCCCGCTGCACGATGCAGACAATCAGGCTGACATCGGTCAATATGGTCATCCCCGTGGTCACGCCTCTCCTCCTCTTCTCGCCTTGATAAGTCCCAGAACCAGGGTCGCAAAGATCGGGCATATCGATGCCAGAGCCAGCAGTCCGAACAGATCCGTGCGACCCAGTCCCGAAGCCAGACCCGTTCCCAGAGCCAACACCAGCGGAACCGTAACCGGACCTGTTGTCACCCCGGCTGCATCCCAGGCCACCAGATTCAGCCAGTCCGGACTCAGCCAGGTCAGAATCAGGGTGATGCCGTAAAGTACTGCCAGAACGGGAAAAATGCCCCTGCCAAGCAAAAAGGCCACAACTCCAAGCATCAGACCCAGCCCAACTCCACAGGCCACGGTATAAATCAGGGCTTTGGACATGAGGGAGCCGCTGGTCAGATCCTCGACCGTTCGGCCCAGAGTAGCCAGAGCAGGCTCAGCCAGAGTCGCCCCAAAACCAAGACCAAAGGCAAACAGAACCACCAGAACTTTGGCGACATAAGGGTGCTCAAAATGGGTGGTCTCAGGATTGGCAATGGCCTGAGCCGCCAGTTGTCCACACTGTGAGCCCAGCGGGATCAGGCCGGTTTTCAGCCCGAAAAGAAACAGGGCCATACCAGCAAGGCAGAGCAAGCCTCCATAGAAAAACCACATATCCCTGGGCAAACGGCGTCCAAGTCCGAAGCGATAAAGTACAAACAGAAAACCCAGCAGCGGAACGACAGCCCGGGTACTCTCCTGAAGCGAAGACATAAAGACCCCCGCTCCCTCAGAGCCGGAAACCTCAAGGGCCTGTGTACTGGCTTCAAACGGGTTCGAAGCATAGATCAGAACTGCGATGACCGGAATCAGCGAAGCCATCGTCACAATACCAAAACCGGACAAGGGGTTTCCGGTACGGCCCAGGGCATTTCCAAGTCCCACTCCAAGTGCCAGTACAATCGGTACCGTGACCGGGCCGGTTGTGACGGCTCCGCAGTCAAAGGCAAGGGCAACCACAGGCGCCAGCTCAGGTTTGAGGGCAACCCAGATGCTCAGGGCCATCAGGGGCAATACAGTCACGCTGACCATGAAGCGACCCGATAACTCAAGCATCATGCGGACAACACCCAAAACTGAGGCAATCCCTACTCCAAGACCCACAGAAGCCACTAAAAAGCCCCTTCTCTCACCCAGAAGGGACTTTAGAGCCGCATCTGCATTCTCCGGCAAAGCCGAGCCCAAAGCGCCGATGGAGGGCTCAGCCAGAGTACTCAAAAAGCCCAGAGTAAAAATACTTCCCATAATGGCAAAGGCGCCGCATTTTCGGGGCAGACGATCTCCAAGCTCTTCGCCAAGACGCATCACAGCCTGCTGCACCCCTTCCAGAAACAGGGTCAACCCGGCAATACAAGCCAGAAGCCCAAGACTCAATTCCAAAGGGGCCTGGATCGTGGAGCGCAGAATAATGACCTGGTAAACAAGAAGAAAGATACAAAGGGGAACAACCGCCTTGATCTGAAGCCGGAACCGTACTCCAAAATAGGGACCAAAAAGACGGATAAAGGTCTTCCAGAAATCCGGCTGGCTCCCCCGCACCATATTGCGGCCCTGCCGGGCATTCTCCCGATGCCAGAGGGTCAGTTCCCGATAACTTACCTGACAGCGGCGAAAACCGACCTCTTTGCGAAAATCACCAAAGCGTATGCGTATCAATACTCAACATATTCCTTATGCAGTGTCTGCATCTTCTGGCTGTAATATTCCTGAACCTGAGACTGAATCACCATCAGGCGGGGCACAATCAATTCATGGGTTTCCCGTACCAGCTCTTCCAGAATCAGGGAATTCTTTTCCAGATATTTACGCCCGATCGGGCTGGTGAAAAACCGGCCCAGATAAACCATTTCCAGATCGGTGAATTCCGAGGCATAAATCTCCATTGTCGTCTGACGTAAAAATTCCCCAAGGCCCAGATCTTCCGCGATTCTTTTCTGGAAAGTATCTGACATTTCCCGGGAAATTTTGTCAAAGCGACCAAAAAACTCCATCTTTCTGTCCACATCTTCAATGAAAAGCCCCAGGCGCTCCCGAAGCATCTGATTATTTTCCTGCATGCGTTTGACAAGCTCTTTGCTTAATTTGTTCTGCTGACGCCCTATTTCCAGATCCGAAACCAGAAGATCAGCCAGGCGGGTCACCACCTTGGACTCACTGACACTGTCCGGATTCGCAAAATTAAGCGTCGCCAAAACCCCCAGCAACAGAATTAGCCGCATCACCATATTCCTTTCAAGGGGCAGTTACTAAGAAAGCCTCATCCAGAGCCCCGGTGGAATCTTCCTGGCCCTGCACAGAAGCAGTATCTGCCGAAACTGAAACCGGGTTGGAGGAGGCTGCACCTGGAGTCAGACGGTTCAAATGCTCAAGATAACGCAAAGTGTTGTTCAGGCAGGTATAACGGCCACTTCTCTCGGAAGCTTCTTCGCGCACAAAAACATCAAATTCACTGCACTGTCCCTTAATTACCCAGCGCTCACGGTTACGCTCGTTGCGAGCCATAATCAGTCCATTGCTCAGGATCCTCAGATCGGAGTTGTCTTCGGTTCCCCGAATTATGTTTGGAGAACTGAATTCAATCCGGTCTCCATCTGTGCCCACAAAGACCACACCCCTATTATCAATAGGACCAATCGGCACGATTTTATCGGGATAGTCATCCCATTGAGCCTGATTCCCGGCCAGATCATAAAAATCATGCAGAATCCGGGCTTCCCGGTTTTCAATGCGGGCATCTTCTCCCTGATACCAGTCCGAAAACGCCCTCCAGACCCTGGAAACCCCAAGGGTTCCAACATCCATGGCCTGCTCCTTGAACCAGTTCTCCCAACTGTCCACCCGATCAGAATCCACGAAATTTCCGTGATCCTGATGGATCTTGAAATGGGTCAGGCTGTCTTCCTTTGTGAGTTCGACATTGGAGAAATCATCCACAAAGACCATGTACTTGATGTTCTGGCGATTCTGATAGCGCAGACGGGCCGCTTCCACAATCCGGCTGACCAGGGATTCTCCCTGGCTGAGCTGCCCATTACGGTTGACTGCCATATCAAGATAGATCCCGTTCAGCCTGTCTCCGATTCTTAAAAGGTTGATGCTATCGTCCACTCCCCCAAGAGCACTTCGGGCACCTCGTGAGACTCCGTGGGCCACAGCACCAACAGCAGCATAACCAGCCACCGCCACCACCACCGAACCTACCCCCGCAGTCGGAGCTCCGGCAGCAGCTGCCACCCCGAAGACAAAAGGAGTTGCCACGACTGTTGCAAGCCCCCCTGCCACATAGCCCGCCGTATTCTGAAGACCGTTGCGTTTCCAGTCTTCCCAGGCATCCGAAATCGCGGCACTTCTCTGCCTTCCGGCATCCCGTCGGGCATCTCCCGTCATCTGGATCCGATCCCGTCCCCCAACCCGGTATTGCTCACCTCCAATGGTGACTTCATCCCCAAGACCGTTATAAGCGGCGCCTCCAAGGCGAAAAGCAATATCGATGGCAGCCTCAAGGGCAAAGGCTCTGGCAAAGGCCTTGCCAAAAAGATGCATACCCGATGCCTTGCTCAGTCCAGCCCTGTCCAGATCTCTTAAATTCGCGGTGCGTGCGGCAGATTCTGCCGTATAGTTCTGAAAGCTCTTGATATCAAATTTCTGGGCAAAATCTTGAACCGTCTGAGCAAACTTATGAGTCAGAAATTCGGGTTTCACAACCAGAGGCTTGTTTTTCTCCTTCAGAATCTGCTCAAGGGCGTTGACCGCAGTATCTGCAATGGCCTTGCCAAGTTCCGTAGTCTGAATCGCAAACTGCACCAGACGAGGACCAAATTTGCTTTCCCCGACAAATTTCAGCCAGCCCTGAATTCCCCTGTTCTGGATCACGGCTTTCAGCCAGGGGCCGACAACGGCCTTTTCAACAGCGCTGTTAAGAGACTTTTTTTCTCCGTCTTCCAGAACATAGAAAATCGGATTTCCATTCGCATCAAATTCGCGAAGAATCTGGTTTTCTTCCGTGAAACGCATCCATTCTTCAATGCCCATGACCGCGTTTTTCAATTCTTCCAGATTCGCCTGCTTCCAGGAATCAATCTGGCTGCTCACAGCATCTCCGGAAGCTTCTGAACCGACTTCCGGAATCAGTTTGTCCTCGGTAAGGAATCCTCCGTGAAACATACCGCCAATCAAAATCGAAAGGCCTTCAGCATTACGGTAATTGGCCGGACGTACCACAACCTGGGAACGTCTGGCATTGACCCTCACGCTTTCACGGGTTTCCTGCTTGAAATAGCTGTCTTCATTCAGTCCGAA
>CAZDAM010000057.1:0-21941 GCA_964503595.1 uncultured bacterium
CCGTGCAGGAAGCACCTGTCACAGGACAGAAAAGAAAACCGATTCCGGCAGAGGTAAAGCATGCTGTCAATCTGCGCGATCAGGGCCAGTGCACCTTCCATTTCAAGGGAAAGCGCTGTGAAGGAAAGCGGTTTTTGCACATCCATCACAGAATTCCGGTCTCAAAAGGCGGAAAGAACACGGTGGAAAATCTGATCACGCTCTGTTTCAGGCATCATGCTCTGGTGCATGAAAGGGGGTCAGATCCCCATGCAGTTCCAGATTATCCTTCCACTCCGGGGAATTCAGGGCTGGAAACAGGCCGGTAAGGAAGAACTGATTGGCTATTTTGTGCCCTCCCACCTCATGAAAACCGTCTAAAAAGCGTCCCAGACAATCATTGTTGTTTAAGTCCTCAGGGCGAATGCTGGGGGTAATGAGATGCTCGGTGGGCATGGTTTCAAATTTTGATGAAACCATGGAAAGGGCTGCCCGCTGGGAAGACAGCGTATTTAAAACCAGGGCTTTGGCACAGTTGCGATTGGAGACCATTGGATCCTTTCTTTTCTCCGGCATCAGCCGGTCTACGATGCTGCCAGGCCCGGTTCTTTCCATCATCCCGCTAACAAGCCCAAACCATTTCAATTCAGTGATATCCAGTTCTGGAAGCATCCTGCCCTCGCTGGGTGTTCTGAAGAAATCTCAGTGCCGGATTGCTTCTTGAACTGGATCGACGGCAGTCCTCAAATGGGTGATGACTTCACTGAAACCTGTTTGGATTTGTTTGCTTTTGTCCTCTGGCGTACCGGGAGGCTATGTGCGGAATGTGAGGGATAGGCAATACCCAAGGGCAACTCACGCATGGAGCGGGCCAGAAAATAAAAGCTCGCCAGCATGAGAAGAATGGTGACAACAGAAGAAACAGGACGAGTGAAACCTTCGGAGAGCTTCAGGCCCACAGCCCAGAAAGCCTCCAGAATTCCAGCCAGAATCAATAAAAACCACGGTGATGACATGACAGCCTCCTAAATGGAGCGTCGTCTTGTCCTGACCGGGTACGGCGCGTCTCGTCCGGGCATCATGCTGTTTCCTTATAGCACAAACACTAAATGGAAACACCTGAGTCAGGATTTGCGATAAGAATATGCGATACTACTGTGCCCGAAGGAGCCATAATGAGTGAAAGCCACGCCATGATCGATTTGAAGGAAGTCACCAAGGTCTATCAGCTTGGAGAGCAGGAAGTCCGTGCCCTGGATGGGGTCAACCTCAAAATTCATGAAGGGGAAATGGCTGCCATTACCGGCTCCTCAGGAAGCGGCAAATCCACCATGATGAACATCCTCGGCTGCCTGGATCGCCCCGATACCGGGGAATACTGGCTGGATGGACGTAACGTAGCCGGACTGGAAAGAGACGAACTGGCGGGAATCCGCAGTCGCCGGATTGGCTTCATCTTTCAGAACTTTCACCTGCTGCCCCGTATGAGCAGCCTTGAGAATGTCTCCCAGCCCCTGTACTACCAGGGAATTTCAACCCAGGAAGCCCATGCCATGGCCGAAAAGGCCCTGGCCAGAGTCGGCCTTGGAGATCGCATGGACCACCAGCCCAACCAGCTTTCCGGAGGACAGAGGCAAAGGGTCGCCATTGCCCGTGCCCTGGTTGCCAACCCTGCTATCCTGCTGGCTGACGAACCTACCGGAAACCTGGATTCACGCACCGGAGAACAGATTCTGGTCCTGTTTGATGAACTTCACCGGGAAGGGCGTACCATCATCATGGTGACCCACGATCCGGAAGTTGCCGGGCTTTGCCCGACCTGCATCATGATGAAAGACGGTAAAATCATGGATGAACGACGCGCATCGACTCATAGCGCTTCCCAGCCTGCCAGGCCAGAACCATCCAGCAAAAGATCACTGCAACCACAGCACTGAATAAAACTCCCTGAACCAGAGCAGCCGAAGCAAAAACCTGGGCCAGTGACAGCTTGGAAACAGATGCAGAAACATCGCCAAAGCGCATGATCGGCCCCTCAATCAGAGGCTTGAGGCGAAATCTGTCCTCATCATCCGTTGCCGTAAACAGAAGCTCCTTGGAAGCATTGTTCAGGGAGTAGTTCAGGGATCCCACCACCACCATCAGCCCCCAGATCACGCCAAGTTCGGGGCCTGTGGCCATCATGCCGGTTGCCACCAGACAGATACTGGGAAGAATCAGAACGGCCATGGCCACGCCCACTTTCTTGAATAGGGGGCGAATCAGTATTGAGAGCACAAAGATCGAAAGAACTCCCTGCCACTTGAAGACTTCACTGAAGAAGCTTCGGGTCTCCTTCTCTTTTTCCATATGGTAGGTCTCGTAGCGTTCTTTGAGATCCTCAATCCCGGTTTTTCCAATCTTTTCCTGAATCGACTTTTCTCTCAAATCCGGCTTCAGGGCACGAAGACCCCGGACCCAGGCCATATCCACCGACTCATGAACACCATCAAAAGCCACTTCGTACCGGGATTTCGCCAGAGATTCATCCACCGTGGCCTGAATCCGAAACTCCATATTGGTATTGAAGAATGCCAGGGCAAAAACCATCAGACCAATGGCCCTTATATAGGGTTTCTGAAACAGAAGCCTGAGATCCGCCAGAATATCTGCTGATGAGGCTTTTTTAACCTGAAGACCCACCTCCTCGACTCTGCCATAAGAGCTGTGGGCACTCATAACAAGCCCAAGGGCCAGAAGGGTCAGAACCGCAGCCACCAGAAGAGGGTAGTCGCTGAATTCCGATGAGGCCAGGTGATCTGAAATGACGGACCCCATGATGCCCCCGATGGTTGAACCCATGGCGACATAGCCATAACAGCGTTCCCCTTCCCGGGATGTGAAAACGTCATTGATCAGGCCCCAGATCAGGGCAATCGCCAAAAGAAAATAGACCGAGGCAAAGATGTAAAACCCGGCAGTTATCGCATGCGAGCCTTTCTGCAGGGCAAAGTGAAAAAACAGCATCAGGGCCGCTGTCAGGGAATAGGTCGCCATAATCAGGGTTCTCTTGGGAAGCCTGCCGTAAAACTGGGTATAGAGCCTTGTAACTACAAAAGAGGCAGCCGCGGTAAACAAAAATGCGTACGGCAGATACTCTGGTGTGAAAGCAGCCAGATACAGGGAGTTTCTGAGTGGCTTCACCAGATAATAGGAAACCAGAAGGAAGAACAGGGCCAGACAGCTCAAGAGAGTTTTGGACAACTCCTGCCTTGTGGAGAAAATCAGGTATGGCTTATGGCGCATAAATTCGACTCATCGTAGTCTTTCCATGAACCTTTCGGCAAAAAGTGGTCGATTGTGAGTGATGTGAAGCATCTGATCCTTCTGATTCTCATTTTGACTCCGGCCCATTCCATGGGAAGGGAGGCCGCCATCCAGTCTCTTCTCAATCGGGGAGTGCAGGTCAGCGATCTGCAATTTCTTCGATCTGTTTACGATGGGAATCTGGAAATGGTTCGCCTCTTCTGGCTGGCTGGTGTCAAACTGGATCTCCGCGATACCGAAGGGCGTACCCCCCTTCTGATTGCCATTGCCCGAAACCATCATGATCTGATCCCTTTGCTTCTGGATGGTGGAGCTGACCCGAATGCTTCCGGCAAGGATGGTTTCACTCCACTCATGATGGCCTCCTGGCTGATGCAGCCCGAAACCGTGGCTATGCTGGTTCTTGCCGGAGCCGACCCCAATGCCAGGGACTCCTCGCTGGCCACAGCCCTTTACTACGCCACCCTCAAGGAACAGCACCCCGCCATTCAGGCCCTGATTGTAGCCGGAGCGGACATCAATCTCGCCGACAGTTCCAAGAACACCCCCCTTATGGTTGCCTCAAGACTAGGCAATCTGGCCATCGTTGATACCCTGCTCAAAGCGAAAGCCACCAAGGATCTGAAGAATGAAGACGGTATGACAGCTCTCATGATGGCAAGCCTCAATCAGCACAGAACCGTCGCAGAGGCCCTGATACGAAATGGTGCCAACCCCGCCCTCAAAACACCACAGGGTTACTCCGCCATGACCCTTGCCTGCCGGATTGAAGCCCGGCAAATCGTGAACCTTCTGGAGAAAATGGGTCATCAGGCAAGGCCCAAAGGCTGTGAATTTATACCCCCCCCCACCGCCCCAATCAAGCCTCTCCCGGTTCAGAACAAAGCAGATGACGATTCCTTTTTCAATCAAAGAGTCCCTCTATGGCTTTTACGCATAATGAGCGGGGACCAGCCAGAATGGATTCTGGAAAAAAACCCTTCCGCACTGCCACCCCCTCCCCCACCAAGAGTTCCACGCATGCAAATCCAGATTGACGGCACCAGGATTTTAGAATGAACCGACTGCTTCTGATCCTCCTGTTTCAGATCCCAGCCTTTGCCCTGACCATGGAACGGGCCATCAAGGTCAACTCAACAGCCCAGCTCCTTCAGGCTTATGCCCGGCTTGAACATGAATGGGAACACCGGAACCGCGACGTTTCCATTCAGGAAAACATCCTGATTCTGAACCGGGGGTTCTATACTCTGGAAGATCAGAAAGAAAAGCTCAGTCTTCACGAAAGTCGGGCCAACCGCTTCTTCTCTCCTTCCCTGAAACCAGTTCTGCACCTGTTTGAAAACCGCCGGGAAGATCAAAAACCGGTCTACCTGGGAAGCTTCCACCCCCAGGAATTTCTGAAGACCATCCGTGAGATGTTTTCCAAGGGACATCACGTTTCCACCTGGGCCCAGTTTCGCTGCCACAGTGAAAAAGAATTTCTGGCCGCCCTGATCCGGGCCCGGCGGAATCGTTCCCATACCTTTATCTACCTGTTGTGGTGTGAAAAGGATCGGTGCATCAATAACCCTGATCACCTGGATTTTCTGAAGTCCCTGAAAATGGACTCCGATGACCATATGGTTTTGGGATTGGCCAGCCAGAAGCTTTATGTCGAGCTTCCCAAACAGGTATTTTTTGAGCAGGATTTTGAACCTTTTGCCTCAAATTCGCGAAAATAACTCAAAACCCCTTGCCACAAATGCAAACCACAGTACAATTCCAGCCAATCAACAGGAGGAAATTCCATGAAACATAGCATTCTGAAACTTGCCGTTGCGGCAACTCTGGTTCTGCCCCTTTGTGCTGAAATCATTCAGGCCGATCTTTTTGATCAGGCTCTGGCTTCAGCCCGCCAGATTGAATTCATTCACCTCAAAGCCAACCGTCTGGCTGATGTTGGCCGCAAGCTTGCCCTGAGTGGTCGCAGTGAGCAGGCCGTTCTGGTTTTTCAGGAAGCCCGTCGCCTGGTTCCACAAATCCAGACCGTTCCCCGTGGTGAAGTCGATGCCAGAATCGCTTCTGAAATGGCTGCCGGCGGACTTTTCGGCGAGGCTCAGGCCCACGCCCGCACCATTCCCTCCACTTTCTGGAGAGGTGCCGCAAGAGCCGAAATCGTTCAGTCCATGCTGAATGCCGGCAAGGTATCTGAAGCCGAAGTTCTGGCTTCCGGTATTGAAAGCGCCGACTTCCGTGCCCAGGCTCTCTCCGATGTGGCCCTTGCCCGTTCCGGATCGAAAAGCCAGAATGCATCGATTGAGGCCCGTATGGCAAACTACCGGGCTCTGCATGCATTGACCAAATAAGCAAGGAAGTTTTTATGGCAGAAGAGCCAAAATGGCATCAAGGTGGTCTGGTTCTTATCTGTTCCCGCTGTCACGCCAAAGCCAGTCCCAGTGATTCCTGTGGCCGTGACATTGCTGAGACCCAGCGCAAGCAGGTCAAAGCCTTGATGATGGAAAAAGGCCTTCTGCCCCACACACGTCCCGTCTCCACCAGTTGCCTGGGCATCTGTCCTGAAAAGCAGCTGGTGGTTTCTCATATCGAAGCCAGAAGCGGTGTATCCAGAACAGAAGTTCTCCCGCTCAACGCATCCGCCGACGAAATTCTGAAAAAAGTCGGCCTTTAAATCAGGCTATCGAGGCCAGCCCATTGGCTTTTACCAATGCCAGAAGCTTCAAAGATGCGCCGGATGGCTGCTTTTCGCCACGCTCCCACTGACTGATCAGACCTTTACTTACGTTGAGATAAAGCGCAAACACCGACTGACTGACATTCTGACTTGTGCGGATTCTACGAATCTCTTCTGCATTCAGAGCCTCTACTTTGGTCAGGCAAAGTTCATTGAATTTTTGCAGAGTTTTCTTATCAAGGATATCCGCATCACACAACTCAGAAACCGTTTCATGGATGGATGCCATCATATCACTTTTGTAGGTTTTATTCACAACAAACCTCCCGCAAAATCTCTTTTTGAACCGCTGAATCCAACTCATTCGAACTCATTTTCATCAGATTTTTGGCAAGTTCTTTCAATGCATCAAGCTCTTCCTGGGAGATATTGTCCCGATCACTTTTGGAAAAGCCAAAGATAACTCACCATTGTCTCCAAGCAGTATAGCACCTAGTGCTATAGCTGTTCGATTCAGTACTTCTGTGAGCAGAACAAAAGCAAAAAGCCCGCAGCCAGAAGACTGCGGGCACCGCTTAGAGCAACCTTCTTCAGGGACACTGTTCAAACCCTGAAAAAAACCGCTATACGCAATACTATAGCATTCCTATGAATTTTAAAGCAAAAGCCCGCCACAAAAAGTGACGGGCCCGGCTTAGATAGACTTATTCAACCCTTGAAGTTGCCTAAATTGATATAATATATCATTTCATTTTTGGCTTTGCAATGTCCTACATCCTGGAATCTTCCTGAGAGACTCGGACTGATGTGGCATCCATGCGATAGATCGAAAGAACGGCCCCATCCTGAATATCTGCCCCAATGCGCAGATTCCCGCGGACTTTCAGTGGAATATCTACCAGAAGAGACGAGATTCCCTCAGATATTTTGACGTGAACCCATTCATTGATTTTTGGAACAACTCCGAAACAGCACGCCATTGGAGAGGAAACCAGAACAAAACTGATGACCTTGCCATCCTTGAAATCAATCGGAATGATATAGCCCAGAAGCTCGACTTCCTGATCCCTGTACTGCATTACTTCTTTGGGAAACTGGGCATCCAGATCTCTGGCCCATTCAGCCGCATCCTGCCCTTCCCCGGGCCCATCCGTCAGCTCATAGGGAAAACCCCCCAGAAGCTCAAAAGAGACAGACGGAACGCCCGAGCCCCCGCTTTCGGGCTGAGGGTGGGCGCTTTGAGCAGCCTTGAGGCGGGCCGGATTGACCTCGGGCATGGTCGGTTTTGCTTCAGGATCCTGGCTTCTTGCCACAATCACATCCATAGCCGAACTGCTTTTCTCCGCTGAGGCCTGCGACAGCATCGGCTTTCCCTGAACCGAAACCACAGTTTCAGAAGCCTTCTCGGGCTTTTTTTCCCGGAGGCTTAAAAAAGTTGGTAACGCGACCACCAGAATCAAAGCCGCCATCATGCGAAAATTCATGATTCTTTCTCCAAAAATACTCAGGAATGCGCTGCCAGATGATGGGCAACATCCGTGCGATAAGCTTTAAAGGCTGGCAAAAACCCGGCCAGTACTCCAATGAGAGTCATCAGAACCGGAGTCACCCCCAGCATAGGATGATATTCCCAGATTTGAATGACGACCCCAACCTTGGCCCGAATTACAATCGATGCCAGACCAAGAATCGAGCTTGAAACCAGGAGGCCCAGCAAAGAGCCCAGAAGAGCAATCAGCCCGGATTCAATCACAACCGCCGAAAAAACAACCCGGCGTGTCGCCCCCAGTGCCCTCAGGATGGCAAACTCCCGCCGCCTCTCATTCATGGTGTTATAAATGCTCGCCAGAATCGTGCAGCCGGCCACCAGAACCACCAGCCAGGCCACAACCCTTAAAACCAGAGCCATCCAGCCGAGCTTATCAAACAGATCCGCCATAACCCCGCCAATCGGCCAAGCCAGCGTTGCTACCTTACCCTGCCGGTTGATCGTCTGATTCAGGGAAAACCCGGACTGGGGATTTTTCAGACGAATCAGGACCGAGGAAACTTCCTTATGCTCATCCGGGATCATTTCATCCGGACGGGCTTTGTATTCTGACCCAGTCCCCCTTAGAACATGGCCACCCATACGGAAAATTCCCTCAATCGGAATGAAAATTGCCCGATCGGAAGGGGTATTGGTCGGCTCCAGAATACCGGTAACCACATAATCCTCATCGTGGCGAGCGGACTCATCAAAGCTCAGACCATGATAAGGCTGAAAGATATCGCCAACCTTAAGTCCTGTGCGCCGGGCCACAAAGGAGCCAATCACAGCCTCCTGACTCATCGCATCAAACATGCGATGCCCCTTAGGCAGACGATACACCGGCTGACCCTGAGGATCCTTGGAGTCAAAAAGCTCGAGGGTTGTTCCTACAATATGAAAACCACGGTAGTTATCCCCTGTTGCACAGGGAACCGCAGCACTGACCCGAGGGTCTTTCCTGATCTGTTCATAAAGAGCCCAGGGAAGATTTCCAGGGGAGGTTTCAAGATGAAAAATGGCATTCAAGACCAGCTGAAGCTGGGAACCACGAGCCCCAAGAACCGCATCAAAACCGGTAGCCCCGGAAGTAAAAGCCCGGCGGGACTGCGTTTCCAGACTGAAAACCGCCATCACAAGGCCGGTGGCCACAGCTACACTTAATAGTGTTACACCCACAGCAACCGCATGCTGAATCAGGGAACGACGAATCATCAGAATCACTGCGCGCAGGGAGTTCATACTTCCACCTCCCGGCTGGCCCGGTTCAGTTCCTTGAGATCCACAACCCGATCCAGAATCTCAAGAAGCTCATGATCGTGGCTGACCACCAGAAGCCCGGCTCCCGACTCCCGGCATAAATCAGAAATCAGCTGCATTGCCTCCTGGGCTCTTTTGGGATCGAGATTTCCGGTGGGCTCATCCGCCAGAATCAGACGGGGGCTTCCGGCCAGAGCTCTTGCCAGAGACACCCTTTGCTGCTGGCCTACAGAAAGCTGTCTGGGGAGGTGATCCAGATGATCTTTCAGACCAACCCGGCTCAGTATTTCAATCGCCCGCCCTTCTTCGGGGCCCTGACTGAAATACATGCCCATCATGACATTCTCAAGAGCACTCAGCCCCTGAAGCAGATGAAAGGACTGAAAAATACTTCCTATCAGTTTTCCCCTCAGGCGATCCCGGACACTTTCCGGCTGGTTGCTCATGGACTGGGTATCCACAACAACAGTGCCCTCATCCTCCCTGAGAACTCCGCTGATAAGATTTAAGAAAGTCGTTTTTCCCGTGCCGGAAGCTCCCTTGAGCCCCACCTGCTCTCCAGCCTGAAGCTCAAAGGATTCCACATCCACAATGAGCTGTTTTTCTCCGGCAGGAGACACATAGCTTTTCTTCAGTCCCTGAATGCTTAAAAGTGCCATGAGCGCAGGATATCACAGGGATTGCCCCCCAGGCCTGAAGTGGTGCGTTTCGGGTTTTGAAGATGATCCTTTATCCTGTTCGGCATGAACCCATATGAAGATCTTTTCAATGCAACCCTCAACTGCTTTCAAAAGCATGGAAATCACGAGCAGAGGCAGTGGATTCGGGCACATCTTGAAGATACCCGGTTTCAGGAAGCCTGCCTTCAGATCTGCAATTCAGATCACTCCGTTTCCATCCGCCGCTGGGCCCATGAAGCCGCTGCCCAGATGAAAGGAGCAGCCTTTTTTGAACTGACCCGTCAGGCACTTTCAGACAAGGCCATGACCATTCGCCTGCATACCCTGATTGGAATTGCCGCATCAAAGGAAGAGGAAAGAGTGGAGTGGCTTTTTCATCTTCTGGATGATTCATACGGGAGCATTCGACTCAATGCCCTGGAAATTCTGATAGAAAAAAGGCATGATGTGCTGGCCCCTTGCCTGGCCAGACTCAGAGAAGACCCCAAGACATATGTCCGCAAACGGGTTTTGGCTCTTGGATAGAAAGGAAACCACCGTGGAATATCTGCACACCATGATCCGCATCAAAAACCTCGATGAATCCCTGGATTTCTTTTGTAACAAGCTGGGACTGGTGGAAACCCGCCGCCATGAAAGCGAAAAAGGCCGTTTCACCCTGATTTTCCTGGCTTCCCCCAAAAATGCCGAGCAGGCCCAGGCCAACCAGAGCCCCCTGATCGAGCTCACCTACAACTGGCCTGATGAAAACGGAAATGTTGAGGAATATACCGGTGGCCGCAACTTCGGACATCTGGCCTTCCGGGTTGATGATATCTACGCCACCTGCCAGAAACTGATGGATGCGGGCATCGCCATCAATCGCCCGCCTCGTGATGGACACATGGCCTTCATCAAATCCCCCGATGGAATTTCAATTGAGCTTCTGCAGCGGGGGGACTCGCTTCCCCCTCAGGAGCCCTGGGCATCCATGGGAAATACCGGGAGCTGGTAGGTTCAACGTTTTTTCACCGTGGAAAGAAATTTCAGAATCTCCGGCTCTTCCCGTCCAAAATCAGGGTTTTCCAGTGCTGAAGACTCCAGTTCTTCCAGCTGCTTCATTGTCTCATGTGCTGTTTTTCTGCCAAAAAGTCTCTTGCTTACCCTAAAAATTCTTTTCAGATCCTCCTCATAAACTGGAGTCCGGAAAATCTTACCCTTCACCACGCTCTTCTTGTTCAGCTTCTTCAATGATTTCAGCCATCGAGCGCTCACGATAGTTTCCTGAAGCCAGATCTTCATAGGAGCGAAGGAGAGAACTCCTGAGATCGTACCTACTCGACCTTTCCATATCCCTCCGGATTAAATCACGGACATATTCGCTTTGATTTTCATAGAGCCCGTCAGGGCCCTATCAGACTTTGGACATACGTCGCCAAAGGACCTCTAACCTGGACATGAATCCTGGTTTCGTCTGTGCTGTCTCGCGCCATTTTTTACCTCCAGATTCTAAAACTCCCTTTCAGAATCCCACCTTTTGTCTCAAAGAAGATCAATCCGTTGAGACAGCCTTGCTTGTGATAGCTTCATGGCCAGTAAAAGCCCTCTGAAGTACATATGCCTTCCGAAAGCAGAACCTTTTTCACGACAAAATTTGTCTCATAAAACAGGCCTGATTTTTAAGATATACACACCTGAGACCAAAGCTTGATCTGCTCGGCAATTTAGGGGCGAAACTCACTCACGCGGCGCTCGATGCGACGATCGCGGCGGCGGTAGAAGCCCGAATTATGGCGGGCATTCGAGTAATAAGGATGCATGGCCAGAGCCTTGGAATAGTGAATTCCTGCCTGTTTGTCTTCCCGGGTAAAGCGCTCCATGACAGCCAGATTATTGTGATAGACCGGATGACTTTCGTATTCAAGGGCCTTGTGCATATGCCATTTGGCCCGCTCTGTCTGACGCATGTCAAAATAGGCGTTGGCCAGATTGGAATGCACCACGGAATCCTCATAAAGAAGTTTGAGCGATCGCTCAAAAGCTTCGGCAGCGGAACGGGGATCCTCATCATCAAGGAAGGTCAAACCAAGATTGTTCCAGGCTGCCCGCAGAGTTGGATCCAGAGCCAGAGCGGCCTGATACATCTTCCTGGCCATGGAAAAATTGCGGAATTCGTAATAGATGTTTCCCAGATTGTTGAGAGTCTGAGGGTCCTTGGTCTCAATTTCAAGGGCCTCTTCATAGAAACGGATCGCCAGATAAGGCTTTCCCATCTGGTAGTGAATGTCGCCACAGGCTGAACGGGCCCGCGCATCCTTTGGGTGGTGCCGGGAGGCCTTGGAATACCAGAACAAGGCCGTATCCCAGTCCTTCCGCTCCCGATAGATGTCCCCAAGGCCCATCATCGCAAAATAGGACTCGGGATCATTGTGATGAGCCCTTCGGTAGAAACCTTCCGCATCTCCTAGGGATTTATCAAAATACAGGTAAAGGTGCCCCAGCTTATTGTAAAGACGGGTCTGATCCGGGCAGCCTTCCGGAACTTCATGCAGGGCGTTGAAAACGGACTGAAAAGCCGAGGGCCATTCTTCTTCATAGAGATGAAAGAGAGAGCGCTCCTCCCAGTAGTGCATTTCTCCCCTCTGATCCGGACTCAGACGGCAGCGAGGTTCCTCGATTTTGTATGCCATGAGGGAATTCACAAGAATTACAAAGAGAAGAATGCGCATGGCCTGTCTATCGAATCCATGCTGGAAGTAAAATTAGTTTTTACCAGAAGTCCATGCAATTCCATGCCGGGAAGTTTGACAAAATTACTGTACGACCGATATAACTTGTGGATATGACTCAGGAACTACTGACTCTTTGTGCCTGGCTTAGAGATGTCACCGTTATTTTCGTTGCTGTTCTGGTGACCGCCCTTTTGCAGCTTCTGATCCTAAGAAAACTGAAGATCAAGGCAGATCACAAGGCCCAGCACTCTCACCAGCGCTCGTAAGATTTTCCCTGAAGCCACAGGCGATCTTCAGAAATCCTCACCCAGTCCAGCCTGTTGAAGTTCAGATCCAGAACCGGGATCTGGAAGGCTCTGACGATTTCCCGGTGAGCCTCCAGAAGGGCTTCCATTCCGTACTGGATTTCGCCTTCAAGATTTATAATCAGGTATTCTCTGCTGGCTTCAAAGCGCAGCTTCTGGCGGTGAAAGCTACCGGAAAAGCGATTCATCAGACTGGTATTCTCAGGAGTTCGGGGAATCAGAAGAGTTGCCCGATACCCTGGTCCTTCCTGATACAGAAGATCAGAAGGGAGCATGATTTTTAGATGATTCTGATGATGGATCATACGCAGGGGAAGACTCGCCAAAGCCGGAACCAGGGCCCGGGTTCCCTGAAGCGGAAAGGGGCCTGAAACCACTTCGATCTCTTTCAGGAAAGGAGTGAAGCGCAAGGGGCTGGGACTTAAGGCATTCTGAAGAAAAAGACGCAGATTCTGTCCCTCACTCAGACCACAGAAAAAAAGCAGAAGCAAAAGACGCATCGTGCAAAGCATCGGGAATTTTGGCGGGAATTGTAGTAAATCGGTTAAAGTTTCCCATTCAGATGCAAGTTCAGAGCTCAAGAGCCTGAAGATTCCCTGATTTTAGCCGATGCAAGCAGCAATATGGGATTTCTGGATCGCTTCAAAAAGAAAAAGGATGCCTCGGATTCGGCTAAGGAAAGCGCCGAAGAAGCTCCCGTATCCGAAGAATCCGATGACGAGTTATCTGCAGATGAATCGGATCTCCCGGATGAGTTCGATGAGCTCCAGGCCGATATTGACTCCGTAACCCTCGAAGATGAGGATGAAGACCCCCTTCTGGGTGAACTTGGTGAAACCAAAAACGAGGCCAGAAAAGACACCAAACCCAAGGTTCCGGTCAAACTAATTGCCGGCATTGCTGTCGGATTCCTTTTTCTGATGATCCTGACGGCTGTCGGCCTGTTTTTCATGTTTCGCGAAACCGACTACCTTCCAATGGTCGAGAAACGGGTCACCGACTTCTTTCTGGCTCTGGGCCAGAAAAAGATTCCCTCGGCTTATGGCATCCTAAGCCCCGTTTTAAGACAGAAGCAGTCCCAGACTGATTTTCAGAATGCCTATATGAGCTCGGAATGGCTTCTGGAAAAAATCAGCCGGGTAGAGCTTAATCATGCTTCCTACAAGGAACGCGGAGGCAAGGGCAGCATCAAGGGCCATGTCTTCTATGAAGCCGGAACACGCGGATCATTTGAGGTCCAGTTCGCCGCTGAGGAAGTGCAGAAAAAGGAGCTGGTCTTTCTGACTGGATTCAGCGTGGAAAGCCGGGAACTCAGAGAAGCCAGCCTCAGGGCTTCCCACAATGCCGTTCAGGAGTTCATCAAGACCTGGGACGCCGCCCGGCTGAATCAGTTCAAGGGCTCCCTGCACCCCAGGGTCCAGGAAGCTCTGGGCAATCTCAAATCCAATCTGCTCCACTCCCGTCTGGTTGAAGCCGGCTTTCGGGACATTGTCTTTCCCGAAGATCGTATGGTGGAACACGCCCACACCGAAATCACGTATGAAGGGACCGCGACCACCAAGCTTGGAACCCGCATGAAGGGTTCAATCACGGTTTTCTATAGTGAAGGCAGCTGGAGTGTCACAATGGTCAGCTTTGAGCCGGAAGCCGAGCTATAAGACCGGTTCTGGGACAAATATCCAGTTTAAGAAGTCTTCGGGAAAACCATTCTTTTACATCCCGCACTTCCCATTCCTTCACATAGCCCACAGGGGAAAGGATGGAGCGAAGGCCAGCTTCCGAAATATCCCCTTCTCTATGCAGATGTCCACTTAAATGCAGATTCACCCCGGCCTCAAGAAGTCGGGGGAACCCGGTGGCATTCCCCATGTAGGCACCGAAGTATTCAAAATCCCAGTCCGTCTTCCTGAAATTCAGAAACTTCTTCTGCATGGGAAAATGGGTCATGACAATCTTCAGGCGGGCCTGGGCAATCTTTTTCAGATCTTCGTGGAGCTCATCCTCAAGTTTTTGAGTCAGTCTCTGATCCAGGGTATGGTTGTCCCAACCGGAGAAATCGCACCAGACTCCATCCATGAAGCGCCGGCCAGCCCGGGCGCGCTGAACCAGCTCTTCGTGGGTGAAGGGATGATCTTTAGGAAGCATGGAGTAATCGTACCAGCTCATGCTTCCGGCAATGCCGACCCCCTCTGATTCCAGGGGCTGATGAGGCAGCCAGTGCCAGTTCTGCCGCTTGCAGATTCCGGGCAGATCTTCCTCAAGCTTCTGCCAGGATGTCCGTGAGTCCTTGCGGCACCATAAATCATGGTTTCCCGGCACAATGATCTTCTGAACCAGAGGGGAGGAAATCAGGGCAAGAGCCCGCTCAAAGTCCTCAAGACTTTCTGCCAGATCTCCACCCACCAGTAAGAAATCAGGTGGATCGTGCTGAATTTGCAAAGCCAGCTCTTCCCACCACTGCCAGTTCAACGGGTGGGAGTCAGTATGATTGTCCGAGGTGAACCAGAGTCTCACTGCTTTTTCAGGAAATCGACCAGTTCCTGAATGACGCGGGCATTCACCACTCCCGGAGTGAAGTTGTCCTCTTCGGGATTTCCCGAACCGGTATGAAAGACCCGATTGAGGTCTTCAAAATCCACTCTTTGTACTCTGGTCTTTTCCAGAATCCGGAAAAACTCCGGTTCATCCGCCGGATTCTGAACAAAATCGTGGCGGGCAAACAGCATCAGAACCGGAAGATCCAGTTGATTCAAAGGTTCTGGGCGATAAAGCTCCAGAGCTTCAAAATAAGCCGCCGGATAGCCAAAAAGCGACTCACGGCGCCCCATCTTCCCCTGAAAAAACTGGTCCACTCTTGAAGAAAGCTGAAGAAGATCCTGATAGGCCGACGGATTGCTGGCCTGCCGGATCTCCTCGATTTCAAACAGAATATTCAAAGGATGACGAAAAGACGGGTTCATCAGAATCAGGCCATCCACCAGACCTTTTCTGGCAAACCAGGGCAAGAACCAGGATCCATACCCATAGCCGGCCAGATAGACCTTCTGCCCCGGTTTCAGCCAGCCCTCCTGTCTTAGGGTATGCAGAGAAGCGAAGACATCATCTACCACTTCCCACTGGGGGGTCAGCGGCTCGTCAGACCGTGGAGAATAAATGTAGGATCGACGCGGCAATAGCAAAACAGCCTGGTCGTGGGAAGCCAGCCCTTCCGCAAAGTCCAAAAAGACGTCATTCAGACCAATTCTGTGCGTGGCGCTCTGGGGTCCAAAATCATGCAGGAAGAGCACAATATTTGGCTGAACCACACCCTTGGGCCGGTAAAAACCACCTCTAAGACCCGCATCTTCCGGCCCCACATTGACCGGCAGAACCTCAAAACGTCCGGCATCCACATAGGAGCGTTCGGGCTTGAGTCCGGTCGGAATATCCTTGGGATCGACCGTCTCCACCTTCTGGATCCTCCAGGGAGCATTCAGAAGAAGAGTCAGCTTAAGACCCCGCTGGCGACGGGCAAAGTCCAGGCGGATATACACCGTCGGATGATAGTCTTCATGGCGAATCACGGCCCCTTTGGCCTGCTGGAAACGACCATGAATCAGAATCTGGTTCTGCCAGAGCGAAGCCATCGACTGCTTGAGGGCCGTTGCCTCAAACCCGGGCTGAAACATTTCCGGAAGGCGGTTGAGCCGGGCGGAAGCCAGAGCATCCACCAGCCTTAAACCAAGCCGGATCTGCTCGGACTGTTCCCGGGCAATCACACTTTTTTCATCAAAAGCCTGAAGTAACCCAAAGAGCGTCAGGCCCAATAGCAGGAACCTCATCCTAGCGAACCCAGCCGACCACCTGGCGGACCAGTTTATGAATGCCTTTGGAAATGACATGCAACGGAGCTTCGTCATACATATAAGCCGGGGTCGTCACAAAACGAAAAGTCTCATCGGAACAGATTTCATCGGCCTCACAGCTCACATGCTCACACCCAAGCATCTGAAGGGCCTCGGCTGTAGACGGATCATTACCAATGGTCAGACGGGGATTCCCCTGAAGCTGACCCTCTTTTTTCAGAAGCCCTAGAATAGCCGGAGCAATGCACATGGCCCCGATTGGTTTTTTCTGAGAATGAATAGCCAGAAGGAAGCCTCTTAAATCTTTCTGCAGTTTTGCTTCCGGCCCGGCCAGAGCGAAAGTACAGAGATTCTTGGCCGCTCCGAAACCACCGGGAAGAATGATGGCATCAAAGTCATCGGGATTGGCACCCTTAAGGGATAAAACGGGGCCACGGGCAATCCGGGCGGCTTCTTCCATGACATGGCGGCTGGCTCCCTCTGCAACATGCCCGCTCTGGTGGTTGATGACATGAAGCTGCTCCATGCTGGGAGCCAAAAAGACGATTTCCTGTTCGAGCTCACTCAAGGCGTGAATCGTTAGAACAGCCTCGCGAATCTCAGCGCCATCGAAAACTCCACATCCTGATAAAATAACGCCGATTCGTGCCATGACTTCCCCCTATGAAATAGAAAAAGAACTGTTACCGGAAGGAAGTATATCTAAAATCGTGTAGTCCAGCCCGTTTCTGTATCAAAAAAGCCTTCCGGAGCTTTTGAGGAGAATCCCTGAATCTGAACGGTGAAAAACGCATCTTCCCGGCTGACTTTCAGATATCCCGGACCCTGAGGCTCAGGCTCCAGCCGAATCAGCTCTACCAGAGGCCTTAAAAGCTCAACATCAATTTCAAGGCCATGATCCTTATCAACCCGATATTCAAATCCAAACCCCTGGGACTTTTCCAAAAAGCTCTGCCGCAGAACACATGCGTAGAATTTGAAGAAACGTTCGGCCCGGATACGAAAAAGGCGGGGCACAACTCCATCTTCCAGATAGGCTGTCAACTCCAGAAGATATTCCAGTTCTTCCAGCTCCCGCCCGAGATCCTCGATAAGTTCCTTACGTGAAGATGGACTGCGGCCCAAGAGGGTGGAAAAGCCCCTGGCGTGACCCACAAGCCCTTTGAGTTCGTGCATGTAACGCCCCCGAAAGGAGGAAGAACGGCCAGGGCTTTCCGGCCTGTGTCCGGGTTTTCTCTGACCCAGAAAATATCCAAGGCCCAAACAGAAAAACCCAGTGATCAGAATATTCATAGACTCAGAAAGGAAAGGACCAGACGGCAAATTCCTCGCCAACGATCTCCAGTGACCAGGGATCACCAGGGTGATAAAAAGCGGAACCCAGCTTCACGATCAGGTGGTCGCCAATTTTAGCCACATAAATGCCATCACTGGCCTGAAGAATTTCCATTGCAGTACCCGGCTCAATTCCCAGACGATTGCGAAGGGCAATCAGCTTATCAGTCACACTCCTCAAATCACTGTCCATATAGTGCTCATAAAAGACTGTGGGAATTCCCGGATGGGTCAGAATATAAGCGTAGCCGGATGCCAGACGGTGAGATGGAAAGGGCCAGTGCGCCTGAGTCGAACCCGTGTCATGATTGTCCACAAAAGTGACGGACCGGTCCGGCCACCAGCCAAGCATTCCGGCAGCCTTACCTTTCCGATCCTTAAGTCTCCAGAATTCCTGATTGCCTACGGCCTCCTGAAGCAGCCCCTTGGAAGTAAAATCAAACGTCGAACAGGTTCCTTCCGTCTGATCCACCCAATCGGTGATTTCCTGCCGATGGGAGTCCTGATTCGGTAAAAGGGTACTTCCGTTATAGTTCATGGAAGTCCAGTACTCACCGACACAGAAACCGGCACCCGTTTTTTCGACGTATTCCTGAACATATTTCCCGGCAAATCCTTTGGTATAATCAAAGCGGAAACCATCAAATCCAACGTAATCCCGAAGCCAGTTCAGCCAGTTGATGATATCGGCCCTGACCCGGCGGTTGCTGTGGTCAATATCTGGAGCCGGAGCAAAGTCTCCTCCGGAATCTTTTGCTCCCGTGCCGCCATAATCACCGCGGGCCAAAGCCCATTTTTCCCACATCATCTGATTGGAGGCATGATGAAAGACGTTCCAGATGCCATCTTCCTGATGCGAAGCCGTACGGTGGTTGATCACAATATCCGCGACAGCATGCATACCATGTTTATGAATGGTATCGATCAGCTCTCTGAGAGAATCGATATGACCATAGAAAGTAGGGTTTTCCGGTGTACCCAGATCGTAATAGTCTCCCGGCATATAGCCCTGTGGGGATACCGAACGGGAAACCGGAGGAATCCAGATATGGGTCACCCCGCTTTGCCTGAGACCTGGAACAAGCTCTTTCAGGTGCTCATACCAGTGGCCCGGACCTTTCTGGGACTCTGCATCCCAGCCAAAAGCCTGAAACAGCACGGGAGTTCCTGCCTTCAAGGGAACGGAAAACAAGGCGATCAGAAAAAGACCAGTCCGAATCATGGCTATTATTTTAGGCAAAGAATGGACTTAGGCAAGCGTTGAACAACAAAAAAACTACAACGCAATCATAAATTTATTGAAAGCTCTCGCTCGGCAACCGTGCAATTCCTAAGCTATATCGAAAAAGCCCGCCGCAAATGACTCAAGGCTCCACGCCCCATATTCAGGACTGCCTCCTGAGAGTTTCCGGCGATATGGGGAGTCCCGAATAGAAGTGGCAAATCAGCATACTGACCAAGGTCCATGCGGGGCTCATCTGGCCAGACATCCACGCATGCCCCCCCCAGGTGCCCATTTCGAAGACAGGAAATCAGAGCTTTGAAATCAAGAATTTCACTACGAGCCGTATTGATAAGAAATGTTCCCTGCGGCATGGAATTCAAGACGGAGGCACTCAGCATGCCATAAGTCTTCTCCGTCAAAGGGACATGCAGGCTTAGAATTTCACTCTTAGCCAGAAGCTCATCCAACTCCATCTGAACTGCTCCGAATTTTTGGGAAAGCTCGGGTTTTACCACTGAATCACAAAAAAGAATCTCGCACTGAAAGGGAGCCAGCAGACGCATCAGTTCCGAGCCCACATTGCCTGCCCCAAGAATTCCGACCCGATGTCCGCTAAGAACCCTCCCTCCATCCTTTCTCCAGACATTCTGCTTTAGAAGCTGGCCCGTAAAAAACAGGTTATGCATAAGGCCGAGGGCAAACCCCAGAGCTACTTCGGCCACACTGAGACGATTAGTACCCGGAGTAAAGCCAAGCTCAATTCCAGACTCTTCAATAAGCCTAAGATCCAGGTTATCCATACCGACCCCGTACTTGGCGATAAACCTAAGCCTGGGGCAGGCCTGAAGCACTCTTCGGGTAATTTTCTCTGTACCGATGACAGCCGCTTCACAGGAGCCCAGAAAATCAACCAGTTCGTCTCCCTGAAGCGGATGCGAAGAAGGGCAGAAACGGGCTCTGGGAAAAAACTCCAGAAGCTCCTCCCGTAAAATCCGGTTGCGGGAAAAGCTGGGCGAAGCAACCGCCACATCGGGTACAGCCCAATTCACTTACATTCTCTCCAGAACTTCAATCCCAAGAAGGTTCAGCCCATGTTTCAGATGCCGGGCCGTAATCAGACTCAAAAGCATGCGGGATTGACGCAGCTCCTCAGCTTCTTCCCTTAGAATCGGATGCTGGTTGTAAAAGCTGGAATAGGATTGAGACAGCTGAAACAGCCAGTCAGCAATGCCATTGGGTTTACAGGTTTCAGAAGCCCTCAAAACTATATTTGAGTATTCCATCAGCAAAAGAACCAGCCCTCGCACAGTATCGCTTTCGATGGCAATCTCCCCTCTTTGGGGCAATTCACCGAACTGTTCGGTATATCTGCGGGAAAGACCCTGCACCCGGGCATAGGCATATTGCAGATATGGAGCCGAGTTTCCCTGAAGGTTCAAGGCCTTATCCCAGGTAAACACAATATCGGAAGCTGGATTCTGACTCAAATCCTGGTATTTGACCGCACCGACTCCCACGACTCTGGCAATTTCTTTCTTGTCTTCTTCGGAATACTCCTGATCCGCAACAACATCCAGAGCTTTCTGCTCAGCCTGGTCCAGAAGCTCAGCCAGAGGAATGACGGCTCCTTTGCGGCTGGACATAACCATGCCCTCTCCAAAACGCATCAGTCCAAACATCACATGCTCAAGCCTTGCTGTGAAACCGGCTCTCCGGGTGATATCAAAAAACTGCTGGAAGTGAAGCTTCTGCCGGGAATCAGTCACATAGACAATGCGCTCGGGCTGGAATTCTTCCACCCGACTCCTGACGGTGGCAATATCCGTGGAGGCGTACAAAAAGGCCCCGTCCCTTTTTTGCACCAGACAGGGAGGAAACTTATCCTCCTCGAAGAAGGCAACCATGGCCCCTTCGCTTTCACGGACAATTTCTGTGGCCTTGAGGTGATCCACGGTTTCATGAAGCATATCGTTGTAGAAGGATTCGCCCCGAACCAGTTCAAACTCCACCCCAAGGCGGGAATAGACTTTTTCAAACTCGGCCAGAGAAATCGAAATGAACTTCTGCCAGAGACTGAAATTGGGCTCTTCCTTCTTCTGCAGGCGGGCCAGTTCAGAGCGGGCTTCATCTTCCAGAGAGGGATCTTCCTCGGTTCTGCGGTTGAATTCCTGATAAAGATATTCCAGAAGCTCCACGGAGTCTTTCGCCAGCTCTTCAGGCCGCTCAAAACGGTTGTAAGCCACCAGAAGCTTGCCGAACTGGGTTCCCCAGTCACCGATATGATTGTCACCCAGGACCCTGAATCCTCTGGCCAGGAAGATTCTTTTGAGGGCATCCCCAATAATGGTGGAGCGCAAATGGGCCACATGCATGGTCTTGGCGACATTCGGGCTGGAATAGTCCACAATAACGGTCTTGCCAGCTCCAGACTGTTCTACCCCTAAAAACTCGTTCTGGTACTGATCAAGCAATGCCCGACCGAGGCTTTTTTCCTGAAGGCGGATATTGATGAAACCCGGCCCCATGATCTCTGTTGAGAGGATGATCTCATTCTCAGGCAGAGCCGCGACGATTTCTTCGGCAATATCCCGGGGTTTCTTCTTGAGAAGACGGGCATGCTGCATAGCCACATTGGTCTGAAAGTCTCCGAACTTCAGCTGGGTAGCCGGAGTGATTTCCACCAGAGCGGGATCCGCTCCCTCAATGGTTTGAAGAGCTTTCTGAAAGAGTTCCGTCAGAGTTTTATCAAGCATGTTCGCCTCCTGTAGAAGACAGCACAGCCTCTGTCTCAGGAAGGCTGTGCCATCGTCCGGGGCGGATTATAACGAAGCCTGATTCATTCCTCCACCATTGGGAAGGGAACTGATCAGGGAAAGACCTCTCTCTGAGCGCGCGGTACTTTCCTGAACCTCAAATTTATCCACCAACTCCTGAAGGTTCGGAATCTGCTGATCTCCAATGGACTGGGAACGGGACTCAATCTGCTTCATCGAAGCTTCGAACTGCACTTCCAGATCTTTTGGTCCGTTCAGGGGCGGGACTTCCGAGGATCAAAATCGCAGTAAATGTCTTTTAAGCGAGGATCGGAATACTGCC
>CAZDAM010000058.1:0-21607 GCA_964503595.1 uncultured bacterium
GAAGCACCCTGGGCCTGCTGTGCGATCATAGGGTGTCATGAAGAGAGAAAAAAAACTAAAGCGATCAGGTATGCAGGCTGCACCGTTGGCCAGTCAGCAATTGCTGATGCTGATGGAGATGGTGGAGTAGAGATTTTTGTACCGAGGGTGTTCAAAATTCTGTGTCACGGCAGTCTCGCTCATAGCGTGATGTGTAACTCGAGTCTGCCTGGAAAGCAAATCATCATCTAAGATAAGATCAAACTCCAATTTTTGATCGGGTTTTTTGGCGTGAAATATTTCATGGATTTGCGAGCTTGGTGGATATTACGGTACTGGATCTATCTTTCCGCACATAGCATTCCAGTACAAAAACAGACGAAAACAAACAGGAACTTTTGTGACTCTGCACATTTTTTTCGGCCAGAGCCTCCTGATATAGTAGAAAAGTGCCACATCCGGTGCTTTTAAACACTACGTGCGGAATACCAGCTGGATAGATGTTTCCTGTGGCTCCCGCAAAAGCTGACTTACAGGCTCAAACGATAATAATCTCACTCTGTGAGATTATAAATATTTTAAAACACAGATTAATTCAGAGTCATCTGCGCTCTGAAAAACAGATAGGAAAAAAAGCCTTCCTCAAATGCCGGGAGGTTTTCCTGCATCAGAATCACAGTCTGGCCATAGCCTGATTCCAATTCGCCCATATCAAGATCCAGGGCAAACTCCCGGGAACTCAGAAAGCGTGGATTGAGTGCTGCCACGGCAAGGCTGGTTTCCTTTCCTTCAACCAGAACCCTGAGGCGGGCATTGGAATAAAGGGTTTCTTCCACACTGGAAGGTGAAGTCGAGCGAAAGCGCAGGATCAGGGTAAAACGGGAGTGACGGATTTCCGGAAAGCCCTGTACCAGCTGGCCACTACGGTAAACTTCGCTGGAAGTGTCTCCGGCCTCCAGCCTGACGCTTAGAATTTCATTGCGACGGATCAGGGGAACGGTGATCGGAGGTGTTGCTTCCTCGTCCTCTTCTTCCTCAAGAATATCCGTTGTGGCATCATCCCGATCCTCAGAATCAAGTACTGTTTCATTCAGGACTTCAAGAGCCAGGGTGCTGCGGCTTTGAACCCAGGTTTCCCAGGAAGTGGGCAAAGATGCGGAGCGGGTGGCATAAACACTTTGCGTGCTGAATTCCAGACGGCCTGCACTCGAGCCCGGAACCAGCCTGTCCATATCCCTTTGCAGAATGACCCGGCTGTCCTTCTGAAGCTTCATACGTTTGGAAAGATCGGCTATTTTTTCCCGGAGTGCTGTACTGGAGAGAGCCAGATTCTGGTACTCCTCACTGGCCTGAAGGATTTTTCCGGCCAGAGCCTCTGCCAGAGGGTCCTGAATTTCGACAACGGTATCTATTCCATCCAGCCTTCCCAGAGGAATATCCAGAGCACCCTCATCCATGTGAAGACGCAACTTCAGAAGCTCCTGGGAAAATTTACCCTCAAAACGAAACGAGATACCTCCACTCAAGGTCTTCTCAGCAAACTCCCGCCTTTCCAGAGGGACACCTTCCTGAGTCATCAGAGTCATCGGAAGGGCAAGAAAGCCGGTTATCTGGCTTGTACCGCCACTTGAAGAAGTCGAAGTGGTGGATGTCACCGAGGTGGAGTGGGATACTGAAAAGGAGGGGGAGCCCTGATAGACCAGCCCTCTGACAACACTCACTGCCGAGAGATTGCCAAGACCGGTTGCATTCTCAATAGCCGTATCACTGCATCCGGCAAACCAGATAGCACACAAAAACAGCAGAAAAAGGGCAACTCTTGCATATCTCATGGCCTTTTCATCGTCGTAACTTCAGGAAGTTTTATGCTGTTTGGGACAAATAGACCTAAAACTTGAAGCCGACTTTGACCCCAACGTGAAACCCTCCCGGATCGAAATCCACATGGCCCAGAGGATGGGTGCTGGGATAATCAAAGGAATCACTGAAGGTGTAGCTGGCCGCAATCACCAGGGGGCGGTGCAAAACCGGTAAATCACGAATCAGCAGCCAGCCAGCTCCGATTGAGGCATAGGGAATGCTTTCGGATTCAAATTTCTGGTTGCGGGAATTCAGATAAAAATCCTTGAGCTCCTGATTCGGCTTATAGTGGCGGATACCTGCCTGAACCTGGGCATAGAGCCTTGGGTTCAAAAAGCGGCGGAACATGGCAGAAACGTCCAGAAGGTGAACCCGCTGGGCATCATAGCTGTCTTTCATTTCATGGGGAAGATAGCGAAGCTCTACCCCGAACTGATCTCTTTCGTTCACAGCCACTGAGCGGGTCAGGCTTAGACCGAGCTTGGTTTCATAACCATCTCCCCGGACCAGACGAAAATTCAACCCACGTGGTTTGATGGAGTTTGATTTCCAGGTCTTGCGAAGGCTTCCCAAATCTTTTAATGAGCGATGCAGAAAGCCTTCCAGACCATCAGCGTTTTCAGCGGCTTCTTCAGAATTCAGCCTGGATTCCGCTTCAAAATTGTGAATTTCCGCCGGAGTTGTTACAGGGGTTTCTTCCCGACTGGAGAAATCGTTAGCAAAGACAGGGTGCAACAGGCAAAAAAGCCCCAGAAATCCGGAGAAAATATGTTTCACTAGCACTTCTTTCAGTATTTTGGTTCATTTCCTTTACAGCCACTTAAAATTCTGGCCTGATCGGGATGCTCCCCAAAAAACTCAACTTTACCAGAGTCCAGATGACACATGGCCCCCACGATACTCAAAGAACCGTTCATAACCTTGTGTCAGGCCTCACCAATTCGTTTCAAAAGCTCCTCAATAGACAGCCCGACATTGGCCTGAGCCGCCCTGTTGATCACCTTGGCTACCGGAACGGATTCCGTGACTTTCACCTTAAGCACGGCCAGAATGATATTACCTACCAATGCCGGAAGCGGTCCCCCGGCCCTGGCCTCCCGGGCAACTGCGGTTACAAATTCACAGCATGTATGTCCCAGAACCACCACAAGCGGGGTATTCAGGTGTCCAAAGCCATATTTAATGGACCCTGTTTCATCTATATCGGAAACATTGCCGCCAACCCGAATCAGAAACAGACTTCCAACCCCCTGTTGGAAGACATTTTCTAGCGGAGCCCCGGGGTTCGAACAGCCCAGAACAGTAAAGGAAACTGTCTCTTTTTCCACATTTTCCCGAATTCTTGCTGGGCTGATATCCGGATGCTCCAGATTCCCGCTGACAAAACGAATTCCCTTTTTACAGGAGATTCAAAGTTTACATCGCACTGATAAACGGTCCTGCACTCACCGCAAAACTGTTGCCAGTCAGAGCAGATACGAAGATCAATTTTTTCAGAGCGTTCATAGTTCCTCTTTAAGAGTTGAAGAAAATCTGATTGTATTGTCCCCCCTTCCAGCTTTCAACTTCCCGGTCTGCCAGATAGAATAGGAGCTCCTATCACGACAGGAGAATTTATGACGAAGGTCAAAGCTTCCAGTAAAGTCCTAAATGAACCCCTGAACTTCAAAGCCGCCGAGCAGGCCATGGAATCCTGGATGGAAAGCCATCCTCACGAGGTGATCCGCCAGCGGATGCAGTTTTTGGAAAAACTGAATAAAAAGCGCTGTTCTTACGGAGAAAATACGGCCCTGCCTATCACTCTCACCCCCCTATTCCTGAAAGATGAATCCCAGAAACTGATCGCCCGGGTTGCCGAAATTCTGGAGCGGGCTATGGACAAGGTGATTGTCGCCTATAAACATGATCAGAGAGTCCGGGATTATTTTCTCTACACCGACATTCCTGAGGAGTGGATTGACTGGGATCCCGGCTTCAAGAAGCCTACCGTTATCAACCGCCACGATGCCCTGTTTGATGGCAAGAACCTCAAGTTCATCGAATTCAATACGGATAACCCCGGAGGCAGGGGCTGGACAGGAGTTTATGAAAAACTGTTCACCGAGCAGGACTTCTGTCGAGATCTGATTCAGAACTACGTCAATGAAAATCGCCCCCACCTGCTTCAGCTGTTTCTGGACTCCCTGCTGTCCTGTTACCGCGAATACGGTGGTACCGCTGAAAGACCCCGCATCGGACTGGCCTCCTACAAGCAGTACCTGACCGGATCTGATGCCGAAATTGTCCGCGATTTCTGTATTGAGAAAGGCTTTGAATCCCATTTTGTGGATCCGCGGGAGCTGGAGCACCGTAGCGGACGGCTTTACTCCAACAACGTGCCCTTTGACATCATCAATCTGAGTATCCGCTTTGTCTTCTTCAAGCGCTATCCCCGTGAGCTCAGGGAATTTCTGGCCGCCATCCGGGAACGCTCGGTTTGCACCGTCAATCCTTTCAGGGCCATTATCGGATCCCAGAAAGAGATCATGTCTCTGATGACCAATTCCGAGAATCACGATCTTTTTGATGAAGAAGAAATCGAGGCCATCAAGGAGCATATCCCATGGACCCGCAAACTTGATGAAACCATTACCCTGAGTCCGGAAGGAACAGATATCAGCCTCCATGAATATCTTCTGAAACATCGGGAAACCATGGTTCTTAAGCCAACAGGAGGAGCTGGAGGGCAGGGAGTCTATGTCGGAAAAATTACCGACAAGGCCCAATGGGAACAGGCCGTTGAACACACCATGGGATCTTCCTGGTGGATTGCTCAGGAAGCCATGGATATTCCCGAATACGAATTCCCGGTCTTAAAGGATGGGAAAGTCATTCGGGAAAAACGTAACCTCAACATCAATCCATATGTCTTCAATGGCAAATATGCGGGAATGCTTGGCCGGGTCTCCTCTTCCAAGGTGGTCAATGTCAGTTCTGGCGGAGGTTTGATCCCGATCTTCCCTCTGAAACCAGGAGTTACGGAATAAAACAGACTCACTTTTTCAGGGGAATTGTGAAGCGAAAGACCGAGCCCTCCCGGGGCCGGCTCTGAGCCCACAGTTCCCCGTTATTCTTCTTCACATAGTCATGGCAGAGGACCAGCCCAAGACCTGTTCCCCGCTCCTCTTCCGTTCCGCTGCGCGTCACCACCTGATCCACCCTGAAAAGCTGCTTCAGGATTTCTTCATCCATACCAATGCCCCGGTCCTCGACTTCAATCAGAGCCATATCACCCTTCCGGGATAAACGAATCATCACCTCACTTCCCCGGCCAGAGAATTTAATGGCGTTGGCGATCAGGTTACGGGCGACAGCCTGAAACATATGGGCATCGCCAAAGACCTCAAGCGAATCATCAAGCTGGGAAACCAGTTCAATGTCCTTGGACTTCGCTACATCCTTCAGATGGCCCAGAACCTTACCCAGCTCAAAAGAGGCCCGAAAGTCTGCGGGGTTCAGAACAATCCCCTCTTTCTGCATTCTTCCCCATTCCAGGAGATTTTCCAGAAGGCTGTGCAGGCGCTGAACCATACCTCTTAAACCCTCAACGGATTCTTCCAGACGATCCTGGCGGCCATTTCTGACATGCAGAAGCAGAAGATCAGCCATACTCAAAAACACGGTAAAAGGACCGCGTAGATCATGGGCCAGAATCGAGAGAAACCTTTCCTTGGAATGGTTGGAAACTTTGAGTTCCTCGTTTGCCAAAGCCAGTTCCCTGCGGGTTCGTCCCAGCTGAATCTGGGTTCTGACCCTCGCCAGAAGCTCCACGGAGCGAAACGGTTTAGTGACGTAATCCACTCCCCCTGCTTCAAAACCCTCCACAATGTCATCTGTCTCGGTCTTAGCCGTCAAAAACAGAATGGGAATTTTCTGAAGATTCGGGTCTTCCTTGAAAGCCCGGCAGGTCGCATAGCCATCCATTTCCGGCATCATGACATCCAGAAGGACCAGATCCGGCTGGCGGGCTCTGGCCAGAGTCAGAGCCTGGGGACCTCCCGAGGCAAAAGCCACATCAAAACCAAAGGTCCTGAGCATGGAGCCCAGTACCTGAAGGTTCTTCGGGACATCATCCACAATCAAAACCAGACCTTCACTCATTCCATTCTCACGCGCACCCATGTTTTCCTTCCAGAACCGCCCTTTCCAGACTGCGAACCATACCGGGGAAGCGACCCAGCTCAAGGGTCAGATGTTCAATATCAAAGCTTTCGCTCAATTCGCAGAGAAGATCGGCATAGAGCCCCAGGTTTTCGCACCCGCACTGTCGGGCAACTTCCTGAAGGGCCCCGGCAAAAGCCTCGATTTCACTCATGACACAGGTTTCCATCGCCTGTTCCCAGGATTTCATAAGATCTCCTCTGAGCGAAGGCAGGGCATGGCTGACCTGCTCCAGACCCTGCTGAGGTCTGGTGTCATCTGCTGACAATTCTTCAGAAGTTTCAGGCTGTCTGGACTGCATCCGAAACGGAAGATGACGGCATAGCTCCCCGATCAGATCCGGTCGACGACAAGGCTTGACCAGGTATCCGTCAAAAGCCTCATTCTGTACCTGACAGCCAGCGGTCCAGCCTAAAATAACGCACTGAGGGCCGTAAACGGACCGGATCTGCTGGGCAACCTCCTCGCCACCCATATCCTCAAGACGCAGATCCAGAAGAATCAGATCAAAGCGTTCTTTCTGAATACGGGCCAGGGCCTCGCTCCCACTGGTGGCAGAAAAGACCTCCAGACCGGTTCCTGCCAGAAACTCCTGAATCAGCCGACAGTTGAGTTCGATATCGTCCACCACCAGAATCCGACAGGTTTCAAACAGGACATCCATACTCAGAACCAGCGGGCTTTCCACTCCCGGTTCTTCACTTTCACAGGGAACGTCAAAGAGCTGCACTTCAAAGCGTGAACCTTTGCCGGGAGTACTACTCAGGGAAATAGTGCCCCCCATGATCTCGATCAGACGGCGGGTAATTGCAAGACCAAGACCGGTCCCTCCGTATTTACGGCTGCTCTGCCCGGACTGTTGGCGAAAGGCCTCGAAAATTGCCGACTGCTGCTCTTCAGGAATGCCAATTCCAGTATCCTCAACCACCAGCATAATATCGGAAAGGTGGCCATGAACCCTCGTCTGGCGGGCCTTGATCCTCACAAACCCCTGCTCGGTGAACTTAATGGCGTTTCCCACAAGATTTACCAGGATCTGACGAACCCGGACCTCGTCCAGAATCAGGGATGGAGGCAATGACGGATCTGTACAGACTTCAACCCGTACATCCCGCCCCAGAGCGGCATGTTCGAACATACCGCGGACTTCTTTGACAAGGCGGGAAATATCCACCCCTTCAAGACTCAATTCCATTTTTCCGGCTTCAATACGGGAAAGATCAAGAATATCGTTGATCAGAGCCAGAAGGGTTCGCCCGGAACTGGCAATCGCACTGACCCAGCCTCTGACTTTTTCCGGAAGCGAAAATGCTTCCAAAAGCTCGCAAAAACCCAGAATGGCATTCATCGGGGTGCGGATTTCGTGACTGATATTGGCCAAAAATTCACTTTTGGTCCGCATGGCCTGCTCGGATTTAAGCCGGGCCCGCTCCAGCTCCAGGCGTGAACGTAAATCCTGACTCATATCCCGGATTACGGCAACTCCCAGAGCTTGGCTGTTGTGGGTGAACATCCCCCCCGATATGGTCGTCGGAAAGCAGCGTCCGCTGCTTTTGGCCTGAAGCTTCCAGCCTGCCGGCAGATGAATCGGTTGATCGACAAAGCCGGCAAATTCGGGACTCTGGCTCAAATCCTTCCCATTCAGGGAATCCAGGCTCATATCCAGAAAATCCTGACGACTATAGCCATAAACCTGTTTGGCGGCTTCGTTCACATCTACAATCCGCCTGGATTCCAGCTCATAAACCAGAATCGGATCCGAAACGGTCGAAAAAAGCTGTTCATACTTTTGGGAACTTTCCCTCAGGGCATCTTCAAAGCGCTGCCTCTCCCGGATCTCAGTCGCCAGCTCATGAGTGCGAGCCCTGACTTTATCCTCAAGTTCCTCGTTATAACGACCCAGAGCTTCTTCGGATTTCTTGAGACTGGTGATATCCACCGCAAAAGTGAACATTCCAACAATTCGACCATTCCGGCCCCGATGGGGGATCTTGTCGGATTTAAGCCATACCGCCGAACCAAGTTGAGATTCCAGTTCTTCAATTTCTCCCAGAACAGGCAGACCTGACTGCAAAACAGTTTCGGCATTTTCCTGATAGTGGCGACGGAAATAATCGGGCCAGACTTTTTCAATCGGTTGCCCCTGGACATCTTCAGGCTCAAGGCCACTGATTTCAAGCGCAGCCTGGTTGATCCTCAGAATCCGCCCCCTCAAATCGGTATACCAGATCAGAGCCGGCACAAAATCCAGTACAATCTCATGCTCATTATAAACCCGCTTAAGACCCGGGTTTTGCTTCTGGTGCCTCAGACCATCCACAGCCCGAGACAGAAGCCTTTCCACCAGTTCAAGGGCCAGGCTGTCCAAAGGGGTTCTCAGAGAATAAAGCCAACATCCGACCAGATTGCCTTCGTGGATCAAAGGCCGCATTTCCACCTTCAGAGCGGATTCTGTTTCAGCTCCCAGAACCTCAAGGATTTCTTTGGGAGATTTTTCCAGAAGTTCTGGAGTGAGATATTCTTTGCCAAAGATGCCGCAGCCCCTTGAAGAATGAACCATCAGGATGCGGCAGGAGTCCTTGGACTGATCGAGAAATGCCAGAGCATCAAGGCCAAAATGGTGGCGCAGTTCCTCAGCCAGAAAATGCAGAAATTCTTCGTATTCTCCGAGGCGAAGATTTGGGTGCTGGGCCAAATTCAGGATCTTTTCCGAAAGCATTTCAGGTCCCGTGGGTATAAAGGCTCACTGCTCTGAGAATTTCCAGGGCACGACCTAAAGGCTGATCATGAGAAGAAATTGGAATCATTTCCGGAGCATGGGCTTCTCCATCCCCCTTCAGTTCGGCCTGCTGTTTCTGATCCAGGGCTTCAATTCTGGCTTCATTCTGCTTAAGAAGCTCTTCCCGATAAGCTTTCAGTTCCTCTTCACTTAAGCGGGGGAAGGTCACTTTGACATCCGGTTCAATCCCGATCTTATGGATCCTGATACCTGCAGGTGTGTAGTAATAGGCCGTGGTCAAGGCCACCGCCGAACCATCTCCCAATGGCAAAACAGTTTGCACCGAACCCTTGCCAAAGGATCTGGAACCAATCAGAAGGGCTCTCCTGGAATCCTTCAAGGCTCCGGCCACAATTTCACTGGCTGAGGCCGAACCATGATCAATCAGGACTGTCATCGGCCAGCTTTTGTGCAGCTTTCCCTCGGATTCAAACCGGTTTTCCAACCCTTGACGATTCTTGATGGAAACAATAAGAGAGCCCTCGGGAAGGAAAATCTGAGCAACCTCAACCGCTGCGTTCAGAAGACCTCCCGGATTGCCTCTCAGATCCAGAATCAGCCCTTCAAGATCCCCGGACTTCTCAAGACTTCTGACGGCATCCGCGACATCTTCTCCGGTAGTTGCCGTAAAGGCCGTGATACGAATATAGCCATAGCCTGTGCTCAGAATTCCGGAGCGGACACTGGAAACCTCGATGAAATCCCTTTTGATGGAGTAGGAAAGGACTTCGGGCTCCCCTTCCCGGACAATTCCCATCCTGACTTCGGTACCGACCTTCCCTTTCATCAAGTTGGACCCATCTTCCATGCTCATGTCCTTTGTCGGCTGATCTGAAATGCTGACAATTTTGTCTCCGGCACGAATCCCGGCCTTCCAGGCAGGTGTCCCTTCCATGGGGCTGATGACCCGAAACCAGTTTTCTTCTCTGGTCCAGGTGATTCCCACCCCCCCGAAACCACCCTCCATATCCTCCTGCATGCTGGTGTAGTTCTGGGCCGGAATATAGCGGGTGAAAGGATCACCCAGCTGATGAAGGATTCCCCGGATTGCCCCTTCTTCCAGTCTGTCATCATCCTCGGACGTCTCAGCTTCCACATAGCCTTCCTGCACCATCCTGATCACACTGGACACTTTCTGCAGGCGTTCAGCCCAGCCTATATCAGCAGAAATGCTGCTCATCAGGCAAAAAAATACTGCCATCCATTTCATATTCCGGTTCACTTTCACTTCCGGCCGACTCAGCGATTCGGCAAATTCAGATCAGATAGGCTATTATGCCGAACAGATCGGATATGCCGCAAACCACGTATTCACTCCGATCAGGGAAACTATGTTTGAACTGATCCAGGGAAGCCTCAGCCCCATCCGGGCTCTACCTCTTGTCCTGAAGGACCGGCGTGCCCTGGTACTGTCTCTTGCCCCTGTCGGTGTATCAGCCATTCTCTGGATCTTTGCCATCTATATCAGCTTTGTAACTCTGGCTCCCTGGCTTCCTGTGGAATGGCCCGTCTGGGTCGGATTTTCTGAGATTCTGACCTGGCTTATGGGTCTTGGAGCCAGTTTTCTTCACTTAAGCCTTCGCATGCTTGGCGGAGTGGCATTCTGGTTTCTTTCCTTCTCTATAAGCTGCTCTCTGCTTTATTCGACCCTGGTAGAACATGTGGAAAACCGGCTGGGAACACCTCCAGGAGGATTTCAGCCTCTTCCTGTCACTGCCCAGATTCTGGATGGAATTCTCATCAGCGGCCTTCTCATCGCAGGGGGTCTTCTGGCTTTTTGCGGCAGTCTTCTTCCCATCATCGGACTACCTTCTGCCATTCTCTTTGTCACCCTGTTTCAGGGCTTTTTACTCGGAAGCGAATGCCATGACTTCAGCCTCGGTCTACGTGGCCTGAAAACAGGAGAAAAGCTGCGCTATCTCTGGAAACACAAAGCCAGAGTCCTTGGTACCGGTCTCCTCTCCCTGATCTTTCTGCCGATCCCTATTTTCAATGCCTGCTTTCTGACTCTGGGAATCCTGGGAGCAACTCTGAATGTCCGGGAGCTTGAATCCCTTTCCTATCCCGTACCGGACAAACCCTCCTCTTCTAACCCCCAGAATGAGCACTAAGCTATGCTCTATGGATTGAGCCCTTCACTCATCAGGGGTACAATTCGGATATGCTTCGCGCTCCAGAACGTACAAGAGATGAAATCCTCACTGATTTTCGCAGCCACGATCCCGATATCCGCCGCTATGCCGTAAGGGATCTCTGCGTCTCCTCTCTTCCGGATCGCACCTCCCTTCTGGAAAGTTTCCTCGCAGCAGAAACTGATATTCAGCTTAAATACGAAATCCGCAAGGCCATCAATGAGATCCAGTCCCTGAGGGCTTTTCCGGCCCGTAAACTTGACAGTGAAAACCTTAGAAACCTGGATCGGGCCTTTCAATCCAGCAACGCAGACACCGTCAACAAAGCTTTTCTTTACGCTGTCAAACACAGCCTTGAGGAATTTCTGCCCGAAATGCTCGTCATTGAAACCTACTCCGCGGATCCTTTTCATAAGATGTGCTGCATCCGGCTAATGCTTTCCGCTGGCGATCGGTATTTTCAGGATATTCTTGATTACCTGGAAAATGAGGAGCCCCGAGTACTTTCCACCGCCATTGAGGCCTTGGAAATGATTGGCAATACCCAGGCTCTCGCCTCGATCGCCCAGTTTGCCAATCACAACCATAACCGGGTGCGAGCAACTGCCATCAAGGCCCTTCACAATCTGGGGGATCAGCGTGCCTTTGCTCTTTTTACCCGTATGGTCCAGTCGCCTCATTCCGCTTACCGCGACTCAGCAGCCTATGCTTTAGGCCGGATTCGGATTGAGGCCGGAGCCCAGCTTCTGGCCATTCTGCTGATGGATGAGGTTGAATCCGTGAGGGCCAAAGCTTTGGAGGGGCTGGAGCATATGGGATCCGAGGGTGTTGGCCGGGCCCGAGAGATTCTTGAGAACATCGAAAAGCAGAATCCCTTTGGTCTGTGGCCAGATAAGCTTTACTTCAAATTCCAGGGACTTCTGGACTCCCGCCCCGGCACACCAGCCGCCATGAATTCCGATGTACAGGCCTTTCGGATGGAAGCTGTTCAGCAAATGGTCACCAAAGGAGATGAGGACAGCATTGAGATCGTTTTGCAGCGACTTAAAATCGAAAAGGACTACAAGGTCATCGCTGCCCTTATCACCTCACTGGGACGGGTTCCGGCTGCCTCCAACCGCAAGGTCCCGATTCTGGAAAAATATCTGCGCCACCATAATGATCGGGTCCGGGCCAATGCTGTGGAATCTCTGGCTTCAATTCTCCCCGGAAATCAGCGCCAGCTCTTGTTTCCGAGTCTTGATGACACCAGCAACCGGGTTGTCGGTAATACCATCATTGCCCTCTGGAAGTCCTTCAAGAAAAAAACCGAAAAAGCGCTCAAAAGGCTGGTTGACAGTCCCCATAAACTCAACAACCTGACCGCCGTCTACTGTATTGGCGAACTCGCCGATTTCAGACTTCATGAACTGGCCGAAGAACTTCTGCACTGCCGCCATTCCGAAGTCAGGGAAAAAACCATGAACATGGTGCGGATTCTCTCCCGGGATGTCCCCGCCTATAAAAGTGTCTATGAAAAATTCAGGGCAGAGCGTGAGGATTTCGTCGTCTGACACTCTTTTCCGAACCGGGAATCCAGCCGAACTCTAGGGAGCCCGGTCTTAACGGGACCCTGACTCTGCAGAGCCTCTCCAAAGATTACAAGAGCCGTACGAAAATCCGCCAGAGAGGCTATTGTCAGAGGATCCGGCAAAAAAACAGGGCCGCCACCGGAGTCTCCAGGAGCAGCACCATTGCCAGTAGAAACAAGCCGTCTATTGTTACACTGATGACTTTTTTTGCCTGGTATCATCTTACAGCAGCAGGATCAACAAAAGGGCAGGTAACCTGCACCTTCATTTAGAATTCAGGGTTGAGCGTACCTCATTCATAGCCTTTTTGACAGCCTCTGGAGCAGTCCCTCCATAAGAAACCCTCTGGTAAATCGCCGTTTCCAGCGAAGTCAGGCGCAATGCATCCTCAGTAAACAGAGCATGGAACTTCTTAAAAGTCTCCAGGCTCAAATCCGAGAGTTCACATTCCTCTTGCACACAGTACTTCACAATCGCTCCCACAACATGATGGGCCTCCCGAAACGGAAGTCCTTTACAAGCCAACCAGTCAGCCAGTTCAGTTGCCAGGGAAAAGCCGGATTTGGCCGCCTTGAGCATAGGCTTCTTATGCCAGGTCAAACCTGGTAAAAGTGCCGCCGTCAGACGCAGTGAACTCTGTACTGTATCCATAGCGTCAAACAGAGGCTCCTTATCTTCCTGAAGATCCTTGTTGTAGGCCAAGGGCAAACTCTTCAGGACAGAGCTGATTGTTGTCAAACTACCCAGAACCCTGCCTGCCTTGGCCCGGATCAACTCTGGGATATCAGGGTTCTTCTTCTGGGGCATGATACTTGACCCCGTCGCAAAAGCATCTGAAATCGTCACAAATCCGAACTCAAAGCTGGAATAGAGAATCAGTTCTTCACTCAGCCGGGAAAGATGTGTCTGGATAATCTGTAAAACACTTAGGACTTCCTGCACAAAATCACGGCTGGCCACAGCATCCAAAGAGTTTCGCATTGGATTTGAAAATCCCAGCTCTCTGGCTGTTTGATGCCGATCAATTGGAAAACCCGTGCCCGCGAGAGCTGCCGCCCCAAGGGGACATTCCCCAACTCTTTTCATGGCATCCTGGACTCTGGCTTCATCACGGGAAGCCATTTCCTGCCAGGCTAAAAACCAGTGAGCCAGCATCACCGGCATGGCTCGCTGAAGATGGGTATAACCCGGCAGAATCAACCCCCGCTCCAAGGCCTTATCCGCCTCATCCAGGAGAATCCGGCGATAATCGCCTAGAAGGGCCTTGAGGCGTACAAGCTCTTCCAGACACCAGAGTCTGAGATCCGTGGCAACCTGATCGTTACGGCTGCGGCCCGTGTGAAGCTTGCCCCCCACTGGACCGACAATTTCTGTCAGACGGGCCTCCACATTCATGTGGATATCCTCATACTCCTCACGGAAAGGAAAGGTCCCAGCCTCCAGCTCTCCCTGCACCTGAAGAAGACCATTTTCAATGATCTCAGCTTCCTTTTCCGGCAGAATGCCTCTGGCTCCGAGCATGCGAACATGGGCCAGAGAACCCCGGATATCTACCAGGGCCAGACGGCGGTCAAAATTCAGTGAGGCGTTATACTCTCTGGCAAGCTCATTGGGAGCTTCGGAAAATCTTCCCCCCCAGGTCTTCTGAGAACTCATTTCTGCCCTTTAATCCGCGCCTGGGTGCGCAGTCTGGTCGCGTTTAAACGGATGAATCCTTCGGCATCAGCCTGACGATAACCACCAGCACCTTCAAAGGACACCAGAGCCTGATCATAAAGACTTTGCTCAGCCTTGCGCCCGACAACCCAGGCCCTGCCCTTGTAGAGTTTCAGACGAGCGACACCATTCACCGCTTTGGCCACATGATCAAAATAGACCTGAAGAGCTTCTCTTTCCGGAGCAAACCAGAACCCGTTGTAGACCAGCTCGGCATATTTGATCGCCAGAGCCTCGCGCTGACGCAGAACCTCTCGATCCACGCTCAGGGTTTCCACCGCCCGGCGTCCTTCAAAAATCAGGGTTCCTCCCGGAGTCTCGTAGACTCCCCGGGATTTCATGCCGACAAACCGGTTTTCCACCAGATCCACACGTCCAACCCCATGCTTTCCGGCCAGTTGATTCAAATGGCCCAGAAGTTCAGCGGGAGACATCTTCTGATTGTTGACCGCTACCGGATCACCATTGGCAAACTCAATTTCAACAACTTCAGCTTCATCAGGGGCATCTTCAGGTTCAACCGTCAGCTTGCACATGCCTTTGGGAGACTCATTCCAGGGATCCTCAAGAACACCACCCTCATAGGAAATATGCAGGAGATTGGCATCCATCGACCAGGGTTTATCACGTGTCACACCGGTAGGAATTCCATGCGTTTCAGCATAGGCCATCATGTCTTCACGACCTTCAAACTCCCATTCTCTCCAGGGAGCAATCACCCTGATAGCCGGATTGATGGCATAGGCGCTCAATTCAAAGCGCACCTGATCATTTCCTTTGCCGGTAGCTCCGTGAGCAATGGCCTCTGCCCCCTCTGCCTCGGCAATTCTTAACATGGCCCTGGAAATCAGCGGGCGGGCAATTGAAGTACCCATAAGATACTGGCCTTCATAAAGAGCCCCGGTTCTTAGCATGGGAAAGACAAAATCCCGGACAAACTCTTCTTTCAAATCAACCGCATGAGCTGAAACAGCTCCAGTTTTCAAAGCCTTGAGACGAGCTTCTTCCACTTCTTCACCCTGTCCGATATCCGCAGTGAAGCAGACGACTTCTGCCTGATAACGATCCTTGAGCCATTTCAGAATGATGCTGGTATCCAGGCCACCAGAGTAAGCCAATACGATTTTCATAGAGTTCCTCCCAAAAATGGGGCTAGTCTAATGGGAGGATTTCCAATTGGCAATGGGGCGAAAAGAAACCCTTCTCTTCTTAATACGAAGGCTCCATGAGATTCAAAGACTCCCGTCCGGATCTTCAAGATCAGCCAGCTTTCCTCAGGGCTCATCCTGAACAGGTCCAAAATTTTGGCCCCCTTCTGCCTCAATGCTTCCACAGTCTCTACTTTAAGAGTCAGAACAGCTCCACCCGCATGCCGGTGATCTTCACCCTCCGGGGCCTGGGGTCAAACTGAGTCCAGTACTCGTCTCGAAACATCTTCGAGAAGCCCAGGACTTCTGAGTAAAAACTTCCGAGCGCTTCATGCCCGAAACGTGGCAATAGAAGTTCTGGACTCCACAAATCATGATTTTTTCATGGTTTACGGAGGGGTTGGCGGGGTCTTTAGACGAAGAGGCTTGAACCCCAGCCCCCCTTCATTCAGATGAATCTGAAACAGGGCATCCTCGGCGACAAGAACAAACCGGAATGACAATTCAAGCATATCCCTGGTGGTTGCCTCCGTCAGAACATCCGCAAAAACTTCCCCCATGGGAGAAAGCTTGAGAATGGAAACAAGCGGAGTCCCATGCCTTGGACCCGACGTTTTCTCCACATAGACAAAACCCCGCGGATCCATGCCAATGAATTTCAGGGAGACAAATTCATCCCCTTCCTGCATCTTGGGCAGATAAAAGCTCTGATCTCCCCCGCGCATGGACAGAAGTCTGATTTCAGCCAGATCCTCATTCTCCCGGATCGCCAGAATTTCCGTGGCCGAATAAGGAAGCGATTCCTTCATACCCTGGGCAGGCAGGCCTCCAAGAAGACTTCCACGGCGGGAAAAGATCTGTACAAACCCATTGACCGAATCCAGCACAGAAATATAGTCCCCAAAAGTACCAAGACCCGTCGGAGCCTGAACCTGGGACATGGCTGACTGGCTATCATTCATCACCCGGATCTGGTTCAGAACCGGATCATAAAGCAGAATCCCCGCATTTCTCTGGCTCAAAAGGACATAGCGATGTCCAACCAGAGCCATGCTCCTGAAAGGGTGCCACGCAATCAGATCCGGCTGATTGAGTTCGATTTCCCGAAGCAGTCGCCCCCGAAAATCCAAAACCAGAATCCTGCGGCGAATCGGCTCCAGAATATGAAGCTTCCCATTCGCGGCAAAAGCTGCATAGGGAAGGGTCACATCCTCTTCGCCCTGGTAATTGGAGGTCACCCGGCCTTCCTGGCTTCCAAACGGAACCTCAAAAGCCGGAAGGACTGAAATCAGAACAGAGAGCAAAAGGCCAAATAGCTTCAGATGCGCTCCCCCCTGGTGTTTCTTTTACCAATGACAGGAGCCGGGCTGATTCTCTCACCATTCCTGCGCAATTCAAGGTGCAGATGGTTTCCGGTGGAAGAACCGGTTGTATTCACCTGGCCCACGACTTCTCCCTGGACCACTCTCTGTCCAACCCGGCTGGTTCCACGGGTACCGGAGTAATTGTGCATATGGGCATAAAGCGATTCATAGCCGTTATCATAGCGGATCTTGACCGTTTTGCCATAGCCACCCATGGTGCCGACATAGATGATTTCTCCATTGGCCATCGCCTTCAGGGGGGTTCCCTTAGGAGCACCAACATCAAGCCCCGCATGCATTCTGCGGGTTCCATGAATCGGATGGGTCCGCATTCCATAAACCGATGTAACCGTGCCATTGCAGGGTGCAATCATTTCCTGGGCCCGGCTGGCAATGCGCTGGGCTGTCGCTTCTTCCAGCCATTCCGTGGATACCCAGCCCTCCTGTCCGTTCACTCTCACCTGACTCCAGCCATTTCTCTGAGAACGGACTTCAACAACGGTCCCGTATTCCAGAGTCCTCAGGACCTGACCTTCGGGGGTCCTTCTCAAATTCAATCCACTGGCCGCCTTCACCAGCATCTGGCGGGCAGGCTGGGAGGGCGTCTCATCCGGAGCCGATTCAGATGGTTCTGTACTGACTGGAGCCGGAGTAACATCCAGCTCGGCCAGACGATCCCGGGCATGCCCCGCCCATTCACGGTTCTGGCTGAAATCCTCCAGATGACTCGACTCCAGGGCAATGGCCGCCTCATAGGCCTGTCTGGCACGGCTGCGATTCGCAGTGACATCACGGCCGGATCTCACAAGAAGGACGTACTGTTTTCCCAGAAAGTAGAATGCCTTGGACGAATGACGGGAAGAGTCCTCAACTGCTTCCCTCAGGAGTCTTAAAGCATCACTGAGACGGTTTTCCTCATTCAGGCTTAAAGCCTCGCGGATAGCATTATCCACGGCATCTTCGAGCGGACGGGAGGGAGCCGCGGCCATACCCTCTTCCCCAAGCCTTTCCGCCTCTTCGGCAAACTGGGCATTATCAGGATAGGTATCCAGATGACGCCCAGCCAGCTGCCGGGCTTCTGCCAGATGGGTGTTCCCCAGTCGCTCATATTCAGTTCTCCGGGAACGAAACTCACTCATGGAGGCCATTCTCAGGTACTGACGGGCCAGATAATACCGGGCTTTAGCTGAGCGGAAGCCGGATTCAATGACAATTTCACGCAGGGTTTCCAGAGCTTCAGTATGCTCGCCGTTCTGTTCCTGAACATGAGCCCGCTCCACTGCAACCTCGACCTGTTCCTGCGAGGCATTGGAAGCCGGAGCATTCTCCTGTCCGGTAGGATTGCCGCTTACAATCGCATCAGCGGCTTCATCCTCTCCCAGAGTACGGTCAATAAAATTGGCTTCTGCCGTAATCACGGAAGCTCTTTCCGGACGGGCCTCCCTTCTGGCCATTTCCCTCAGCACATCCCGAAGCTTTCGAAGAACGGTTTGATTGGTAAAACGGGACAAATGAGCCGCATACCGGATCCTGGCCTCAGCTTCCTCATATCGGCCTTCGGCAATCAGGGCATCCGCCTCACTCAGGGCTGCTCCCTCCTGGGCCTGAACCTGCTCCCGGGTCTCTTCGGAAGTCGACTCCAGCCCGGCTTCCTCGCCAAGAGCTTCCTGGAGACGAAGAGCTTCCTCCTTCTGAGCCTCTGTAGCGCTACCGCCTCCAACAGCTACATAATCCAGATAAATTCCGGCCATACGAAGCATACCGGTCATCTGATCCTGGTAATACGGTTTACGAGCAAAAGTAGTCAAGGCCCTGGAGTAGGCCAGCATGGCGCGAGGATTGCTTCCCCTGGACTCATTCACCAAAGACTGCAGATCTCTGAGCAATTCATCCGAATTGAGGGGATTCCGGCTGAAGTGATAATTTTTCAGCTCTCGCCATTCACCCAGGATATGCATTTCTTCAGCACTGGAGTCCTGAAGAATCGGGGCCGTATTGAGCCGGGTACGGGGTACCGACGAAGAAGAACTAAACCAGTCTCCTCCGGTCGGCTCTGCCGTGCGCCGCTCCAAACCACCAAACCAACCCTGGGAATAACCTGGAATCTGTACCAGGACCAGAAGTACTGCCAGCCTGCCGATTTTTCGCATACCTGCCTCCGCCTCCTTAAGCGATCTACGAAAAATCGCCGTCAAAGTTTCCCGCAAGTTCTTTCCGGGGCAGAAATTCAAACCATTCCCGTGAAAATTCCAGAAGAAATTCGTGCAAAAACTTCTGCCGTCTGCGGGAGAAATCCCTGGCTGCATCGGTATAAAGGGTTTCATTGAGCTTCAGAAGCTTCTCCCAGAAGTGTCCCAATGAGGTCAAAGACGAGGCGGATACGCCATCCCAGAGTGCTCTTTCCCGGCTTCCCCCGAAGGCAAAACAGCGGGCAATCCCGATCGCCCCGATTGCATCCAGGCGATCGGCATCGGAAACCACCCTCCCCTCCAGGGTATACGGTACCAGTCCTTTACTGAAGCTGATTCTCCCGACTTCTTCGGCAATGACTGCCGCTTCCTCTTTCTCCACAAATTCATGGAGGACTTCCAGAGTGTTTCTCGGATCCGGCAAGAGCTTGCGGTCCTCCCAGTCATGCATCAGGGCAATCCAGGCCGTACGGGTACGATCCGCTTCGCTCAGGCGGGCGATCTGATCTGCCCCATGCATCACTCTTAACATGTGATTCCAGTCATGGGAACCTTCCTGACTGCCAAATCTCGCCTCAACCAGATGGATCGCCTTCTGAGGTAAAAGATCGATTTCCATCAGTAGATTCCTTCCGCCCGCATCCATTCCAGAGTATCCCGCACGGTACTTGAGACCTCTCTCCGCTTCAGGCCCGCCGCAAGGGCTTTAGACGGATTCACTTCAAACAGGGCCTGATTGTCCTTATGGATGGAAAATGGGGACCCCAGAAGAGCTATGTCATCGCTATAGGAGGGGGGGGAAGCCCCCTTTGGGGCCAGATCATGGAGAAAGTCCTGACCGGTATAGCCCTCTCTTGGACCAGTTACATTAAAGATCCCCGTGGTTTTCTTCATAAGAAGCTCATAGATAAAAGCCCCAAAATCCCGAGCATCCAGAAACTGAACCGGCTGCTCCGGCCTCAGGCCATGATGCAGAAGATTCTGGCGCAACTCCCGAAGCCACCAGGTGAAGCGGTCCGTCGGATCCCAGGGGCCCGCGAGAATTCCAGGCCTGAGAACCAGGAGACGATCTTCGAAGGTTTCTCCCAAAAGCCGCTCACAGATAACCTTACCTGCCCCATATCCATTATAGGGATCATCCAGATCTTCTTCCCTGAGAAGCGGGGAATCTTCATTCAGGGGCTGACTCAGCTCACCATAGACGGAAATGGTTGAAACATAGACATAATGCCGGGTGCAGTTCTGAAAGGCTTTTGAGGTGTGAACCAGATCTTCGGGCCGATAGGCACAGGTATCAATTACAGCATCCCATGCTTCGGCATCATCTAGACAGCATTCCTGCCTGCGGTCCATTTTGCGATGCTCAAGATCCAAAAACAGTCCTGCTCCAGACACTCCCCGATGAAACAGAACGGGTTTGATTCCCCTTTGAATCAGGGTCTCCACAATATGCCGCCCGACGAACCGGGTTCCTCCCAAAACAGCAATCTTCAATTCAAACCTCCCGTAAAACAAAATGGCCACCAGAAAACTGGTGACCATTGTTGCACAAGCTTAGCTGAATCAGCGTGAAATCAGTTCACGGAATCTTGCCAGGCGAGCCTGACGCTCTTTCCAGCGCAGAATCAGTTCAGGCTTCACAACATAGTGAGCCGGGTCGCGAACGACATTGGTTCCACAGTGAATCTGGCCGGCATAGTAGTGGTAAGCCAGATTTTCCAGAAAGTGAGGCTTGATGGCCTTGCCTTCAGTTGCCTTGCGAATCAGATCGTTAAACATGGGAAACTGGGCATCCGGAATCACAGCGTGCTGGCCAAGAACCAGCATGTTGACAGTACCCGGCAGAAGAGCCACACAGCGGCTTAAGGAACCACCGTATTTGGAACCCTTGAACAGGGTTGGAAAGGAAATCACCGAAAACTCGGAGTGCTCGCCACCGGTAGCTTCGGTAATTTTGGCTTTCAGTCTCTCAACATTTGCATCAATCAGACTGGCAATCTCACGATTCAGATCCACCAGCTGATTCATCCGGGAATCATTGTTGCGGGTCGCTGCATCTGCCAGAGGATTGCCCTCGCTCAGATCATAGTCCCCAAGACTTCCGCGAGTCATACCCTCCGACTGAAGAGCTTCGTGCATGGCCTTGATCTGGGAACGGTAATCCGAAAGAACCTGATTCAATTCGGTATCGGAGGCGTCACGGATTGTGTCCAAGGCCAGGGAAGGATCCGCTTTTACAATGGAGTAACCATTGGGAGCAGAAGCGTCCGGAATGAAGCTGATGTACTCATCCACATGACCGACCTGAAGCCAGTCGGTATCCAGAAGAGCCATTTTGTCAGCATAACCGCGCTCGGCAAAAAAGCTGCGCAGCTGTTGAGTTGAAGTGGTTCCCAGAACCAGAACATTGTCAGGAGTTACTTCAATATTGCCGCCATAGTCCCCTTTGATTCCGGCATTTGAAGGATTCTTGGTGTAGCGGGCATTCCACATACGAGCAAAAACCTTGGCCAGCCCCTGAAGGCCACGGCCACGATTGGAGTCAAAAATTGCCTGAACATGCTGGCCATCCTGAAGCTCAGCCACTAGGATTTCACCCCAGTCCTGCATCCATTGATCCGATGTGTAGAATTCTTCGTTGACCTCGACCAGAGTTCCCAGAAGGCCCT